>DASRRM010000237.1:0-6370 GCA_035695715.1 Tepidisphaeraceae bacterium
AGGGGCTGTTTTACGTGGCCCCGGCACAGGATTCTTTTATGTGCCGATTGCGCTTTCCCGCCGGGCTGACCAACAGCCATCAGTTTCGTGGGTTGGCGACGTTGGCCGAGCAACTGGGCAATGGCTTTTGCGATGTGACGACGCGTTCCAACTTGCAGTTTCGGGGAATCGGCGCGAAGAATTCCATCGATCTTCTCACCGGCCTGGCGGATTTGGGAATCATTCATCGCGGCTCGGGGGCGGACAACATTCGCAACGTCACCGCCAGCCCCACCGCCGGGTTTGATCCGCAGGAGCTGATCGACACGCGGCCCCTCGCCCGGCAGATGCATCATTACATTCTCAACCATCGCGACATGTACGGCCTGCCGCGGAAATTCAATATCTCCTTCGACGGCGGCGGGTCGATCAGCACCTTGGAGGACACCAATGACATCGGCTTCGTCGCCGTGAAAATCCGGCCGGAAAAGGCTTCGGATGCATTGCCGGCGGATGAGGTTTTCTTTCGCCTTCAACTTGGCGGGATCACCGGCCACAAGGATTTCGCCCGCGATTGCGGCGTGTTGCTCAAGGCCGATGAATGCATCCCGGTTGCCGCGGCGATCGTTCGCGTCTTCCTGGAAAATGGCGATCGCACCGACCGCAAAAAAGCCCGGCTGAAATATGTGCTGGATGCGTGGGGATTGGAAAAGTATCTGGCTGAGGTGGAAAAGTATCTGCCGGCGAAATTGCGCCACGTTGCGCTGGAAGATTGCCAGAAGCGCGCTGCAGGCGTCGACCGCATGGGCCACGTCGGCTTTCATCCGCAAAAACAGGAGGGGAAGGTTTATGCCGGCATCGTGTTACCGGTCGGGCGGATGAGTGCCGCGCAGATGCGCGGCCTGGCGGCAATTGCCGAGCGATTCGGCAGCGGCGACATCCGCCTGACCGTCTGGCAGAACCTTTTGATTCCCGATCTTCACGCCGCCGACATCGAAACCATCAAGGCGGAGATCGAAAAACTGGGCCTGCACTGGTCGGCAACGCAGGTTCGAGCCGGTCTTGTGGCCTGCACGGGAAATGCCGGGTGCAAGTTTGCCGCTTCCAACACCAAGGCACACGCGTTGCTAATCGCCAACCATCTCGACGCAACAGTGACCATGGATCAACCCCTCAACATCCACCTGACCGGCTGCCACCATTCCTGCGCGCAGCATTACATCGGCGATATCGGACTGATCGCGACGAAGGTGGCGGTGGGCGAGGAAATGATCGAGGGATATCACATTTGCGTGGGCGGCGGATATGGGCCGCGGCAGCAAATCGGCCGCGAGGTGCATCGCGACGTACTTGCCGCCGACGCCCCCGCAGCGCTCGAAAGGATGATCCGGGCATACCTCCAACATCGCGCCGAAAAGGATGAAGCCTTTGGAGACTTCTGCCGGCGGCAGACGGTTGAGGCATTGCAGGCGCTATTTTGCCCGGCAAATTCTGAGGAAGCCAGGGCGGCTTGAGAAGGCGGCGGAAGTGAATCGATAGTTTGAGAGGAGAACACGGTCCGCAGTGCGGCCCCGACGAAGATCGAAGCGTCCAATCGCGCGACGTCTCTTGGATCGCAATGCGAATTAGCACAAGAAGCCTTCACGCCAGGGCAAGCGGCGCGAAAAAGCAGGACTCAAGAAAAAACGCCGTCGCCGCGCCGCCCCGGATTTGCCCGGCGCTCCGGAAACTTCATGCGAATCGCGCGGCGGAATTCAGCGATACGCAAATCCGGGGCGGCGCGGCGGCAACGGTTACTTTGACAGCGACACACTCGCCCGCCGCTTGCCCCGGCGTGAAGGACTATCCGATCCGGCCACTGCCTTGACTCAAAGACACGGACGTTCATCGACCCAACGGTAATCACATGACACTCATGGTTTCTGCACCCACGATCAAGCCCTCCGCCGTCGCGACGGTTCCCTTCGTGCCGGTTATGCCGGAGAGCTCCCCGTTTACCGCCGCGCAGCGCTCGTGGCTGAATGGATTCTTTGCCGGGATGTTTGGGCATCAGGCTGCGGCCACCGGTGCGGCGGCGGCAAGTATCGCGCCGGCCGAGCAAATTGCAGCGCCAGCGCCGGCCGCGCCGGCCGAGGAGGAATTTCCCTGGCATGATTCGACTCTGCCCATGGACGAGCGGCTGAAACTCGCCGACGGCAAGCCGCACGAGCGCCGGCTGATGGCCGCCATGGCGCAGCTCGACTGCGGCGCGTGCGGCTATGTCTGCCAAACTTACAGCGAGGCCATCGCCCGCGGGGAGGAAAAAGACCTGACCCGCTGCACGCCGGGCGGGAAGGATACCGTGAAGATGCTCAAGCAGCTTGTCGCCGCCGCGCCGAAGAATGTAGTGCCGGTGGGCGACGTTGGCGTGAAAAAATCGGCGCGAGAGGCGGCCTCCGATGTGCCGCAGGCGTGGGACCGGAACAATCCCTACCCGGCCCGGCTGATGCATTCGCGCATGCTCAATTCGCCGATGTCGAGCAAGGACACCCGCCATGTCGTGATCGATCTCCGCAGCAGCGGCATCACCTATAAGCCCGGCGATGCGCTGGGCGTGTTCCCCGAAAACTGCCCGATGCTCGTTAGCGATATTCTCGACGCCCTGGGTCTGATCGGCTACGAGGATGTGCCGGGATGGGATGGCCTGCCCATGAGCCTTCGGCATGCCCTCACCCGCGAATTTACTGTCACCCGGCCAACGCCGGACCTGCTCGATATTCTTTCCCGCTGCGCAAGCGACGACGGCGAGCGGGCTTCCCTGGCCGCCATGCGCGACAGCGAAGACGGCGCGGGGGATCTGGAAATTCTCGATTTGCTTCGCAAATTTCCCTCGGCTAAACCGGCCGCCGGGGATTTTGTGGCGACGCTTTCACCCCTGGGGCCGCGGCTGTATTCGATTTCATCCTCCCTCCGCGCATATCCGGGACAGGTGCATCTGACCGTCGGCGCGGTTCGGTATGAAAATTCCAGCGGGCGAAAGTGTGGCGGCGTGGCGTCGACGTTCCTCGCAGAGCGGCTGCACTCGGGGCAGACGGTACGCGTATTCATCCACCCCGCCGCCAAGTTCGCCCTGCCGGCGGGAGATCAGCCGGTGATGATGGTTGGGCCGGGCACCGGCATCGCGCCGTTTCGTGCATTTTTGCAGGAGCGCGCCGCCGCCGGGTGCAAGGGAAAGAACTGGCTCTTCTTCGGCGATCAGCGCGAAGCGCATGACTACCTCTACCGCCAGGAACTGCAAAAGTATCAGCAGGAAGGCGTGCTGACCCGCCTCGACACCGCCTTTTCGCGCGACGGCATCCACAAGGTCTACGTCCAGAGCAAAATGCTGGAAAACGGCGCGGAAATCTTCCGCTGGCTGGAAGAAGGGGGACACTTCTATGTCTGCGGCGACGCTAAAAGAATGGCCGCGGACGTGGACAAGGCGCTGCGGCAGATCATCGCCGAGCATGGCGCGATGGCGGCGGCGGATGCCGACAAATACGTGGCGGCTCTGGTGAGGGCGGGACGGTATCAGCGCGATGTGTACTGATGGCGCACGGTTCGTTTATCAGCACCATTAAAGTGAACGCCAAGCCGCCGAGGACGCCAAGTTTGGAACGCCAAGAAAAAACCAAAGGGATGGGATCCTCAGATTGCGCCTCTTTTTTTCGGATGGGGTCGTCTGTTTTGGCACGATCGGTCGTGACACGGGCGTTCCCGCCCATGCCTGGTGCTCCTTACACCGAACGCCTAAGGCACGGCCGTGTCACGCGTGTCACGGCCGTGTCAAAGGTGATCACCCCCTCTTCTTCCCTTGGCGTTCTCGGCGTCTTGGCGTTCAAATTGAACCGCGTGACCAAGGCGCAACGACGCGGACGAAACGGATTTTAACCCATGAAGGAGGTCAAAACACTCTGTCCCTATTGCGGCGTTGGATGCGGCCTTCTGGCTTCTGGCGACGGGTCGCGCATCGTGAAGGTGCGCGGGGATCCGGCTCATCCCGCCAACTTCGGCAAACTCTGCTCCAAGGGCGCAAGCGTGGCCGCCACCGTCGACGTGGGCACCCGCCTGCGCTATGCGATGACGCGCGCCCGGCGCGATGAGCCGCTGCTGGCTGTTTCGCGGGGAAAGGCGATTGCCACCGTTTCGCAGCGGCTTCACGCCATCTTGCAGCAGCATGGCCCGCAGGCGATTGCGTTTTATCTTTCCGGGCAGTTGACCACCGAATCGCAATATCTCTTCAACAAATTCGCCAAGGGATATCTCCGCACCAATCACGTTGACAGCAACAGCCGGCTTTGCATGAGCAGCGCCGCCAGCGGCATGAGCCTGTCCTTCGGCAGCGATGGGCCGCCAACCTGCTATGACGATATCGAGCGGGCGCACACGTTTTTGTTCATCGGGTCCAATGCGGCGGATTGCCATCCGGTGACCTTCGCCCGCGTGCTGCGCCGCGTCGAAAAGGGAAAGGCACAGTGCATCGTGGTTGACCCGCGGCGAACAGCAACCGCCCAAACCGCCACGCTGCATCTGCCCATCAAGCCCGGCACCGATCTGGCATTGATGAACGGCATCCTGCACCTGTTGAACCACTGGGGAAAAGTCGATCCGGCGTTTATCTCGGCCAACACCGAGGGATGGGCCGAGCTGGAAGCGATGCTGCCGGAATACACCGCCGAGCGCGTTGCGGGAATTTGCGGGCTTCGCACGTTCGATGTCGTTCATGCGGCGCGGGTGATCGGCGAATCGCGGCGGCTCATCACGTTCTGGACGATGGGCGTGAATCAAACCGTCACCGGAACCTACACGACCAACGCCATCATCAATTTGCATCTGGCCACGGGGCAAATCGGCAAGCCCGGATGCGGCCCATTCAGCCTGACCGGCCAGCCCAACGCCATGGGCGGGCGCGACGTGGGATACATGAGCCATCTTCTGCCCGGGCAGCGGCAGATCGCCAATCCGGATCATCGCCGGCAGATGGAACAGGCGTGGGGATTGCGGCCCGGGACAATTTATTCGCATGCCGGCTACGATGCCGTCGAGATGTTTTCGGCGCTGGAGCGCGGCGAGATCAAGGCGGTGTGGATTGTGGGATCGAATCCGGCGGCATCGATGCCCAATCTCCCGCGCGTGCGACGCGCGCTGCAAAACGCCGAGCTGGTGATCGTGCAGGATGCCTATTACCCGACGGAAACGACGGCGTATGCGGATGTGCTCTTCCCGGCGGCGGTGAATCTGGAGCAGAGCGGCACGTTCTGCAACAGCGAGCGGCGGGTTTCGCTGATGGAGGCGGTGGTTCCCGCGCCCGCCGACGCCATGCCCGACTGGTGGTGGTGCAAGCAGGTGGCCGAGACAATGGAATTCCGCTCGGGGGTGGCGTTTAATTCTGCCGAGCAAATTTTTGATGAATTTGCCCGGGTGACCGCGGGCCGGCCCAACGATCAGAGCGCGCTGTCGCACGATGTGCTGCGGAAAAAAGGGCCGCAACAGTGGCCTTCGCCGGCGCTGGGGCAGCCGTCGGCGCGGCGGTTTGAGGACGGCGTGTTTCCCACGCAAAGCGGCCGGGCCCGATTTTTTGCTCGGCCTTACACAACGTCGGCTGAGACGCCCGACCGGGAATTTCCGCTCCTCCTGACCACCGGTCGCGTTTCCACGCAATGGCACACGCGCACCAAGACCGGACTTGTGCCGCAGTTGAACAAGGCTGATCCGTCCCCTTATTTGCAGATGAATCCACAGGACGCCGCCGCGCTGGCCCTGACCAACGGCCAGCGCGTCGAGATTGAAAGCCGCCGCGGAACGGCGCGAAGCACGCTGCGCGTCGACGCGGCCACGCCGGTGGGGACGGCGTTCATGCCGATACACTGGAATGAATTATGGGGCGAGTCGGCGTCGCCGAACGAGGTAACGACTGACGCGGCCGATCCGATCAGCCATCAACCGGCACTGAAATATTGCGCCGTGGTGGTGCGGGCGTGTGCAGCCAGCATGGCGGATGATCGAAATGCCACTGCGCAATCAAGCGCTTTGGACGCAGGAAACCGTCATCCGGAGGTGCCCGGAAGGACCTTGCTTACTCGCCGCAAGGGATAATGATCTTGCGCGATCAGTGTAGTGTCCGCACTGCGAGCCGTCGCATTTGCGGCGGAGAGGACGGTCCGCGGTGCGGACCCTACGAAAAATTGACGCGCCGGATTGCGCAAGATCGTTGCGATCTCCTAATAAAATGCTGGTAAACGTCATCCTGAGATACTCCTCAGCGCGGCCGCTGGCCGCCACCAAAATATGCCGCCACGACAGGGGCTGGTTTCCCGTATCACGGGCGTCTCGCCGGCGTCTCGCCCGTGTCCTCTTTGAATTAAGACACGGG
>DASRRM010000238.1:0-2627 GCA_035695715.1 Tepidisphaeraceae bacterium
GAATGACAGTCCTGGCCGAGAAAATCCTGGCGGGCGACCTGCGCTCCCTGGCCCGAGCCGCCACCCAGATCGAAAACCGGTCTCACGCCGCCCAATCATTATTGAAGGAATTGTTTCCGCATACGGGCCGCGCCGGCATCATCGGCATCACGGGTGCACCGGGTGCGGGCAAAAGCACTTTCACCGATCGCCTGGTTCATGAGCTTCGCCGCGAAGAGAAATCCGTTGGTGTGATCGCGGTCGATCCCACCAGCCCTTACACCGGCGGCGCGATTTTGGGCGACCGCATTCGCATGCTCAGCCATCACGCCGACGCCAGCGTCTTCATTCGATCCATGGCCACGCGCGGGCACCTCGGCGGACTCGCCGCCGCCACCACCGACCTGGCCTTGCTCCTGGATGCCGCGGGCAAAGATTTCGTCCTCATCGAAACTGTCGGCGTTGGCCAAGATGAAGTGGAAATCGCAAAATTGGCGGATGTTACCGTAGTCGTGCTGGTGCCAGGCATGGGTGACGATGTGCAGGCGATCAAGGCGGGCATCCTGGAAATCGCCGATGTCTTCGTAATCAACAAGGCCGATCAATCTGGAGGAGCCGATCGCCTGGAGCGCGAAATCCTGGCCTTGCAAAGTCTTTCGCTGCGGCATGACAATTGGGTTCCTCCCATTGTGCGAACGGTGGCCAGCGAAGGGCAGGGAATTCCGGAAGCTTTGGCCGCCATTCGATCCTATCTTGCGCGCGCTGAGGCCAAAGATCGCGCCGTCGCCAACTGGACTTTGCGGCTTCGCGAGATGCTGCGCGAACGGCTGCTCGAACAATTTGCGAATATTGATTTTCAGGCTGCCGCGGTGGAAGTAGCCGCGCACCGCTCGGACCCGTACACGATTACCGATGGCTGGATCCAAAGCACGAAAGCAGGCAAATTCGAAATTGATCACCTGGGCATCGCGGTCCGTTCGCTCGACGCCGCACTTGAATTTTATCGAGACCAGCTCGGATGCGCGGCCAGTCCTCGCGAAACGGTGCAGCAGGAAAAGGTGAACGTCGTGATGCTGCCGGCCGGCGAGTCGCGCATCGAGTTGCTCGAAGCGAGCGAACCCGATTCGGTGATCGCAAAATTTATCGAGAAGCGCGGCGAAGGCCTGCATCACATCGCGCTAAAAGTCCCGGATCTCGCCGGCACGGTGCAGCGGCTGAAGGAAAAAGGCGTCCGCTTGCTGAATGAGCCGCGGGCGGGTGCGGGCGGCCACATTTACGTGTTCGTTCATCCTTCATCCAGCGGCGGAGTCTTGCTCGAGTTAATTCAAGAATAATGCACAGAAAACCAACTATCGGAATCATCGGCGGGAGCGGGCTTTATTCCATGCCCGGGTTCACCGCGCACGAAGAAATGGTCATCGAGACGCCTTGGGGCATGCCGTCCGATCCTTACGTGGTCGGGCAGCTTGCGGGCAAAGAGGTCGCCTTCTTATCGCGGCATGGCCGCGGCCACCGGCACTCGCCGTCGGAGCTGAATTTTCGCGCCAATATTTACGGATTCAAAGCGCTGGGCGTCGATCGCATCATCTCGCTCAGCGCGGTGGGATCGTTGAAGGAAGAGCACGCGCCGCTGAAATTTGTAATCCCGGATCAGTTTTTCGATCGCACTCGCGGCCGCGTCTCTACTTTTTTCGGCGACGGCTTAGTGGCCCATGTCAGCTTCGCCGACCCGGTCTGCGCGCATCTTTCCAAGATTGTTTATCAAGCTTGCACCAAAACCGGCGTCACGGTCTCGTCCGGCGGCACGTATCTTTGCATGGAGGGGCCGGCGTTTTCTACGAAGGCCGAATCGAACGTCTATCGCAGTTGGGGGATGGATGTCATCGGCATGACCAATCTTCAGGAGGCCAAGCTGGCTCGTGAGGCCGAGCTTTGTTACGTCACGATAGCGATGGTGACCGATTACGATTGCTGGCATGCAGAACACGATGCCGTCACGGTTACCGATATTTTGGCGAATCTAAGGCAAAATGCCGATAATGCGTGCAAAGTAGTGGCGGCGACGGTGGAAAGTATGCCGGATTCCCGCGAATGCAAATGCGGATCGGCGCTGGCGCATGCCTTGATCACTGACCCCAAGGCCGTTCCCGAGGCCACTCGCAAAAAGCTGGAGTTGCTGGTTGGAAAATACCTCTCCTGAAAAGCTGGCGTTTGAGCTTCTGGATTGCTGCCTGGCCGCGAAGCCATGGCCGGAACATTTAATTGATGATTTGATTTCATGTGGCGGCGACCGCGAGTTGTTCCGCATCGTGGTGGAGCGGCTGGCGGATTTGTTCGATCCCGATCTCTGCCTGGTCTACGCCGAGCTGTTTTCCGAAGTAGTGGCCCGGCGGATTCCGGGGCAGCATCCCGATCATCTGGTAGCGCGCTACCAGCGCGTTCGCCAGCCTCGCGTGTTCGACCAGGACCCGGAATCCATCCGAAACGTTTTCGTCCTTTCGCGTGTAACCCTTGGCGCCGACATCGCCGTCACCAGCACCATTCTGGACGCGGTGAAGCGCCGCTTTCCGCACGCGACGATCTGGTTTGCCGGCCCCCCAAAAAGCTGGGAACTGTTTGCGGCCGACCAGCGCTTGAGGCATCTTCCG
>DASRRM010000239.1:0-4822 GCA_035695715.1 Tepidisphaeraceae bacterium
CCAAAGAAGGCAATCCACGCCTCCTTGTCGAAACTGCCGGCGTCCATGTCGAAGAAAATGGGGCCAAGTAGATCGTTCGGCGTCCCCTCGCCGCGGCTTTGCGCCCACTGCTCCACGCGATATAGCGGCAATTCCGTCACGGTGAGGTCTTCCCAGCGCACTGTTCCCATCGCCTTTATGGCGTTGTCGCGCGTCTGTTCGTGAAGTTTGCCATAAGCGTCGATGACGCCCTTGAAGCGATGCTCCGACACCAGCGGCCGCACGTCGGCAACGTAATCGCTGGCATCCACGCCCCATTGCATCGCGATGAGGTGGGCCTTTCGCCGGACGTGGGTAAAGGTTGTTTCCTGAATGAGCCGGCCCAGCGCCGCAAGCGATGGTTCGCGCCGGTCTTTATCCGGCGCGCCCTGGGCGATCAACGCCTGGCAAATCGTTTCGCGACCTGCGGGATTTCCATCGGCGCGGCGCAGATCGCGAATGGGGTCGATCATCGCCTTGGGCAGGCCGGGCGTTTTTTCCAGCTCCGTTCCCAGCGTCGAGCTGAAAATTCCCGGGCCAATATCCACCAACTGATTCAGCAATCCCGGCCCCGTTTCGTTGCACATCGCGTCGATCACCCGAAGGCAACGGGTATTTGCGTCCAGGGCGGCTTTTTCAACCTTCAGCGTGACGGCCGTGCTTCCGCTTTGCTCCACCGTCACAAAAGCCAGGTACATCGCCAGCGGCGACTGCGATTTGTCAGCCGCGGCCAGATCGGTCAGCTTTGTAAAATCGTAATTGCAGAACGGCTGCAACAGCCGCACCCACGGCGGCGCTTTGGCCTCATCGCCAAGCTGCGCGGCGGCGGCCAGGTCCTTCATGGCCTGCCCCTGCGCGCCGGCCATGGCCATTGCATAGGCGCGATGCCACAGCGCAACAGCCGACTTCGGATCGTTCGCCACCATGCGCTGCGCATAAAGCAGCGACCGGGCGGCAAAAACCTGATGCTCCACGCTCCAATGATATCGCGTGAGCTGGCCGAGATTGGCGTAAGCGCGCACCAGCACGCCGAGGCGCGCCTCCGATTCGCCGTCATCATGAATCAAGGCGTGCGTGTCGCGCAGGAGGTTAAATTGGGACAGTTCCTCCAGCTCGCCGAGCCGCGCCTCGGCGTCGGCCGGGGCGGGAGCGCCGGGCTTCATCACGTTTGGCTTTCCGGAGAATCCCCGGGTCTGAAGCAGTTTGACAAATTCGCCCCGCGCCAGTGGCTCGATCCCGGCAATGTTCCAGTTCAAGACCGTCTGATCGGCGGCCGCCCGCGGCTTGTTGCCGCGCCATATGGCCGCTCCCTTCCCGGCGAAAATTTCCAGATGCAACCCCGACGCATCCAGATTCAGCGTCGCGCCGGCCGGCGCATCGCCATGCCATTCCCGCAGTGATTCATCGCGCGTCTGCACGCCAACGCCATCCCGGGCGGCTATGAGCAAAGCCTGCCGATAGATTTCGCGCTCGAGCAACGATGTCGGCGTATGAAGATTCTCCGGATTCTTTTTGGTCAGCAGATAAAGGGCCGTTGATGATTTGTCGCCGGGTTGGGTGGTGCCGGCGACGGCCGGCGCGGGAATCGGCGCCAGCAGAACAATCCGCCGCAGGTTCATCACCGCATCGTGCGGCCTGGACTTGACCCTGACGGTCAGCATTTGACGGCCCGCGGGAAGGTGGAGTTTCCCCAGCGATTCCGATTGCAATTGCTCCCATCCGCCCGAATCCTTCACATGCAGTACCAATTTCGCGCTGGGAGCGGCGCCGGCGGCCTTGATCGGCTCCAGGCCAACTTCCACATCGCTTCCGTCCTTGCCATCGGAGCAGGCATAGGTGACATCCACGCCATAGTCGCCTTCCTTTGGCGCTTCGACAAACCAGGAAAGATATTGGCCGGTGGGTTCGCGATACTCCAGGCATTCCTGCCCACTAGCGCCGTCATAGTTCATCGCCTTGCCGTGAACAGTGGCGTCTCTGGCGGCCAACTGGATCGATCCATCCTCCCCGGGACGCAGAATTCGCGGGTTATATACCAGGCCATCGGCATCTCGCTCGCTTGCCGCGATCCCCTGCCCATGCACCGCCGTCACCTTCACCGAGTAAAACGCCACCGCTCCCTGCCACCCGGTCAGCGCGATCAGACCCGGATTATGCGGCATGAAAAACGGATGGCTCATCAGGTCGTCGCCATTGGTGAGCCAGCGGCAAAGCCGCTTGCCGTCTAAATATCCTTCAACGACGTCGCGGCGAACTTTCACCTCCATCTGGTGCTTTTCATTATTCGCGACGCTGGCATCGGTCAGCGTTGGATTGCCGTCGTCCCAATGGCGGGCGATTTTTCCCAGCACTGCGTGCTTGTTATTATGCGCCCCGACCGAAAAAGCGCACGTCCCCGCGCCCACGGGGAACGTGATGAGGATGTCATTGTCATTGGTCAGCCGCGAGAATTCGGCAGTGAGGTCATACTCATCCGGCGGCAGATAAGGGAGCATGAGTGAAGTCACATCATGCCCATCGGAGACGACCGCGCCGCCATGACGGGTCCACCCGAATTTTTTCAGGTCGACGTCCGTGACGGTGTCCAGCAGATTCCCCGCCGCTCTTTCCTCGCCCGCCTTTGCTTTCGGCTGCCCGGCGTCTTTCGTCGGCGTGGGATCTTCGCCACGAACAAGCGCCGCCGGGTATGGCGCCAAGATCGCCAATACCAGCAAAAGCGCGAGCAATAATATCCGACGCGGCAGCCGCAGGGTCGTTTCGCAAGTTTTCATCTATCACCCCGTGAAGGATCGACAATGGGAAAGGATGGAACGGGTGCATGTTATCGCGTGACAACAATGAACGCCATGATTCCGGGGAATTGCACCCCTCTGGTTGATATGGATGGGCGAGTTAGGTCATGTCCCGCTATCTCTCCGTGGCGCTTCGCCCCTTTAGAAACTTTTGAATCCCAAACCCAATGCTGGCGCCGGCAACAATCACCAGGAAAATCAAGACGCCCCATCGCCCGGCGATCATGTACATCAGGTATTCCAACCGGGTCAGATAAACCGTTCCGCCGTGCTGTTCCATGTTGCTCAGGCGGCTGAACTCGAAGAACGCCACGACCATGACGAACACGCCGAGTCCCACCATCGCCCACCAGCGATCGCTGATTTTTTCCCGGGTTACAGCGGCCTTCGAAGCGGCAGACAGGGTGGGTGGCGTTCGTTGGATTCGCGCAGCGGCCGCGGCGGGGCGGGCGACCGGCCTGGCGGGCATCGACTGGGTTTCGGCCACTGCCTGCAGGAAATCCTCGCCGCCGAGGTCCGGCGGGCCGTCCTCCGGCGTCTCGATCTCCATTTCAGCCGGCACCGAAACCGGCTCGCCGCATTTGCATCGCAGGCGTTTACCGGCAAGCTCCGGCTTCCATGTATAACGCCGTTTGCAGGCGGGGCATTGGAACTTCATGTCGTGATCAGGCATTTTTCCCTCCGTTTGATGGGCAAAACAAATGGCCCCGCACTCCTTACAACAGGTGCGGGGCCATGTTATTTCTGAAATTGATGATGGGGTGCTAGGCGAAAAGTCGTCGGCGGAAACGTTTGGCCGCGCCGAAAATTCCCAACGCCGCCAGACCGATTGCACCGGCCGAAATGGCCGTCGGCAAGGGGATCAACAACGGCGGCGTGGCGTCGGTCTTGGGAGTCGCATTGATAACGGCTGCCGTCGTGGGATCGGGAAGGCGGCAGAGCACCGAATTCTGCGTCAGCAGCGCATCGCGTGCCGGCGGATCGATGGCCAGCGGATCATTCGAGGCTACCGGCATCACGGGGCGGAGATTGGCGTCGGCTACTGAAGCGCTGGCGCCGCCCTCGGGGGAAATGAGCTGAAGCGCAACGGGAGATGAGGGAAAATCAATGCCGGGCGAATTTTCCGACAAGCCGGCCTTGGCCGATGCCGATGAAAGAACACACACCGATGCCAGGACAACGCTGGCAAAAAGCTTATGGCGGACACAACGATGCTCCCCGCACGCGGCATGCGCCGCCTGCGGGAGTTGGGTATCGATACCCATTGTAAACAAACCTCCTTCAGACCGGCCTCGATTTACGATCGAAGCCAACCTGGACTGTCGTTACCGAAGGCGCATACCGGCTTGTCGGTTCATGCAGGCACGCTGAACAAGCGAGCGTTCACAAACAGTTGTCCCACTGGCTTTCACCTCGGTGCCGCCGGGCCGGAGCGATCTCCAACCCGTCACCCACGTCCATGAAGTCGGCGCGGCACGCCCGACTCGTGTCTCAGTATATCTCCAACTGCTCGAAAGACAACAACTTTTTTTTCGCATTCTTTAAAGATTCGCGACCGCGCCGCCAATCTGCCGCAGGCTCGGTCGCGGTCTTATTCTCCGGCGGCCCAAATTAGCCGCCGCAAAAACCGCACTATTCTAAGCTTTCAAAGATCGTAAATGTAATACTGAAATATGATTAAGATAGACAAGCCATCGTGCGTCCAGCGTGCTTCGGGCTCGCGATTATTAAGATTTGACTAAAAGAATATCGGATGTGCAAATTTTGTGCCGGATTATAATTGGACGTTCGCAGCGATTACGATTCTGGCGGGCCGTCGTTCCTGGCAACACGTAGGGTTGTACTCACCCACCATCTTAGGCGGGTCGCAAATGGTGGGCGAGTACGCCCACCCTATCCATGAAAGGCTTTTGTCGGTCAACAAAAATCTCTCCTCGCCGAAGCATTTTTCTGAACGGCTCCCAGGAGCAGGTTGGGACTGGCAGAGCGTCGTGGCTGTCACAAGCGGCCCA
>DASRRM010000240.1:0-2704 GCA_035695715.1 Tepidisphaeraceae bacterium
TGCGCAAATCCGGGGCGGCGCGGCGACAGGCCTTATTCGCAAGACGAAACGTTACGCGCGCCGCTTGCCCCGGCGTGGGGGCATTTTCCGACGGAAACCGCTCGGCGCGTTAGCGCGTAGGGTGGGCGAATTCGCCTACCATTTTCGCCCCGGGCGCGAATGGACGGTGGGCGTGAGCGAATTGTAGGGTCCGCCAAGGCGGACCCTATGCTTCGTATCACGGGCGTCTCGCCCGTGTCTTGCTGAAAATGAAAACACGGGCGGGATGCCCGTGATACGGTTTGGACATTCAATTTAATCACAAGTGCCATGAAAAAACTCCTCTCCACCCTCATCACCCTCCTGGCGATTAATTTCCTCGCCGTTGTGGGCGGCGTGGGCTGGCTTTATCAGTCGGGGCATCTCGACAAGGCAAAGGCCGCGGAAGTAAAGAAAATCCTCTTCCCGCCGCCCACCACCCAGCCGGCGGCAACCCAGCCTTCGGAGGATGTGCCGCAGCCGGCCTCGGAGCGGCTGGCGGAGCTTTTGGCCAAGCATTCAGGGCACTCCGCCGGCGAGCAGGTCGAATTCATCCAGAAAACATTTGATGCGACCACCGCCCAACTCGATCGCCGCGAACGCGAAGTGGCCGATCGCGAACAGCAGGTCGCCAACGCCAATGCGAAGCTCGCCGACGACCGCAAAGCGCTTGAAGCCGAGCGGCAGCGGCTGACGGCACAGGAACGGCAGGCGGATAAGCTCGCCAGCGACAAAGGATTTCAGGACACCCTCACTCTCTACTCGACGATGCAAAGCAAGCAGGTCAAGGGCCTGTTTATGACCATGGACGAGCAGGGGGCAGCGGAATATCTCGACGCGATGGAGCCGCGCGACGCCGGAAAAATCATCAAAGAATTCAAGACACCTGACGAGCTGGACCGATTGAAAAGAATTCTGGAGAAGATGCGCCATCCGCCGGGTGCGGGGGCGGCAACCCAGCCAGCGAAGGAATAGCGCGATGCCTCAAGCCGTTGGTCTTTTTCCCGTCGCTCCCCCTCAGCCCTCCAGCGCCAATCCACCGCCGTCAGCCAATAACAGCAACACCGGCCCGTCCAAATTTGACGATGCCCTGGATTCGGCCAGTAATTCCGCCTCGACATCGGCGTCAGCCGCGTCAACGACCTCCGCCGATAGTTCACAGTCGACAACCGCCGGATCCTCTTCGAGCCAGACAACCAGCGCCAGTTCGGCGTCTTCCGCCGACAAGGCGTCAAAACCGGCAAAAAGCAAGAACGTTAAAGCAGCCGCGCCCAAGGCCAAGACCGCAGTTCGCCGGCAAAAAGCCAGCGACTCTGACTCGGAAGATTCCACAACAGCATCGAACCATTCAGCCAATGACGCGCCTCCAGCGCAGACCGACGAAGAGGCGTCCGATAAATCGCCGGCAGCCGCCAAGGGCAAAGAGTCGGACCATGCCGCCCAGGCGAGTGATGCTCCCGCCGCGCCGCCGCCCGGCGCGCCCGCGCTGAACGGCCAGCCCGTGCAACAAGCCGTGGCGAAGGACCCCGCCGCGGCGGATTCCCCGGCGGACGATGATGCCGGCGGCGCGCCGTCGAAAGGCCTGGCCGCCGTGAAGGCAATCGCAAACCAGAGCGGCGATGACGCGACGGAGACTGACGCCGGCGAAGGCGACATCGCGCCCGCCGCGCAAGTGGCGGCCAAGATTGATGCGGCCACCCAAGTCACGGCAAAGGCCGGCGGCAAGGCCGTCAACGTTGGCAAGGGCCTGGCCGCAAAAGCCGAGGATGTCGATGCGCCCGCTGCAGCCAATGCGGCGGCATCTCTGGCAGAATCGGGGGATGACGCGATTGCCGCGGCCGCCGATGCGGCGAGCGGGGCGGGGCAATCGCCTGCCACGCCGTCGTCTGCGGCGCCCAAGACCGCGGGGCCGTCTTTTGCCGAGGTGCTGGCGTCGGCGCAGGGTCAGTCGCCGGTCGATGCAAAGCCCGATGTCGCGACAACGCATGTTGCGGCCCCGCAGTTGCCGCCCGTTCCGCGCGAAGCGCAGTTTGCCGAGGCCAATCACGCCCAGATCGTCACCGGAATTCAGGCCCAGCTTCTGCCCAACGGCGGGTCCATGCAGTTGCATCTCAACCCCGGCGAACTGGGTTCGATGAGCGTGTCGGTGCAAATGCGCAATGGCGTGATGAGCGCGACGTTTGAAGCCTCCAACGACCAGGCCGCCCGGCTGCTCACCCACAGCCTCGGCCAGCTAAAAACCGCCCTTGAAACCCAAGGCGTCAGTGTCGGAGCCCTGCACGTGCAGCAAGCCCCGCGCACGGCCGCGCCGAACCCCGGTGGAAACAGCAACAGCGGAGAAAACAGCGATTCGAGCGCGGGGGACAAGTCGGCTCAACAGCAGGAGCAGCAGCGCAAGGAAATGCTCCGCAAGATGTGGCGCCGCCTCAACGGCGGAAAAGACCCGCTGGACATGGTGGCGTGAGTTCGATTTCTGATCGCTCTTATTCAGATCAACATTTCCAGAGCGCATTTCGCCCGGATCCCTGGCATACCTCAGGTGCAACGGCTTGCAAGCCGACCCCTTTCTGACTATCCGACGCAAAGCGCGGCGGGAATTCTTTGAAGTGTGCACATCTTCAGCTAAGGAGTCGGGGCCCACGGAGCGCCGCAGTCGCTCAGGCGACAAGGCAAGTCTGCCCGGCCT
>DASRRM010000241.1:0-7721 GCA_035695715.1 Tepidisphaeraceae bacterium
CGCCGCGGATTCGAGGAGGGAAAGTGGAGCTGGCGGCGAGCACATTCCGCGCGATTTTGTAGTGCAGACCTACGGGGGTAAAATGGCCTTGGTGCCCCTAAGAATGCGGCTTGAGCCGTCAAAGTGCGAAAGTCGGGCTAATGAAAGGGCAGCCTGACGAAGTCGAAGCAACAATAATCGACAGGTCATCTTGTCGATATTGATGTTGGCCGGCCCGGAAGAATCTCTGGATGGCACCAGCGTCATGCGTACGGCGCTCCGACCACCGATGATGAGCGCGGAACCCTGCGTTCAACGGTATGCAACCGGCTGTTTCGTCAAAAGCCGCCCGTGCCACGTTACACATCGAAATACTTCGCCTGCGGATGATGCACGACCAGCGCATCAGTCGATTGCTCCGGCACCAGCATGTAGTTTTCCGTCAGGGACACGCCTATCTCGTCGGGGTTTAACAGCTCGGTGATCTTGGCGCGGTCTTCTAAATTGGGACAGGCGGGGTAGCCGAAGCTGTAGCGGCTGCCGCGGTAGCCCTGGTGGAACATTTCGCGCATGGTCGGCTTATCGTCGCTGCCGAAGCCCAGCTCCTGGCGCATGCGCTTGTGCCACATTTCGGCCAGGGCCTCGGCGGATTCCACGCCGAAACCGTGGACGTAGAGATAGTCCTGGTATTTGCCGGCGGCTCGGAGGCGCTCGGCGTCTTCGGTGGCTTTGTCGCCGACAGTGACAAGCTGCACGCCGAGCACATCGTACTGGCCGGATTCTGTCGTGCGGAAGAAATCGGAGATGCACAGCTTCCGGCGGCCTTTTTGGCGGGGAAAACTGAAGCGCAGATGTTCGCGCGGCTTGCCGGTGGGCGTGCACTTGCCCGGGCCGCCAGGATGGCAGGTGCAGCCGAGGAATTCCTCGACGTGGAAGACAATGAGGTCATCGCCGCTGGCCTGCACGGGGAAGTAGCCGTAGACGACCTTGGGCTGCAAAAGCTTCTCCGCGATGGCGCGCTGCTGTAATGCCTCGAAAACGGGGACAGCTTTGTCGGCGATCAGCTTTTCGTAATCTGCCGGAGTCATTCCCTTTTGCTTATAGCCCCATTGCATGCTGAACAGGGCATCGGGATTCACGAATGGGAAAAGATTTCGCAGGGGAACATCGGTGACAATCCGCCGGCCCCAGAATGGGGGAATGGGGACAGGATTATCTTTGGCGATGGCGGGAATGTTGGCGGATGCGCCGTCGATGATATCGCCGAACTGCTCGCGGCTTTTTTCGCGCTGGGCTTTGCGCTTGGTGGTGCGGGCGCGCTGGTCGGTGACGACGGCGGTTACGCCGCCCCCGGCGATGGCGTCCATCATATGCAGGCCGTCGAATGCGTCCTTGCAATAGAGCAAGGGACCCCTGTAGAGATTGGCCAGGTCATCCTCGGCATAGTCGCGCGTCAGCGCCGCCCCGCCAAGAAGAACGGGGACATTTACGCCCCGGGCGTTGAGCTCTTCGAGGTTTTCCTTCATCACGCCGACGCTTTTCACCAGCAGGCCCGACATGCCGATGGCGTCAGCCTTCTTTTCCTGCCAGGCCTTTAAGATGTCGGCCACCGGCTGCTTGATGCCGAGGTTGTAGACGGTGTAGCCGTTGTTGGTCAGGATGATTTCGACGAGATTCTTGCCGATGTCGTGCACGTCGCCCTTGACGGTTGCCAGCACGATGCGGCCCTTGCTCTGACCTTCCACCTTCTCCATGAACTGCTCGAGATGCGCGACGGCCGCCTTCATCGTCTCGGCGCTTTGAAGCACGAATGGAAGCTGCATCTGGCCGCTGCCGAACAATTCGCCAACCACTTTCATGCCGTCGAGCAGCAGGTTATTGATGATGTCCAGCGGCGAATATGTTTTTCGCGCTTCCTCCAGATGATCGATCAGATGGCGCTTTTCGCCGTCAATGATGTGCTTTTTGAGCTTCTCTTCGATCGGCAGATTCTCTTCCTCGGCCTTGGTGGCCGTGGTGACTTCCGTGCCTTCGGGAAAGAGGGAGATGAACGCCGTCAGCGGATCGAAACCTTCGCGGCGGCGATCGTAAATGAGATCCAGGGCCGCATTCCATTGCTCATCGGTGATGCGGTTCTTCGGCAGAATCTTTGACGCATGGACGATGGCGCCGGTCAGCCCGGCTTCGCGCAATTCGTGCAGAAATGCGCTGTTCAGAACCACGCGGGCCGCCGGCTTCAGCCCGAAACTGACGTTCGACAGGCCGACGACAGTGTGGCAATTGGGCAAATGCCGGCTGATGAGGCGGGTGCCTTCGATCGTCTCTTTGGCGTTGGCGCGGTCCGGTTCAAGGCCGGTGGAAACCGGCAACACCAGCGGATCAAACATCAAATCTTCATCGCGCAGGCCATATTTTCCCACCGCCAGATCGCGGATGCGCTGCGCGATGGAGAGCTTCCGCTCGCGCGTGCGGGCCATGGCGTTTTCCTTGTCTTCGTCGATGCACCCGGCCACCACGGCCGCGCCGTATTTTTTCGCCATGGCGCAGATGTGGGCGAGCTTTTCCTCGCCATCTTCCAGGTTCATCGAGTTGAGGATGCACCGCCCGCCGGCCAGCTTCAGGCCCGCTTCCATCACCTGCGGATTGGTGCTGTCGAGCATGAACGGCACGCCGGGCTTGATCTGGCTGGCGTAGCGCCGGATGACTTCGTGCATATCGCGCACGCCATCGCGGCCGACGAAATCGACGCAGACATCCAGGCAATGCGATCCTTCGCGCACTTCATCGCGCGCCATGCTGACCAGGCCATCCCAGTCGTCCGCCTGAAGCAAGCGCTTGAACTGCTTCGAGCCGTTGGTGTTGGTGCGCTCGGCGACGATGAGGTAGCTGTTGTCCTGACGCACATCGACGGCGCTATAGAGGCTGGAAACCTGCGGCTTATAGACAACTTTGCGCGGCTTGGCCTTGCGATTAACGCCAAGCGAATCGCACAGGGCCTTTAAATGTTCGGGCATGGTGCCGCAGCATCCGCCGACGATTTCCACGCCGAAGTCCTCAACGTAGCGCATCATTCCCTTGGCGAAATCCGCCGGGCCCATCGGGAAGACGGATTTCCCATCGACCATGATGGGCAGGCCGGCATTGGGTAGCGCGCTGACAAGCCGGGGCCAGGTTTCGGCGATTTGGCGAACGGTTTCGCTCAGTTCATACGGGCCCAGGGCGCAGTTCACGCCGAGCACGTCGACTTCGGTGTACGGCTCGATGGCGGCGACGAACGCCGAGGGATCAGAGCCGGTGAGCATGGAGGTGCCGCCCAGGTCAAACGAGGCTTGCACCATGATGGGCAGCCGCCGGCGGGTTTCTTTAAAGACGAGATTAGCCGCGGCGATGATACACTTGATGCAGAGCAAATCCTGTTGGGTTTCGATAAGAAGCAGATCGACCCCGCCGGCCATCAGCCCGCGCACCTGCTCGCCATAGCTGTCGAGCATGGTGTCCCAATCGACATTGCCAAGCGAGACGAGCTTTGTCCCAGGGCCGATCGAGCCGACGACATACCGCGGCCTGTCGGGTGTTTCAAATCTATTGCAAGCCCGCCGGGCGATTTCGGCGGCAGCCTTGTTGTTCTCAAACACCCGGCTGGCCATGCCGGCCTCGGCCATCACGATTTTATTCGCGCCGAAGGTGTTGGTTTCCACGGCGTCGCAGCCCACGTCCAGGAACAGCTCGTGGATTTCCTGAATCACCTCGGGTCGGGTGAAGTTAAGGACTTCGGAAATATTTTCCTGATCCAGCCAATCGCGTTTCAAATCAAAGGTGCGCGTTTGGAGATTGGACCCCATCGCGCCGTCGAGAACGACGACCCGCCGGGCGACTAGATCAAGAAATGGCAATCGGGCTGACACGGTTTAGCCTTTGGTAAGGGTGTTCCATCCATCGCTCCATCCGGATACACTGTTGCATCGGTGGTGGGAAAAGTCAAGGTCGTTCCAGTGGCGCTCCCAGTGGCACGGACATCCTGCCCGTGCTTTTGAGTTCGCCGGGATTACTTTCCAGAGTTCCAGCGTGTTTTCGTTGGTTCGGCATTGTTTGCATCGTACTCACGGAGCGTTGCCGCATTGGCGATAATTATTTGACGAACCGCGCTTTTGTCGCTGCGCTCCGTGCTTCTTTGGTCGGAGTACGGCTCGACTGAGCTCGCCGAAGTCCGACCAAACGCGATGGAGTACCATCGCTCACGGGCGGGACGCCCGTGCCACTGTCGGGCCAGACGCCAGTGCCACTGGTTGGTGCCACCGAAGCTACTGTAGGCTAAGATCGGAAATCATGCCTCATTTCGATAACCAGACTCTGGAAGTCATTGTCTACGCCATGGCGGCGGCCGTGCTGCTTTTTATCGGCTATCGCGCCGGCCGATGGATCGGCGAACTTTCGTCCTCCAAGGCCCTGGCGCAAAAGGAACAGGATCTTTTTACCGCTCAGAAGGGGTTTAAGAATCTGTACGAGCAGGAGCTCACCGCCGTGCGCGCGGAGAACGAGCAGCTTAAAGCACAGGTTCAGACGATGACCGCCCGCGTGGAGGATTACCGGAAAAAGGCCGCGGGGTTTGGCGGATTGTTTGGGTCCAATTCCAAGCGAGCAGACGCCATGTATGCGTTGCTTCTGGAAAATGAGGCTTTGGAAGAAGCCCTTTATTCGCAAAACGAAAAGCTGAAGCAGGAACGCACCGATGCCTTGAAGGAACAAATGCGCTCGACCGGATATCGGCGGGTGCTGATGAGCCAGTTGCTCAGCGATGAGCGGATCAAGGGATATGTCTCAGAAATCGTCGGCGACGAAAAGCGCCTGCCGGGGCCGGGAACGGCAACCGAAGCCGCCCCGGTCGATGCACACGGCGATGCACATGAAGAGGCGCACTGAATCGCGTCAATTGTCCTGCGGGGTGCCGGGCGTGCGGTGGATCACTTCCTGCGAATGTTGAAAAAGCGTGCGTTTATTCCGCCAATATTGCGTTTGCAAAAATGTGCGCGTGCCCAGCAGCGCGAGGATCACAATGCAAGCCGCGATGATGCCGAGCCGGCCGATGCGGGCGCTACGCGCATCCCGGGCAGCGTTCCAATTCACCAAGCAATTCAACCCCCATGCAACGGCCAGCGCGACGCCAAACATTGGCACGTACAGATATCGATCCGACACGGTGGAAAACCGCTCGAACGCGAAACGCGTGAAACCCAGAACCGGCAACAAAGCGGCCAAAAACCAGATGCTGCCGGCGATAAGATGCCGGGCCGCGCGCTTTCGATGAAACGCGACAATAACGGCGCCCAGAGTGGCCGGAACAATCCACGTATACCACGCCCATCCATGGGAGAAGATCAGTGCGGGCGCTCTGCCGTAATCCACCGTGAGCGTTCGCGGCCAAAGAATTTTGTAAATGTAGAACGCCAGCGCATCGGCCGCTACGAATGGCCGCTGCCAAATCGGAACCACCAACCACCAATCCGGAATTGGCTGCACCACCCTGGCAACGATGGCAAAGGGAACGCTCAGAAAAAGCCAGATGATCAAAGGCAACGCCCGGCGAAATAAAGCGACGGATCGATGCGGTCCCGGCGCTTCGTCGGGATTTCTTTTCACGTCGGAGTCGGCCGGCTGTTGCCGCGACATTAGCCAATGGGCAATCCATGCCAATAGCGGGACGATCACGGCGGCGGGCTTGGCTAGCAGCGCGAGAATGAAGACTTCAGTGGCCAAGGCGTAGCCGCTCCATTGAATCGGCCATCGCTTCGTTCGGCGATCGGACGAAGTCGCGCGCAGATACAAAAGCACCGCCAGCAGCGACAGGAATCCGCAAAGCAGTCCGTTGGTTGCCGTCACCCAGGCGACCGATTCGACCTGCACCGGGTGCAGTGCAAACAGCAGCGCTCCAGCCGCCGCCGGCCAGTGCGGGCCGATCATTCGCCGCAAGAGCCGATAGACAACGATGACGCTGAGCAGGTGCAAGGCCAGATCGACGGCATGAAACGGCCCGGCGTAAAACGCAACCGCCGGTACTTCCCCCGCCTTGGCCTTGACGCGCGCCCCCAGCGAAATCGCCGCGAATAAACTGTAAGTCAACGGCGTGTAAAGCTGCCCCTGCGGCTCGGTCCAGAACGAATAAAACGTGCTGGGCGAGAGATGAATGAGATTCCAGTTTTGGAACACGGTAACCTGGTCATCGAGGCCCACAAAATCGAAGGTGAGGATTGGGAAATATGCGCACAGCGTGGCGATGACCAGCAATGCGTAAATGAATATCTCACGCGAGGGGCGCAGTGCGCCGCGCATGATTGGTAGCACGGGGGCAGGCTCGATGCGGGATTCATGCATGACAATTTTGAAGATGCCGGCGCGCCATCGGATACGGTCTCGGTCATTCTAACGCCCGCCGTGCTTGCGCGGTGGGAATGCATTTGCGGAATAATCTCGAAGACTCGGGAATCACCATTGTCCCGTCCATCAATAACCCACCGTGCAAGCACGCTGGGCGTTATGGGAAGAGGTTTGACCGATCCATCCGTTCCATTAACCGGAACTTTCAGAACTGCTCCGCCTAATTGATCGAACTCCGGCGTGGACAATGTTTCGAAATGGTCGCTCTGGCGCATAATAAAGAAAACGGCAAGACCGCGCCCGCGGGCAAAGTCCATCCCCTCCTGTGGACCAAGCACCATCAGCGCTGTCGCCATCGCGTCGGCGTAGGTGCCTGATGGATGCACGATGCTGACCGATGCCAGACCGGCGGGAATGGGTCGCCCGGTCTTCGGGTTGATCTCGTGGCAATAGCGCGTGCCGTTGATTTCGAAGAAATTGCGGTAGTCGCCGGAGGTGGAAAGAGACGCGTTTTTCAGTTCCAGCGAGTAAAAAATTCGCCGCACGTCGGGCGTGGGTGTTTCAATTCCAACCCGCCATGGGTGACCTGATGAGGAAAGACCATGCGCTCGAAGTTCGCCGCCCACCGCCACGAGATAATCGCGCACGCCATGCGATTCCAAAGCGTCGCCAACCGCCTGGGCGGCGTATCCCTTGGCGATTCCGCCGAGGTCGACGTACACGAGCGGGTTATCCTTTTTAAGCGCGGGCGGCGAAAGCCGGACGTGCAGCAATTTGTATCCCACGTGCGAGCGCGCGGCCGAAATGTCGGCATCCGACGGAATCTGGCCGACCTGGCCGCCCGCTTTACGCGGCCCAAATCCCCACAGCAACACCAGCGGCCCGACCGTCACATCAAACGCGCCGCCAGTCTCCTCGCTGACCCGCTGCGCGCTGCCAATCACATCGGCCAGTTCCTTTGAAACGGCAAACCAATCGCCGCCGCGATATTGATTGAAATGCGAAAGCTCCGAGTCGCCCTTCCAGATCGACATCCGCCCATCAAGGCTGGCGAGCAGTTCGGCGGTGGATTTTTGCAGTGATTCGGCCGAGACACCGGGCGGGAGGTGTTCAATTCTCACCGACCATGTCCCGCCCATGGTATTGCCGGAGAAAGAGACGGTCGACGAAGCGGAATTTGCTGCCGGCAAACGATCGACTCGGTGCCAGTGGTACAATGCGAGAGCACCCGCGCAGAGGAGCAACGCAAGCAGGACAAGGGCGCGTTTGGATTGAGAGATCATCGAAGCCTGCCGGTTGGCGTGCCAGCACATTGCACGGACGTGGCGTTGGTGTCAAACCATAAGTTCGACAGAACGTGGCGCGGGGGT
>DASRRM010000242.1:0-28193 GCA_035695715.1 Tepidisphaeraceae bacterium
CGATTAGGCCCTTCGAATCTTCGTAGGGTCCGCACCGCGGACCGTGGTTTTCCATCAAACGCAATGTTCCGCCGTGAGCTTGAGAACTTATTCGTGGCACGGGCGGCACGGGCGGCCCGCCGGTGTTTGTGGTCCAAAAGACCATGGGCGAGCCGCCCATGCCACGAAATCTTCTCAAGCTCGGTGCCGACCGTACACGAATTGTGCAAGGTCATTTAGGAGCATCCCCGGTTCCTGGCGGCATTGGGAGTGATTGCGAATTGGCCTTCCCTTTGACGTCGAATGGAATGTTTTCTCGCGCAAGTGCTGCCAATGCCGCTTCAGGGACGAGATGCTCCGCGCCCTTTATCACTCTTCCAGAGAAACGGCCCAAAAGAAATGCCAGGGCCTTTCGTTCTGTTTCGCGATCTTGAAATGTAATTGTGACCATCGATCTAAATGTTAGCGAGCGGCGTTTCCAAGTCGATGTCCGGGCTCGAAAGCGTTTGATCGCAGTTATTTGGAATCCTTCCCCGAATCGTTGCCAATCCGCTGATGCCTGCGATCCGGCATTCCGCGAATTCGGCTCCAATACTCCTCGCGCACATCGTCGTCGATTTCGACGGTGCCCCCATAGAGTGTATCTCCGCCGCGTTTTTTGCAGCCGGAGACCCAGTATTCGGCGCCGGTCGCGACGTCGAAATAATTCGCTTTGAACCCCCGCCCTGCGAGCGATTGCAGCGTGATGCTGCGGTAATAAAGCGTCTTGCCGGTCTTGGAAAATCTCACGCGGCCGATGCGCCCCGCGCCGCTGAGGCCATCCGATTTCCGTTCGATGTACATTATTCGCGGAGGCACGATTATCGCCTTTCATGCATACAACACCACACTGAACCGCATTGCGTCTATTCGGCGCCGGGCAGTCGCAAATAAGAACGAATCAGACTTTCGAGGCTTGGGGCGATCTGCGCAATTTCGCCACCATCGTGGTCAAAAAAATAAACCGGCGAATCGTCCGAACTGAAGGATTGACGACGAAAGCAATGCCAGTTGCCACAACCATCGCTGGCGAAAGGAAGCAGGTATTTCCACGCGACATCACTCGCAACAGCCCTGCCTCCGGAAACAGTGGAGGGGATCGGTGCAAGCCAATCGGATTCGCACTGTTTAGGAATTTGCCACGGTGCCCACAAGGATTCAAATGGCATTGGGATCCTTTCCGTTCCGTGAAAGGACCAGGAATCGCCCAATCCACGCACTTCGCACGGGCCGATTGCGGTTATGAACTCGCAACAGCTTTCGGGAAGGCGACACTTCAACACCTCCTCAATGGCGCGGATATCGCGAAGCTCGATGGGCGTTGGGGGCTCTGGTGACGGAAATCCGGCGGGCTTTCGAAAGCGCGCTTCGAACATTCGAAAACATGAAATGCGACTGTTCATTGTTGCCCCGGCGACCAGGCGGCGTATCTCTGACCGGGCGAAATAAATCTTGCGCACAGTCCCGAGAGCCGTCGCACGAAACTTATACCTCGTAATTGCGACAGTTTCCTTCTCGACATTGTATATTTCCTCCCATGCCCCTTCCCGCGTTCCTGATCACTGTTGACACCGAGGGCGATAACCTTTGGGCCAAGCCGCGGGCGATCACCACGCGAAACGCCGAATTCCTCCCGCGATTCCAGGCGCTTTGCGAGAAATATGGACTGAAGCCGGCTTATCTGACGAACTGGGAGATGGCGAACTGCCCGGCGTTTGTCGAGCTGGGGCGCGATGTCCTGGCGCGGGGCGCTGGGGAAATTGGCATGCACCTGCATGCCTGGAATTCGCCGCCCATCGTGCGGCTGACGGCGGACGACGATCGCCATGCGCCGTATCTCATCGAATATCCCGAGCCGCTGATCCGTGAAAAAGTAAAGGTGATGACCGCAAAACTGCAGGAAGTGTTCGGCGTAAAGATGCAGAGCCATCGCGCCGGACGATGGAGCTTCAATGAGGCGTACGCGCGGGCGCTGGTTGACGAGGGATATCGCGTGGACTGTTCGGTGACGCCGCACGTTTCGTGGCGGTTTTGCAAGGGCGATCCCAGTCGCCCCGGCGGCAGCGATTACACCGATTTCCCAGACTCGGCCTATTTCCTGGACTTGGCCGACATCGCCCGGCCGGGCAATTCGCCTTTGCTGGAATTGCCTCTGACCGTGCTCCGCACGCGAACGTACCCGGCACCTGTTGAAAAACTTCGCGGCGCGTTTGCCGGGAACTTTTACGGTACGCTTATGTTGCGGCGGATTTTTCCGCATTTTCAGATGCTTATGCCCAATGGCCGCAACCGGCGATCGATGCTGAACATTATTGCAGCGGTCTCCGCGGCCGACCAGCCATACATTGAAATGGCGATCCATTCGTCAGAGCTGATGCCTGGCGGAAGTCCGACATTTCCCGATGCCGGCTCGGTCGAAAATCTCTATGCAGATCTGGAAGTCATTTTCTCCGCGGCCAGGGGAAAATTCTCCGGATCGACCCTTGCGGAATTTCACGAGCGGTACGTTCATGCTGTCGTTCCAGAGCGCGCGTAGACCGATTTCAAAACACATGCAGTTGACCGAAACGCCGACTCTGAGGTACTCCGAAGAGTCGGGTCGAACGCGCAAAGAACCCGGCTCTTCGGAGTACCTCAGAACCGGCGTCCGGATTTGCTTGACTGGATCCGTATTACCAAGCACATCACACACGACATTCGACACACGACAACTGGACAGCGATAAATTACCCATCGCCTCTTCCATTGGAGAGTCGCGCCATCTCTGCTAAGATTTAATTTGCAACGAGGATGTTGTCCGGAAACGGCTTGTCGACGCCGCTGAGTGGAGTATGGCAATTACGTTCGAGATTTATCGGGATGGCAGCCGCCTGACGGCGTTTGAGCCGATGGCGGCAACTGCCGTGGGACCCGAAAGTGTCCCTTATCCGGGCGATGTGACCTTTCGCGATGGATATCTGACCGTCGACCGCAAGGACGATCATGCCGTGGGCGTTTCACTCATGTGGGACTGCGGGCCGCTGGGCTCATTTCAGCTTGAAACCACCCGCCTGCCTCCAAGCCTCAAGCCTTACAACCTGAATGTCGAGCTGGCCCGGTTTCGGCTGATGAAAATCATGCAGAAGCAGGAGGACTGGAACCTTTTCGATTTCCCCAAGGCCGACCGTTTTTCCGCCCGGTTCGGCGAGGCGCAAAATCTGTTTGCCGACGCCCTGGGAAAGCTGGACGAACCGGCCGAGGCGGCGAAGCTCGCCGACCGCGCCCTCGCTGTGGGGCTTGATCTCTCCGAGCAGCTTGCCAATTTCCATGCCGAGCTTCTGATCGGACGGCGGCGGCAATCAGGCGGGTTTGTAAAACACATCTTCGGCTGCCGGGTCGATCCGGGAATTCAAAACGAGAAGTACAAGGAAGCCCTGGCAGGCAATTTTGATTATTGCGTGCTGCCGATGAGCTGGAAGGAATTGCAGCCGCAGGAAAATACCTTTTCGACCGAAGCGCTGGACGAATGGGTTGAGGTGCTGGGCCGCAAGCGCATGCCGACCATCGCCGGCCCGCTGATCCGCCTCGATCAGGCGAGTGTTCCGGATTGGATGGTTATCTGGGAGCATGATTTCGACATGCTGCGCGAGATGGCCTATGAGTTCGTGCAGAAGGTGGTGACGCGATATCGGCGGGCGGTGGCGGCGTGGAACGTGGTCGGCGGGATCGAAACCAATTCCGCCTTCAGCCTCAGCTTCGAGCAGATCATCGAGCTGACCCGCCTGCTGGTTTCCCAGGTGAAGACCCTCATCCCCAACGCCCGCACGATGATCAGCATCACTCATCCGTTTGGCGAATATCACGCCCGCGCCAAGGCCAGCGTGCCGCCGATGATGTATGCCGAAATGGTGGCGCAGGCCGGGATCAGCTTCGAGGCGTTTGCGCTGGAAATCGAAATGGGCGTTCCCAAGTCGGGAAACTTCACGCGCGACCTGTTCCAGCTCAGCAGCATGCTCGACAAGTTTTCGACACTCGGCCGGCCGGTCTTCATCACCGCCGTCGGCGTGCCGGGCCGGGCCTCGCCGGACGTGGGAAATGCCGTCGATCCATCCAAGGCCGGCCGCTGGCGGCGCCCGTGGGACCAGCAGCTTCAGGCCGACTGGATGGAAGCGGTCTATCACCTCGCCCTGAGCAAGCCGTTCGTGGAAAGCATCGCCTGGGCCAACCTCGCCGACTTGCAGCCGACGCTTCCCGGCGGCGGTCTGCTCGACGACATGCTCCGCGCCAAGCCATCCTTCCAGCGGCTGCAATTGCTGCGCGAAAAATTCCGGACGGCGCAGAAAAAGTGAGCGATCGAAATGACCCTGTGCAATTCGGCACTTCGAATCTTGTAGTCGTGTAGGGTCCGCACCGCGGGCCATGTTTTTTCCATTCAAACGTGATGGCCCGCAGTGCGGACCCTACACGGATCGTGCGAGGTCATTCAGATTTAGCTGAACGTTCGCCGCATCGCGCCGATTCGCCGCTATGAAATCCTTCCGATGGAAAAGGCCCCGCCCCATTTCATCTGGACCCCAGGGCAGCTGAGCGCCATTGCCGGCTTGCTGTTGGTGCTGGTCATCGTGCTTGGCGGCCGGCTTATCTGCAACCGCACATTCATCGACGATCCGCAGCCGGACATCCCCGCCCGCGCGCATGAGCTGGCCGACCGGCTCGATCCCAATACCGCCAGTTGGCAGGAACTGGCGGCCATCTCCGGCCTGGGTGAAAAGCGAGCCCACGCCATCGTCGCTTATCGCGACACCTGGCACAAAAAGCATCCAAACACGCCCGCGTACGCCGGCCCGCAAGACCTGCGGAACATCAAAGGCATCGGCCCGGCGACGGTTTCCAATTTGACGCCGTATTTGATTTTTCCGAAGGAGAAGGAGAAATGACAATGTCACCAGAGCTAAAAGAGGCCGTGCAAAACGCGCATGGCGGGCCGGTCGAGATTGAAGATCCTCAAACCCAGGCGCGCTATGTCCTTGTGAAAACGGACGTCTACAATCGCGTGAAAGCGCTGTTCGAAGAAGATTTCCCATCCGAAGACGAGCAGATTCACTTTCTTCGGGAGGCGGGGAAATCCGCAGGATGGGATGATCCGGAAATGGACATTTACAACGACATGAAATGACACAACGCGGAGATATCGTTATTTTGGATGTAGCCTGTAGCGACGGCACGCTTCGCGCAAAAACCTCAACTCGTGCCCATTCTCCAAATGCAGCCCGTCATTCCGCATGTGCCGCCGCCAGCGGGATCACCGGGAATGCACCGGCTTGCGAATGGACGTGGGAATCGAGCAATCGCTGGAACTCGGCAAGCATCTGCGGGTTGGTGAAGGCGCGCTTCGGCACGGGAATGAAACGCACCTGTTTGGTCTTTCGGGACTCCTCTCGATCATCCTGGTACAGGATGAACAGGGTCGGCGTCTGATCGAAGCCACGAAAAGCGCGCCAAAGATACTCGGTGCGAGATGAATTCCCCATCCAAATCAAGCCGTTGTCGTCCGCCGCCACGGTATGCGATTCCTTGAAGAATCCTGTCTGCGTATTTCTCGCTCGTAGCTGCCGGACTACGAAAAACCAGACGAAACCGAAAATCAGGACCCACGGGATGAGTGGCACAATCATCTGCGAAAACAAGCCGCCACTGGCGGGCGAGGGTGTCGGCGGCGGCGGAGTCGCGGGCGGAGCGGTTCGGTTCGAAATCAGAAACACCAGGATGATCGCGAGGGTGACGAACACGATCCAGCCGGTCAGGCCGCGGATGATCCGCCGGCGTGAACGCAGGCGCTTCAACGCGATTTTCCTGGCTTCGCGCATTTCCGCCGCCGTAAACTCAAACTGGAGTTGAACGCTCATCGGCTCACGTCCCCGTCAAAAAATATCCCATCAACTCATGCCCCTTCTCAAGATGCAGCCCGCTTCCCGCAGCATTTCTCTCTGAATAAGCTCCCGGCTTCACGCTCTTCACGCCCGTTCCCGCCATCTCGAAAAGCGTTGGGGCGTAGCCATGCTTTCTCGTGGCGATATTCGTCGGATGGTCCGGCAGCACCAGGATCCGCCACTGCGGGTACCTTCGCAACTTTTCGTAAACCGGGCCGACCACGTATTTGTCGATGTGCTCGATCGCCTCAATTTTGGTTTTCCAGTCCGCCTGATGGCTTGCCTCATCGGGGGCTTCAACGTGGCTTAACACCAGATCATATTTATCGAGCATGTCGGCGGTGTCCTTGCCCTGGCCGATGTAGTTGGTGTCGTGGAAGCTGGTCATCCCGGCCACTTCGTGGACATCCCAGCCGAGCAACACGGCCAGGCCGCGAAGGAGATCGACGCCGGTGATCATGCAGCCGGATTTGATGCCGAAGCGTTTTTCAAAAGTGGGGATGGCCGGTGCGTGGCCCTGTCCCCAAAGCCAGACTTGCGTGGCTTGATTCACGCCTTTGGCTTTGCGGGCAAGGTTGACCGGGTGATTGGCGAAAACTTCCTTCGAGCGATCCATGATCGCATTGAGGATCTCGCTGCCTTTGCCTTTCGGCGCCCATTTGGCGATGGATTCCTCGGGAATTTCGTGCGGCGGGCGCGTGGCGACCTCGAAATCCTGCTTGCCGCGATAAACCAGCAGATTGCGATAGCTCACGCCGGTGTGAAATTCAAAGCCGGGAATGTCGATTGCCCCGGCCATCGCGTCGATCAGTTCCTTCGCCTCGGCGTTGGAGATTCCCCCGGCGGAATGGTCCTTCATCAAGCCATCGCGCGTGGTGACGAGATTGCAGCGGAAGACCCAGTCTGTCGGCGCGAGCGGAATCTTCTGCGCCGCCGCTTCCAGCGGCGCACGGCCGGTGTGGTAGACATTGGGGTCGTAGCCGAGCAGCGACATGGTGGCGACATCACTGCCGCTCTCGAAGCCTTCGGGCACGGTGCGGGCCGTTCCCTGTCGGCCTTCCATGGCGATGCGGTCCATGTTGGGCGTATGAGCGGCTTCGATGGGAGTTTTGCCGGACAGTTCCTTCAGCGGCTCGTCCGCCGCTCCGTCGGGGATGATGATGGCGTATTTCATGGTTGTAAAAGGCCAATGTGCGGGGATACAAGTGCGGTGGGTTTACTTTGTTTCTAGAAGCCGTGGGGGGCAATGCCATTGCGATTGTGATTGTCGTTTGCGCCACCTGTATTCGTAGACGTTTTGGCCCTGCTCACTGGCTGTGAATGACCTTTAGAATCCGGAAGTCACTTTTTGAGATCAAAACGCGTGCCCCGCCGCCGAGGACATCTCCTTGCGGGATGAACTCGAAGATCCAATGATCACCTTGATCATCCATAGTCACTTCATCGCCAGGCTTGATTGCGTCACCAGCAGCTTTGCGGGCAGCCTGAAGTCCTTCGAGAAGCGGATTCAATTGCAAGATCATGGCGCAAGTACCTCGTTACGTTTTCCAAGCACGGAAATAGTCGCGTTTGGATTGATCTCGTAAACTAGCGACTGGCTAATCACAAATCCACGAAGTTTTCGACGTCCGTGCCAACGTCGATCAGATTCGCTGGGGCCTTGTTCCCATTCCTGCCCAGCCTCGTCAATAGGTGGATTTGGATGCGTGTGAAAGACCGCCACCACCGTTTTAGCATTATAGCAATTATCGAGGTCCAGCGTCGGCGGAACGATCTGAGATTTTTCGCCCCGCGTCCATCGCTCGACGCCGTACGACCAATCGGCATTCAGCACGATATAGCCGCCTTCTTCGTGACGATCCGAAGAATCCTCCGCGCGCGATTCCTCCCATGCCCGGCTCATCTCGGCAAGAACCACAGCGTCCATCAACGGGTCCACAGTATTCTCCAAGTCTTACCAGGTCCGACAACGAAGCAGTCGTGCGTTTGACCGCCAAGTGCATGGTCAGTGGGTTTTCAGACACAGCCTAATATCACGATCGGCTTTTGGCTTCCAACTCGATCCACCCCCGAATTGACGCCCCTCCACTTAACCCGTAACATCACTCGACTCATCGCCTGCCGGCCAGCGATGGCAAACCCGGAACCTCGGCAGGCGCTATTTCGCGGCGGCCTCCGGGAGGGCAGGAATCCACAGCGGCATGTTTGCCATCGTCTCCGACATCCACGGAAACCTCGAAGCCTTCTCCACGGTCCTCAATGAGATCGACCGCCGGGGAATTCAGCACATCGTTTGCCTCGGCGATATCATCGGCTACGGCCCAAACCCCATCGAATGCATGGACCTGGTGATGACCCGCTGCCGGGCGTCGCTGATGGGAAACCATGATTTCGCCGTGTTTTATGAGCCGTTCAATTTTAACGCCGGGGCCGAGCAGGCCTGTTTCTGGACCCGGCGATGTTTTGAGAACGATACCGATGTCGTTCGCCGGGCCAATCGCTGGAAATTTCTGGGCAATCTGCCGGTGCGCATCCGCACGCCGGAATTCGTGGCGGTGCACGCCTCGCCGCGGCGGCCGGTGAATGAATACATCTTTCCCGATGACATTTACACCAATCCCAGCAAATTCGTCAGCATCTTCGAGCGGTTTGAGAAACTTTGCTTCGTGGGCCATACCCATGTGCCCGGCGTTTTCCTAGAAGGGCCGGACTTTTACAGCCCCGACGAATTGGACTACAAATTCGAGGTAACCGACGAGAAGGCGATCATCAACGTCGGCAGCGTGGGCCAGCCGCGCGATCGCGACCGGCGCAGCAGCTTTGTCGTGGTCACCGAGACGTACGTGGAGTTTGTCCGCCTCGATTACGACGTCGAGGCGACGGTCAGAAAAGTCGAAAACATTCCCGATCTGGACAATTTCCTGGGAACGCGATTACTGGATGGAAGATGAGGTCAGTGGCACGGGCTTCCGGCCCGTGGAATTGCGGACGCTGAAGCAACTTGGCTTTCGGCGATCGCATGCACGGGCTGGAAGCCCGTGCCACTGTAATGAGAAGGACTGTGATGGATAAGCGAACATGGATCAACGCGATATCGCTCTCGATGGCGGTCATCGCAATCTGGCTGCTGTACGTCAGATGGTACGACAAAACCCACCCGCCGCTTCCTGTTTCGCCGCAATCGCAAACTTCCACAACCGAGCCTGCGCCCACGACCCAGACCGCAAGCGCCACCACGCAAACTGCCGCCACCACGGCGCCGACCACGCAGGCTACGCAGCCGGTGATGGCCGCCGCCCTCCATGCCGTTGAAGCCGGCAATCAAACCCCGCCGAATATTGTTCTGGGTTCGGGGGCGAAGGATGATCCGGATTATGTATTGCAATTGGCGCTCACGCCGATTGGCGCGGGAGTTGAATCGGTGACGTTGAATCATTTCAACGCGCCGGTGGCTCCGGGAGCGCCAAAGGGGAAGAAGACGCCTTACGAATTTCAATTGCCGCGACCTGAATCGATCAATGACACGCGGGCCTTTGCCACGCGGATGGTGGCGATCAATCACAAGGAAATCGACCTCTCGGCCGCCCGCTGGAATATCGCGCCCGCTCAGCCGGACACGGCCACCTTTTTCATCTTCATCGATGATGCCAACGGCCACGTCGCCAAAGTCACCAAGACGTACAAAATTGAAAAGCGCAGCGCAAAAGACGGCAGCGGTGGATACGAAGTCGGCGTGACCCAGGAGATTGCCGACGCCCGACCCGCCCGACAGGCCAAAACACCGCTCGATCTGCGCTCGATTATCAACGGCCCCACATCGCCCCCCGCGGAGGTGGAGCTCGGCGGCGACCGCGCGATCGTGGCGGCTTACGTCGAACCGAAATCCAAACTCAACTTCGAAACCAACACCCTGGGCGAGTTTAAAGCCGAGGATTTTTCCAAGCGCCCCTCAGGCGAGTTCGATCCCGCACCGACCAAGGAGCCGGCCCACACGCTCTACGACAAGCCGTTCGCATGGATCGGGCAATCCAGCTCCTACTTCGCGGCGATCGTGCTGCCCAAAGACCCCGGCGCGCCGAATTTCAAGCCGCGGGTCACTCAAATTGCGACCGGCAACGCCGAGGACCACGAAGCCGACCTGTCATTTGAAACCACGGCCCCGAAAACGCAGATGACAGTTTACTTTGGCCCGAAATGGCGCAAAGTTTTGGAGACGCCCTATTATGCCGCCTTCCCGCGGATGTATGAAAAGCTGCTGGAAATCAAGAGCAAAATGTGCGGCTGGGCCACTTCCGACAGGCTGATTGCCGGCCTGGTCTGGATCCTGACGCTCTTCCACCGGCTCTTGGGAGACTGGGGTTTGGCGATCATCTGTCTGGTGCTGATCGTGCGCACGCTGCTGCATCCGATCACCAAGAAGTCGCAGGTGCAGATGATGAAGATGGGCAAGCTGACGCCCGAGGTCGAAAAGCTCAAGAAGAAATACGCCGACCAGCCGGAGGTGCTGAATCGGGAAATGATGAAGCTGTACAAGCAGCAAGGCGGCGCGATTCTTGGCTGTTTGCCGATGTTTTTGCAGACGCCGATCTGGATTGCCCTCTGGTCGGCGTTGCAGGGAACCTTCGAGCTTCGCCAGGCGCCGTTTCTGGAAATTCATGGGCACTATCTGACCTGGATTCACGATCTGGCCCGGCCCGATGAGCTGATCAACATGACGCGGCTGTTCGGCGCGCCCATCCCGCTGTACCTTTTCGGCTGGCATCTTCGGGCGATTAATCTGCTGCCGATCCTGATGGCGGTGGTGACCTACGTCAACCAGAAATATTTCATGCCGATGCCGATCGCGGCCACGCCGGAACAGAAGCAGCAGCAGAAGATGCAGCGTGGGATGTCGCTGTTCTTTCCGCTGATGTTTTACACGATGCCGAGCGGCTTAAACCTGTATTACCTGACGAGCATGAGCCTGGGCATTGTGGAGAGCAAGATCATTCGCGACCACATCAAGGAGCAGGAGGAGATTGCCAAGGCCGAGGGTCCGGAATTGGTGCCGAGCAAGCCAAGCCGCAACGCCCGGCAGAACAAGAACGACGACCGCGACAAGACGCCGGAAAAACCGGGGCTGATGATGAAGATCATGATGGCCGTGCAAAAAGCGCAGGAGCAGGCCGAGGAACTTCGCAAGGCCAAGGAGAAGGAAAAGGGGAAGCGGAAATGACGAAATCCGAACGACGAACGACGAACGGATTTTAGACACTTGGCGCGGAGTGAACCCATCCATCGCGAGTGGCGCAATACGATTGCGCGGTGCCGCCGCTTTAGCGGTGAGGCTTGTCGGTTCCGACGATAATCCCGCAATCGCGAGCTCGATACAACGTGAAAAATGCTCCTGATCCGCAAATCAACCGCTACAACCAGTCCCTCCCATGACTTCCGGTGACACCATCGCGGCAATCAGCAGCGCCACCGCCCCGGCGCCTCGCATGATCGTCCGTCTCAGCGGGCCGGAGGCGTTTGCAATCGCGCGCACCGCGTGGGCTGGCGATCTTCCCTCTCACTCATCGGTCGTGCGGCGCGAAGTCATCTTCGCAAATCTGCACATCCCTGCCTGGTGCTACAGCTTCAAATCGCCCCGCAGCTATACCGGCGAAGACACCATCGAATTCCACATCCCCGGCAATTCACTGCTGGCGAAAATGCTGCTGGAGCACCTCCTTCGCGCCGGCGCGCGCCCGGCCGAGCCGGGGGAATTCACGGCTCGGGCCTATTTCAACGGCCGGCTTGACCTCACCGAAGCCGAGGGCGTCGCCGCCACCATCGCCGCCGGCAGCGAGCAGGAACTCTCCGCCGCCAGGCGGCTCATGTCCGGAGAGCTCACCCGCCGGGTCGCGCCCGCCATCGACATGCTTGCCGACACGCTGGCACTGATCGAAGTCGGCATCGACTTTTCCGATGAGGATGTGACGTTCCTCCCGGCCACGGAAGTCTCCTCGCGCATCGCGGCCGCCCGGCGCACGCTCGAACAACTGCTGGCCGAAAGCAGCCGATTCGAGCGGCTCTCGCATGAGCCGACCGTCGTGCTGGCCGGCCGGCCCAACGCCGGCAAGAGCACGCTGCTCAACGCTTTGGCCGGCCACGAGCGCGCGATTGTTTCGCCGGTTGCCGGAACAACGCGCGATGTGCTGTCGGCGGATGTGGTCCTGCGGCGCGGGATCATCCGGCTGATTGATGTCGCCGGGCTTGATGACCTCTCGCCGACGAGCATTTCGGATTTTGCCGGGTCCGCATCGCGGACCGCAATTCGCGCCACGGAGACGATGGTCCGCAGCGAACTTGAGGATTTATCCGTGGCACGGGCGGCCCGCGCGTGTTTCCCGCCCAAAACCATGGGCGAGCCGCCCATGCCAGGAAATTCTCTCAACCTCAGCGCCGACCCTGCACGAATTGCCGATGGTCATTTAGAAGAGCCATCCGATTCATCCCCCACATCGAACGAGACCGGCGAACATCATTCGATCGATGAAAAAATGCGCGCTCACGCCCTTCGTGCCCTGTCCGAAGCCGACCACGTCCTCTACGTGCGCGAGGCGACCGATTCCCAGCCCCCACTGTCCCTGCCGCGAACGGCGAATGTAAACGTCGTGTCAAAATGCGATCTGCCGGCCTTCGATCCCCTGCTGCACCCCGAGCCAGCCGGAACCATTTTCGTCAGCGCCGTCATCGGCGCAGGAATGACCGATCTTCGCGCCGCCCTCGACAAAATCTGCTTCGGCGATTCATCCGCCACCGCCTCCCTGTCACTCAACGCCCGCCACGTCCAGGCAATCGAAGACGCGCAGGCATCGCTGGCCCGTGCTGCCGCGCAGGTAGACGACGGCCCGGAATTCATCGCCCTGGAACTGCGCCAGGCACTCGATGCGCTCGGCCAAATCTCCGGCCAAATCTCCCCCGACGACCTGCTCGGCCGGGTGTTTTCGGCATTTTGTATTGGGAAGTAGACGTTTGCACATGGTGCCTGAATCGCAGCCCATCGCGTTATTCTCGCCGTCCTTTTCCCCGCGCACGGTCCTCGCGCACGGTTCCCGTCCGCCGAGCGACCAAACCCGCATTTTCACGCTAAAAATGGGGGCCTGCGCACGAAAGCGCACGATAGCGCACGATTTTTTCCGACCGTGCGCAGCAAATATTCGACAAACTAGACGCTTTAGCGTTCAGGCGATCTAACTGCTTCCAATGCAAGGGCTTACTGCCGTTCGCCTGGCAGATGTCCAGTCGGACCCTGCGGGTTTGGGTTTCAACGTTGGCTGTGTGCGAACGAAGAAAAAGGGAACGAGGAAAAAGGGGAACGAAGAAAAAGATGTTCTCTGGTTTGTAAATCCCGATTTCGAAGTTTTTCGCGACATGATGTTCACTTTCATCCGGGGGGCTGTTGATTGTATTTAATTCAATTGCGCTATTGGTTGCGGCAGCATCGAGATGACCCATGAGCCGTGGCGGGTTTCGTCTTTCAGATGGCGTTCGCCGTCGTATTATTGAGAAATCTGGTCCATCGCCAGGCTCAAAGAGATACGCGTCGGGGAATTGTTCGTCGATAATTCGTTGCGCAAATTCCATCGCGAGCCCGACGGACTGCCAGCCGTCTATGCCGATTACGCGTTCGTGAAGAATCCTCCTTCCAGGCACCAGTCTAATTTCAACTGTGCAATGCCACTCAGTCCCGCGATATCGGGCCACAGGCACGCCAACCTGCACCAGTAGTTGCTTAGACGACCAGTGGAGCGTTCTTTGCGCAATCGCTTTTTGGATTTCCATGCTGATTCAGTTTCCAGAGTTACTACCAGTTCTTGCGCTGCGAGGAGGTGTCACGCGCGCCGTTCCTCACGTCGCGACTGCCGCCAGCGCCGGGCGCTCAGCCACGGCCGGTTCTTCCATCATGCCCAGCGGATCCGCGCCGATCGTGCCGCGGAGGCGGTCCAGATAGTCCGGCGACATGACCTCTTCCAACGACTGCCGCGCGCTTTCGAGCCGCTCGGCGATTCCCATTGTTTCAGCCACATCCGCATGGCTCGGCCGCGCGAGGAAGCTTTCCAGATATGCCACGTGCCGCTCCCATAGCGCCACATCGCGGCGTTGCTTGGTCACGAGCCGTTGCTGATACCAGTCGCTTTCCATCAGCCGCTCGCGCGAGAAAAGCTCGCTTAGCTTCTCACTCCGGTCGGCACCCGCCCCGGCCACCGACTCGGCGGCCATTTCCTTTAGCAACTCCTGCAATGGCGGGCAGCATTCGTCGATCGTGCCGTCCTCGAAATAGGTGCGCGCCACGCGTTGTTGGGCTTCGACGATGTTGCGAACGCCGTCCACGAACATCTCCAGGTCCTGCGATTCGGGCCGCAGGATGCGCTCGTCGAATACCGTTGCGGGATTGTCGAACACGCGGCCGAAATAGTCGTGAATGAACTTGGCGGTGATGCGATATCCCAGGCGGCTGGCCAGCACGGGTTTGCCCTGGTGCTCGAAGTCCGCCAGCTTTTCCATGTAGCCGTTCTTGATCAGCGTCTCGGCGTCGCGCTCGGCGGGCGTGAGGCGGGCCCAGATTTCCGGAATCAGCAGGCTGATGTCGTGGTCAACCCGCACGTCCGGCCCGATATGTCCGGCGGCGGTGGAGTAGCCGTCATAGCCGGTCAGGAGAAAATCGACCAGGGCGTTATTCAGATCGGCCGCGGGGCGAAGGGCGTTGAAGGGGCCTTTGGTCAGCGCGCCTTCCGAGCCGGCGCCGGTGGTCGACGGGCTTTTTCCCGTCAAGCTGCATATGAAGTCCATGAACAGCTCGGGAAGCCGTTGATAATGAATCGGGTTGTAAACCGCCAGCGGGCGAATGCCCGGCTCGGAGGGATTATTCCGCCGGCCGCTCAAGACCGCACTGACGGGGAAAACGATCGGCTGGCCGATTGGCGCCCGGCGGAAGAGCCTTGCGCCCACCTCGGCGATATGACGATCGCGCGGTTTGGCCACGTCCGGGCGAATCTGCAAATATCGCGGATTCTTGCTCGGCTTGCCGTCCACGATGCGCGGGTTGGCCGAGCAGACGACGTACTTGCCCTTTCCGCAGCCGATGATCGTCTCGCGCATCGGCGCGGTGAACTTATCGAACTCCACCACGCTTTCGGCGATGTCGTGCGCCATCTGCGCGTTGATCGGCTCATAGTTCGAGGCAAACAACCCCGGCTGGGCCATGTCGTGTTCGGTCTGGGCATCCATGCCGCGATGGATGGCGTCATCGGGCCGTTGAAACAGCCGCCATTCGCAATTCTCCACCAGCTTTACGCTGGGGTTGGTCATGGATTTGGGCTTGTTGGGAAGCATTGCCAGCGGCACGACCGCCGAGGCGCTGATGTCATCCTCCATCTGCACCTTGTCGGCGGCGATGAAGTCCTGGCGCAGCTTGAAAAGCCGCCAGCTTCCGTCCTTCTCCAGGCCGATGCGGAGATAGCTTCCGACGGCTTTTCGGGGGCCGAATTTCAGTTCGTGGCCGGGCGCGCCGTTGACGTTGTCGACGCTGAAATGCCGGCGCCAGTTGTCGCCCCATTCCGGGCGGTAAAACCGCTTGATGAAAAAGACCAGGGCGCGAATGTTGTTGGGAATCGTGTCGAGCCAGGCATTGTATTCATCAGTGAATTCGCCCGGCGAAGGAGTCAGCATCTTGATTACCGACCCAAGCGACCGCGCGGGGCTGAGCAGCGCCCGCGAATCGCGCCTGGTATAATCCGGCCTGAAATCCGGCAAAAATCGGTCGGAATAATCCCGCGCCAGCAATTTCTCCACGCGATCCAAATCCGCTTCCCAATTGGAAACGTAAATCGGCCCATACACCACCGACCCGGAAATAGACTTGGAAATCTCGCTCTTCCCGCCGCCGGAAACCGTGCAGGGCTTATGGCAGAAGGTTCCCTCGGCGCGCGTGCCCACCAGCCGCCATGACGGCGCACCGGGGTGCTTTTCCATCCGGATTTTGTACCCCGTCGGATGCACGTACACCTTGTCCGGCATCAGCTTGATTTCCTGGGTCTTCCCATCCTTCGTCCACCAGACGCGCTGCGTGGGAAGATGCATCTCCACATCCTCCGGCACATAAATCACGCTCGGATGCATCCGATCGATCGCATATCCCTCCGGCTGCACGAAAACCGCATCGCCCAGCGTCTTCATCGCCTCGGCAAACGTGTATCCCTCGGCGATGATCTTGTTATCGACCTTGAATTGCTCGCCCAAGCTATAGCTGGAAAACGCCAATGCGCCCCCGGCGTGTTCCTCCTCGGCAACGCCGAACAAATTCGCCGAATAGCTGATCTGCGTTTTGATTTCCTTCTTGCTGTAGCCGAAATAGTTGTCGGCCAGGATGGTGACCATCACTCCGTCGGTGGTTCGGCAGGTGATTTTGAACGGCTTGCCATCGTTGTACGGCTCATCTTCATTTTTCCAGCATACCCCATCGCGGCGCTGCCGCTCGGTGGCATGATCCCAGTGCGGCAGGCCCAGCGATTTTTTCTTCAACGCCACCAGATGCGGCGCGAGAATGATGCACCCGGTATGCCCCGTCCAATGCGCCACATCAAGCCCGGCATCGTTTTCCGGCAGATAGGGGTCGCCGGCGTTCCCGAAGATCGACTCCACGAAATCGAGATTCGACACCAGCGACCCAGGCGCGAAGAACCGCACCTCCATCGACTTGGCCGGTGCAAAGCCGGGAATTTCCGGGCAAACGGCTGGCCGCAGCAACAATGAGCAAAACAATTCCGCCGGCTTCTCATTGGATGCCGTGAAAGGAAGCTTCAGCAATTCCGCCGGCGGATTAAACGCCGCGTGAAGCAGATTGCCATACACCTTCTTCGGCACGGCAACTTTGTCCGCCGGCACCGGCAATCCCCCCTCGGCCACATGAAACACGCCCTGCGTTGTTCTCCGATCGCTCTTGGGATTATGCAGCACGCCCTGCCGCACGCGATAGCTCCGCACGGCATCGCTGCCATACACTTCCCGATCGATCGGCAAAGACATCTCTCTCGACATGCCATGGCGATCGACCACGAACGTATGGCTGGGAAGGCGTATCGGGCCGACCAGGTCGACATCGGCAAAGTGCGCATCGAGAAAATCCTGAATGCGCTGGTCGGCCGGGCAAAGATACCCATCGAGCAGCCGCCGGAACTCCCGGAAGTCCGCCAGCAAGTCATGCGCAACGGTGAGAAACCCCGTATGCGGCAAATCCCCGGCCACATTCGCGCCCAGGGCGGCCAGTTTCAGGTTGATATATCGAATGAGTTCTTCGCGAGTGCCGATGACGGGAGTTCCATCAGCGCTCAGGCCGAGGCTGCGTTGCAGATCCATGAGTACGACAATCCTTTCAGAGCGTCAGGCGGATGCGCGACTATATGCGAAGCGGAGTGCATTTGGCAGTCGGCGTCTTAAAAATCCGCAGAAGGATGATCCACCGCAGGGACGCAGAGACCGCGGAGAAGATGAGACGGAGCACCCACACAAAGCGAAGATTCTTGACCACTGAGGCACGGAAACGCGGAGGCGCAATCGGAGTTCCGCGCCCCTGAGCGGACGATGGTACGGAAAAACCTAAAAGCTCGACGCCCCGCGATCCGTGTAGGGTCCGCACTGCGGACCATTACGTTCCAGACGAAAAACGCGGGTCCGCGGTGAGCTGATTTTCTCTTCTTTCCGAACTTGGCGTTCTCGGCGTCTTGGTGTTCAATCCACTTTTAAATCTTGTCGGGTCCGCGCTGCGGACCGATCTGTTCGGTGAAGCAGAAATGGTCCGCGGTGCGGACCCTACGAAAAATCGAAGCGCCGAATCGTGCAAGATCATTTAGAAACTCGACGCTCCGCGCAGGCGAGGATCCGTCGAACCACACCTCCGTGCTTCCGTGGTTATTCTTCCTCTTATTACCGGTCGAGGCTGCGCCGAGGAAGACCACATGATCGCACTCTTCGAGTCAAAACGGCGCGCATTCGCGCATCGCGATCTTGTTCGATTTTTTCTTCTCCGCGCTCTCTGCGTCTCTGCGGTGAACCCACATTTTCTGCAGCTCAAAGATTAAAACATCATCAACTGATCCCCCGCCCGCACCGGCCGGGAAAACGCCGCGGTTGACAATTTTGGGAATGGCTTATCCAGCCCCGCCCGGCGTTTGGCGAGCTTGAACATCGCGGAAAACTGATCCGCAAACACGCCCTGCCCGCGCATGCGGGTGTTGAAGTTGGAATCGTTCAGCTTTCCGCCGCGAAGATCGCGGATGCGGTTTAGAATTTTTTCCTTCCGATCGGGAAAATGAACGCCAAGCCATTCCTGGAACAAATCCTTGACTGCAAACGGCAGCCGCACCGTCGTATACCCAGCCGTTCCCGCACCAACATCGGCGGCGGCCTTGAGAATCTGCGGCATCTCATGATCGGTCAGCCCTGGGATGATTGGCGCCACCATCACCCCAACCGGAATTCCCGCCGCCGCCAGCGCCTCGACGGCCGCCATCCGGCGCTTGGGGCTGGCGGCCCGCGGCTCCATCTTGGCGCTGATGTCCGCATCGAGCGTGGTGATGGAAATAAACACCATCGCCGCGTTAACCGCCGACAGATTCTGCAACACGTCAATATCGCGGGTGACGAGATGGCTCTTGGTGATAATGCCAACCGGATTACGAAACTCCGCCAGCACCTGCAGGCATCGGCGCGTGATCTGCAATTGCCGCTCGATCGGCTGATAGCAATCGGTAACCCCGCTCATCGCCAGGGTTGCCGGCTGCCACTTTGGCGAATAAAGCGCTTCGCGCAGCAATGCCGGTGCATCTTCCTTCACAAAAATCTTCGTTTCAAAATCGAGCCCTGCCGACAGGCCGAAGTATTCATGCGTCGGCCGTGCATAGCAGTAAATGCACCCATGCGAGCAGCCGCGATAGGCGTTAATGCTCCAGGTAAAGCCGACATCGGGGCTGTCGTTGTGGGCTATGATGGAGCGGGCGGTGTCTTTGAAATAGGCCGTCTGCGGGGCAGGTTGCTCTTCATCGTCGAGATAATCGCCATCGATTTCAAATGCAATTGGCTCGAAGCGGTTCGGAGGGTTAGCGGCGGTCCCGCGCCCTTGGATTGTGAGTTGAACTGGATGCATCGTTTCCGCTCCTCGAGCTATAAAATTCCACGAGTCCATTGCTCGTTGGGCGTTGCCCTCCAATAAAAGTTGTCAATCAGCCAGCAATCTCCTTTCCGGAATAATGCGTACCGTCGGTCGAAAGCGAAAACGGCGGCGCTGCTTGTCGTAAAAACGAACGCCTTTCCATTACCGACGTGCTCGACGTTTATGACTCGTTCGATTGCAGGATCATACCGTGGCGGGCTGCTCAACGACGCAGTTCCGTACTTGCGCTGCTTTGGAGTGCAGAATCGTTCGATGACTTCCCGCTTTTGCTCGTCAGTCCAGATCATTGCCTGAATCCGCTTTTGGGGATCACGATCCGCTCGATGCCTCCTCCAAGCGGCGACCTCCCACCGGTTCATTTCTTCAATAAACCGTGCCAATACGGCTTCGGGTGATTTGTCCGTCGAAGTGCTTTCGTGGTCAGCCATGCCTCGCAATTATAGCCGGAATGAAGCGTCGCGAGCGCCGAGCCGAATAGCTGTTCACAGTTCAACAAACGTCTCCGTTGCCGGCGGGCATTCCGAAAGCCGCCCGTCCTTTGTACGATGCTTCCACGGCTTTGCCGCCAAGTAATTTGATGAGGAATCCCATGCAGCTTCCACCTGACGACGTCGCCACCTTCTTCAAGCTCCATCGGTCGCTGATGTTCTTCGTGAATCAACGGCTACAAGTGCTGCCCGACCGTCCCGCCAACGCGGATGAGTATTCGTCCCTTCCGCCGTCGGCTCGGGTCAAAGTCCACGAGGCACTGCTCCAACACCAGGACGTGATCCAGTCTTTCGTCGACGAAAACCCGGCCGGCCTTGCACCCGACGAACTCGACATCGTTCGTTCCTGGCGGCATCTCGTCCGAGGCGAGTTTTTGATAATCCGTGAAATGGCCCGATACACCGTTTTCCTTTCCACGGAAAGACCGCCCGTCGCTTATGGCGTCCTGGCGTTGGCACAACCCTTTGACGTTTTGGTCGGCCCCGATCTGCCGCTCATGGTGCGAACCGTTCTCTTGCCGTTCAAAGACAAAATCGTCTTTGACAGCCTCATGTCCGTCAGCGGCATTTCGTTTGGCCCGGGCATTCGGCGAGGTCTCAATGACGATTTCAAAGAAGCCAAGGCACGGCATGGGATCGTCACGTCGCTGCCGATGTCGGACACGCCGATGCCGGTGAAAATGCCCAAGGCCAAACCAACGCCAAAGGCGCCCTCCAGGGAAGATGCCGCCGGGATTTTGCAGGCCATCATCGGGCTGATCGACCAGTTCTGCCGTGAGAATCTGAATGAAGAATACGCCTCTCTTTGCCGCAAGCTCGCCGAGAAGCTGGCCCGCAAGCGGCCCTCGCCATTGCTCAGCGGCAGCCCCAGCACATGGGCCGCCGGCATTGTCCGCACCGTGGGCTGGGTCAATTTCCTGCACGATAAAACCCAGACGCCTCACATGCGGCTCGGCGACATCGACGCGGGCTTCGGCATCAGCGAAAGCAGCGGAGCGGCCAAGCTGGCCGCACTCCGCAAGATGCTCAAACTTCACCAGCTCGATCCGAACTGGACCCTGCCAAGCAAACTGGATGACAACCCGCTGGCGTGGATGATTGAGGTCAATGGGTTCATCATGGACGTTCGCCGCGCGCCCAGGCAGGTCCAGGAGCTTGCTCTCGAAAAGGGGTTGATCCCCTACCTTCCCGGGGATCGGCAGATGGGAGATTGAGCGTCGGCGATGCTTGGGGTGTGCCCGAAATATGACGCACAAGTCCCCTCTTCAAGACGCCGGTTCTGAGGTACTCCGAAGAGCCGGGTTCTGCCGGGAAAGATCCGGCTCTTCGGCGTACCTCAGAACCGGCGTCGAGCGGACAGACTTGCGAGCCATGCGATGCAGGCTACAAGGCCACGAGCTAGCCGCGAGCCCGGCTTTTTCTCCGACGATAGCGTTGGATGATTAATTGGCCTTGCGGCTTGTCTGCTCATACCACGCGATCGTCTTCTTCAACCCCTCCTCCAGCTTCGTCCCGGCGGAAAACCCAAACCGTTCGCGAGCCCGGCTCGTATCGAGGCAGCGCCGTGGTTGGCCGTCCGGCTTACTGGGATCCCAGATGATTTCGCCTTTGAAGCCGCAGAGCTTGGCGACCATCACGGTCAGATCGCGGATGGAGATTTCGCGGCCGCTGCCGAGGTTTACCGGGGCTTCGCCGTCGTACTTTTCCAGCGCCAGCACCAGGCCTTCGGCGCAGTCCTCGGCGTACAAAAATTCGCGGCTGGCGGATCCTGTTCCCCAGGCGGTGATGGTTTTGTCGCCTCGATCGCGAGCTTCGATGCACTTGCGGATCAGGGCGGGAATGACATGCGAGGAATGCAGATCGAAATTGTCGCGCGGGCCGTACAAATTCACCGGCAGCAGGAAAATCGCGTTGAGGCCATATTGCTGGCGATAGGCCTGGCACATGACCAGCAGGGCTTTTTTCGCGATGCCATAGGGGGCGTTGGTGACTTCGGGATAGCCGATCCAAAGATCCGATTCTTTAAAGGGGACGGGCGTGATATTGGGGTAGGCGCAGATGGTGCCGACCTGCAAAAACTTCTTCAGCTTGTTCTTGCGCGCGCCTTCAATGAGATGAATTCCCATGGCGGCGTTGGCGAAGAAAAACCGCCCGGGGTTTTCCCGATTAGCGCCGATCCCCCCCACCTCCGCCGCCAGATGCAGCACCACGGCGGGCGAAAAATCCGCGTAAAGCTTGTCGACGGCGGCTTCGTGAGTCAGATCATATTCCCGGCGGCGGGGAACGATGATGTCGGTGTAGCCGCGGGCTTTTAGCTTTTCGACGACGAAGCTGCCGAGGAAGCCGGCACCGCCGGTGATGAGAATTCGGTCTGTTTTCGCGATGCTCATATTTTGCGTTTCCTGGGTGTTCTTCGTGGATCATCCTCTTCAATTCATTCGTGCGTGGAAGGCGCTACCCTCTTGTCATGCTCGGCAATCACCCTCTCGCGCCGCGCCACGGCCCAATCCGCTTCGGTCATCATTTTCGCCAGGCCCTTGAACGTCACACGCGGCGTCCAGCCGAGAACTTTCTTGGCCTTGGCGCAATCGCCCAGAAGCAAGTCCACCTCCGCCGGGCGGAAATAGCGCGGGTCGACGTCCACATACTGCTTCCAGTCGAGCTTCAGGATGCCGAAGACTTCATCGAGGAATTCGCGAACGGAATGCGTTTCGCCGGTGGAGACGACGAAGTCGTCCGGCTTTTCCGCCTGAAGCATCCGCCACATCGCCTCGACATAATCCCCGGCGAATCCCCAGTCACGCTTGGCGTCGAGGTTGCCGAGATACAGCTTCTTCTGCAATCCTTCCTTGATACGCGTGGCGGCCCGGGTGATCTTTCGCGTCACGAAGGTCTCGCCGCGGCGGGGGCTTTCGTGGTTGAACAGAATCCCGTTGACGGCATACATCCCATACGCCTCGCGATAGTTCACCGTCTGCCAGAAGCTGTAAACCTTGGCACACGCGTACGGGCTTCGCGGATGGAACGGCGTCTTTTCGGTTTGCGGCGTCTCAACCACCTGCCCGTACATTTCGCTGCTCGACGCCTGATAAAATTTAATCTTCTCCCCCGTATCGCGAATGGCTTCCAGCAGGTTAATCGTCCCCAGCGCATCGCTCTGCACGGTATACACCGGCTGATCGAAGCTCACGCGCACGTGCGACTGCGCGCCCAGGTTATACACCTCATCCGGCTTCACCCGCGACAGCACTTCGCGCAGGCCGGTGCCGTCAACCAGATCGCCATAGTGCAGGAAAACCCGGGCATTGGGGCTGTGCGGATCGAGATAAAGATGCTCGATGCGCGAGGTATTGAACGAGCTGCTGCGGCGGATGATGCCATGAACCTCATACCCTTTTTCGAGCAGCAGCTCAGCCAGATAAGAGCCATCCTGCCCGGTAATGCCGGTAATCAAAGCCCGCTTACGATTGTTCTCGGTGCTGTTTGCCATCGTTTATATAATCCACAAAGTATCTTCCATGGCAATGCAATGATCCGCCGCACAGGGCAGCCGCAAGCCGGGCAAAGAGAGCTCGGCTCATGAAAATCGGTCTTCAGGTATGAGTGTTTCGAGCCGCCGCCAGATTTCCAGGCCGCTCTCGATCCCCGCCCGCGCCCCATCGCGCCCCATTGCGCATCATTTTGCGCCACACGCCGGTGTTGCGCCGGCCCCTGTCCCAAAGTGTCCCATTTTTTCGAAAATCCGGGACATTTCCCCAGCTTCAATTCTTTTTCCACCGCATAACTCCTTTTATGGCAACATCTTCCATGCTTTTCCGCGACCGGGCGGTCCCATCTCGCGTGGGACATTTGGGATATCTTTGGGACATTTTTTGTCCCATTTTGTCCCGCCGATGTCCCATTTCAAAAATTCCCCGCCCGCCGGTCCTTTCGCCCTGCGCCTTTTTGAACCTCTGCCCTCGATCCCCCGATCCTGGCGGCGCCATCGTATCAGTTCAAACCGCCGAGCATTCCTTGCCAAGCCGCTGGGGAGGAAAAGGCAGTCGCCAAGGCGTCCGATTATGGGGAGAGACGAAAACTTTGTTTATGTCGCGTGTCGGCGGACGGCACGCAAGCGTGCAACGGCTATTGAGCGTCACAAAAATATTGTCAGTAACTTTTCGCTCGCACCGCTCGAAAATGCCCATTTTTACGACGATTTCGAAGCGATCGTCGTACTTTTACTGCCATTATTTATCTGACGATCAATAAACGAATCGGAAGAGGACCGAAGGATATATTGGGATAGCCCTGCGCGGCAAAATCGCATCAAAAAATCCTCCCGCGTGCGCCGCACTCAAGACCGTTTAGAAGCGGTTTCAGAACCGCAATCGTGACATGGGCGTCTCGCCCATGCGTGATGTGTACGGATCGAAAATACCTATAAATTGGGCGTCTCCCAATCATAATCGCAGGCACAGGCGGGACGCCCGTGTCACGATTGCGGTTCTGAAACCGCTTCTTAGCCGCTGCACGCTTGCGTGCCGTTCCGCCGAGGTTCGATGCACCGGGGGAACGAGGCCCGTCGGTTGGCGCGGCAGGGGATGTCATAGGCGACATTATCGACAAATCAGTCGATCGTGAGATTCGCCACTTCAAATTCGTTTTTCCTCTCATATCGACGGCGCAGGAAACTACCGAGATTCACCCACGCGATGCCGCCAAGGCATCCGGCCAAACCCAATTCCAAAACCCAGTGAATCGTCGGCAGAAACGCAAATCCGGCTATCAGCAAAATCATGCTCAGGGCCACCAGGCCGCAGCCCAATTCACTTTCACGATACAAAGCCGGCGGCTCGCGGCGAAGGCGGCGCAGGACGATCACATTCCTTTGTTCGCTGTCGCGCCCGAAATTGCGGAAGAGCGTCAGCTTGATGGCGGCGGGCGTTGCCAGACGCCGCTGGGGGGCGGAGTAAAAATGAACGTGAAAGCGATAAACGCCGGGCGCGGCCCGGCGGAGCAGATATTCCTCCGGGCCGAAACTATCGCCGGATGAGCCTTGGATCTGTCCGCCGATCTGGGTGATGTCGCCGGCTGGACTTCCCCATGGCGATGCGACGTCGCACCATTCCCCGCCTGGCTCAAGAACCTTCAGCGACATGCCGGTCTGAGCGCAATTCCAGTCGAGAACCACGCGCAAATCCGATGGCAATGATTCGGACAGGTCATCCGGCGTTAGGCCGGTCGATGGTCCGAGTTCTGCGGAAAGATCGGGCAGTACTTCGCCCGCAGTGGGGGCGTTATTGGAACTGCGATGCCGCGCAGCCAGGGCGGTCAGTTCGGCCAGGGCGGTGGCTTCGATTCCTTGAAAGCGCGCGGCCCATTTCCCGGCCGCCACCGCCGCCAGCAGATGAGCGGCCCGGGTGATTTTCCCGCGCCGCTCCAGCACCAGGGCCAGATCGCGAAGCGACTGCGGCTCTTCGGGGCGCAGGGCAAGCACTACTTCATATGCCTGTTCGGCCAGCGCGTCCTCCCCCGCCGCTTCCGCGAGATACGCCATCAGGCGCAGGTTTTCGACGTTATCCATGCCAGTTTCGGCGAGATTGCTCAGCATGCCGCGCCCCGCTTGGCGCCAGCCACGCTTCAGAAAATGCGCGCCCCAATCGGCGTAGAGATTGGCGTCGTTGGCGCGATGGGCGCGCTGTTTGAAATATTCGGCCAGTGCTTCGCGCTCGCTGGCAAAATTGGGAACGGGCTGCCGCGGCGCGCGGACGCGTGGAAGCCGGGCCGGGGCAATGGAATTACTGTTCGTGTCAATTTCGGCGGAGAGCTCGCCGAGAAAACTCGCCGAGCGGTCGCGCGTCGTGGTGGTGGCGTCGAGGGCCATATCCACGCCGCCCAGATCGTCTTCTCCGAACGAAGCGCGCAGTCCTCGCCGGTATCCTGCCTTGCTGTAAAACGGGGTCCCACTGCGCCCGCGCGGTTTTCGTTTCTTTTTCGAGGAATAATCGGCCTTCCACCACGCCAACCGCGCCCGCCAGGCCAGCTTCACCGGCGATTCGCGCGGCGAATTGAGAAACCAGCCGGCTTTGAGAAGATCGGCGGTTTCCACTTTCGCCGCCCCGCGCGAGCTGGCGAAGAACGAAGCCGAGTCGATCATTTCAACCAGTTCCGCCGACGTGCGGTTTTCGGTTCGATCGATCAGCCATTCGACGTCCACGTCCGGGCCGAGGCGAAGCCGGGCATAGAAGCGCAGGAGATCGGCGCGCTCCTGGCGGGTTGCCCCGCGCGACGGCGCGGCCTCTTCTTGCGGAGCTTGGCTCTGGCGCCGGGCCAGGGCGTTGAGATATTGGCAGCGTAATTCCGTGCGCGATTCGGCGGGCTCAATTTCGTATTCGAGATGTTGTTGCAGCGTTTCCAGCACCAACAGCGACGCGCCCGGCGTTACCAGTCCGAATTTCCTGCCGAGTTCCAATAGCCGCGGGTCGTGCTGCGCATTTTTCCCCGCTGTCGCATTGATCTGGGCCACCTTCTGCTGCGCCCAAAGCCGCGGCGTGACGTTGCCGACAGCGAAGGTGCGATCGATATTGCACGTGACCGAGCGGACCGGCGAATCTGTCTCTGTCCCAGTGCGATATCCAAAATTCAATCGCAGCACCGCGCGCTCGCCCGGCAGCCGGCCGGTTGCCGTGAAGACGCCATGCACGGCTTGCGGGCCGGCGGGCACAAGATCCTCAACATTGCCTTCCAGCGTCACGGCCGAGAGAAACGCGAGCGGGATTTTGCCGACGGAATCGGCGGCGCTTTCGATGTCGACGCGGGTGAGATCGAGAAACACGCCGCCGGTATTTTCGCAAAGGTTTTGGAGCAGGCCATGATCAGCGGTTGGGCTGCCGGTGATGGCGAAAATCGGCGCGGCGGATGGAAAGGCGTGCAGCGCAGCAATCGTGTCGTCGAACGGCGTCATGCCATCGGAAAACAGAAGGGTAAATGCAAACGGGCCGGCGTCGGCCATGGCCGCCTGCTGCAAGGCCCGGCGGCCAGTTGCGCCGTCGCAGGGAAGAGCGCGGAGGAAGTTCAGCAGCGCGCTGGCGTCTCCGCCGCGAATTTGAAATTGGTGGGCCGGCTGCGCTTCAAGCGCAAACGCCACCAGTTCAACATCCACATCGCCAAGGCGATCGAGTACGCGCTGCAGAACCTCCCATTCGCCGGTGGTTTGCGACATGGCCCGGCTGAGCGAAACATCCCACGCCAGCCGAACGGCCGCGCCGGCAACGGGCAATCGCTTTGCCGATTCATCGGCGGCGTCATCCGGGGCAAGAATGTGAATGGCGAAATATTGCTCGCCAGCGGGCGTTGCCTGCACCTGCACCCAGGGCTGGGGAATTTCCGGAAGCACGATACGCAGCCGCCGGGGCATTACATCGTGCTGCGTCAATTCTGCGGTATGCGTGCCGGCATTTTCGGTGAAGCCGAAATCATCCCAGTTGTTGCCCTCGGCCAAGGGCCGGCTCCCGCCGGTCACTTCCACGCGCACGCACAGCGACTGCAGCGGGGTTTGGTTTTCCGAGCCGGCCAGCGGCAGATCGAGCAGCGCATTTCCGCCCATCACATCCAGGCCGCAGACGTATTGCAGTTTCACCTGGCGGGTTCCACGCGGCGGAAGCGGATAGACGCGGGTGCGGAAAATATTTCCGCGCACGTGTTCGGCAAGTCCCGGGTCGATGATCTCCGGCCGGTTGACCTCCTCCTCAAACACCCGCCGGGCCTTGTGTTTTTCAACCAGCGACGCATCGACGATTTTCCCTTCAACGTCGAGCCCGAATCCGCAAAGCGTCGCGCCCGGAGGAAGCGGGAAAAGCAATTCGCCTTCCAGTTCGCGGCGATGTGGATTGTGAAAGGTGAGCAGCAGCGTGATTTCCGCGACCAAACCGGCAATGCGCGCCTCGGCGCGCAGATGGGTCAGAACCATCGCAACAGTTTTGCGGCCCGCCGATGCCTTGAGGGTCGCAAGCCCCGGCGGAATTTCGCGCGAAGCGCGGCGGCCTTGTTGCGCTTCCGCCGAAATGGATGGAGAAACCGGTGCGGCGAGTGTGGGAGTCATGCCTGCCTCTTTGCAAAACGTGGTTGCATCGACCGCGGCTCCACGATTGTTACTCGAAGTGGGGCAGGAGGTTCGTGATGTGTGTTCCGTCAAAAATCGCTCGCCGGAGGCTCAGCAAGCGATCAATCAGGTTGCATTAAGCTTGTGACCAATCTGCAGTAGTTGTAAAACAACGTCGCAGATTCCTTTAAGTGATCGGATCACATGCGAAGCCCGATTGGCCAGGCGCTAAGAAAGCAGTTTGCATCCGAACTTGCCCAACGTCTTCCCGAATTCCGCAAAGGCGGAAAGGAAATGTCGAGTCAACGGCCATCGTGGACCGTTGAGTTGCCGCTGGATCTGACCTTCTTCATCGAATTAGGCTTCCCGCAAAAATAACTTGATCAATCTCTCTTGTCTGGATTTGATGTTGAATAGATCATGCTTGAGTGCAGGATGCGACACAGGCCGAAAGGATTCGGCATAAATATGCGGCATTGTCTCCGCTTTTGGATGAACGT
>DASRRM010000243.1:0-2518 GCA_035695715.1 Tepidisphaeraceae bacterium
CGCCGCGGATTCGAGGAGGGAAAGTGGAGCTGGCGGCGAGCACATTCCGCGCGATTTTGTAGTGCAGACCTACGGGGGTAAAATGGCCTTGGTGCCCCTAAGAATGCGGCTTGAGCCGTCAAAGTGCGAAAGTCGGGCTAAGGGCCGAAGGATACACCCTTCGCGACTTTCCCAAATTAATTCGGCGCGTGAATGGCCCTGGTTAATAATTTTGCCCCATTTTCACACCCCAATTCGCATGCCGCCTTTTTATCGGAACCACGGCTGTTCATTTTCCATCCCTGGTGGCACGACCGAGGTTTGTGAAGCAGTGCGCGTCTAAATGATCTTGCGCAATTCGGCGCTTCGATTTTTCGTAGGGTCCGCACGGCGGACCGTCTTTTCCTAATCGCGCAAGATCGATTTAGAACCTCTAAAAATACCCGCTTTCGACCCGAATTCTCTGCGGATTTCGGAGGTATTTTTAGAGGTTCTTAGTTTTTCCTGCACACCAGCAGCACCTCATCGGCCTTCTCCAAATCAATCAGACCGTCCACCAGCGCCAGCTTCTTCTCAAACCGCACCGCCAGCGGCATCCACACGCGGTTGTACCAGCGCATCGCCTGCTCACGGCGGTGGGTAAGCCACCACATTCCCAGATCGAGAATCGTCGACGATTTGGGCTGCATGCCGTACACGGCGCTTTGTTCGACGCTCAGGCCGTGAGATTCGATGCGCGACAACAGCTCGGCAGGTTGATAGCGGCGATAATGGCCCACGAAATCGTCGAACTTGATCCACTTTTCCGGATGCAGCGGCGTGGAAATCAGCACCGCCGCCCCCGGAGCCGCCACGCGCGTCACCTCCGCCCAGGCTTGCTGATCATCTTCAACGTGTTCCACAATATCGAGCGCGCACACGAGATCGAACGCCGCGTTGGCAAAGGGCAGGGCGGTGACGGGACCGACGACGACCTTTCCGCCGCGTTCCTTCAGCCTGTCCAGGGCAGGCGCGCTGATGTCGACGAAATGGGTGCGGGCAATCGGCAGGCGCGGGCGCAGGCCGGGCGCGACTTCAAGCCGCCGGGGGGAAGTTGCGAGCAACCGTTCGACGAGAGGCCAGGTGTTGAAGCGATCGGGATCGACAAGTTTGGCGTCCGCCCAGAGCGCATCGTAAAACCGGCGATTGGCCTCCACCAATGCCTCGGCGGGATTGGTTTTCGCCAGGGTCATTCGGATTTCCGATTTCGCGCTCAGCGCACGCCCATGATCAATTCCATCGTCAACTGATCCAGCTTCTCATACGGCAGCGGCGCTTTGGCCAACTCGACGCGGTCCAGCGGGGCGGCCAGCAGTTTCTTCGCGCCCTGGCTGCTGTACTTCTTCGTCAGCTTCGACAAGCCGGGATCCTGCTGATTGATGATCTTCAGCAAGCCCTGGATCTCCGGGTCGGCATTCCAGCGGGCGGCCTTTTCCCTCAGGATCATATACGTCCGCATGCACCCGCGGGCGAATGCCTTCACGTCTTCGTAATCGCTGGTGCGAAGGGCATGGGCGTCGAACTGGCGCGGGCCGGTGTATTTATAGTCTTCCAGCAGCTTCACCAGGAAGAAGGCATGCTTCAAGTTGGCCTGCCCGAAGCGGAAATCCTGGTCGTATCGGCCGAATTCCTGGTCGTTCAGGTCGATGTGGAAGAGCTTGCCCATCTCCAATGCCGCGGCCACCTGGTGAACGAAGTTCAGGCCCGCCATGAACTCGTGCGCCACTTCCGGATTCACGCCGCACATTTCCGGATGATCCAGCGATGGGATCAGCGCCAGATAGCTTCCAGTGACGGCGAAATACATATGCCCACGCGGCTCATTGGGCTTGGCCTCGAAGGCAAAACGGTAGCCATACTTCTGCTCGATGCTGTATTCGCAGAGGAAGTTAATCGCCTCGCGGAAACGCTTGATCGCTTCCACGGGATTCTTGGTGGCATCGCTTTCAACGCCTTCGCGGCCGCCCCAGAAGACATAGGTCTTGGCGCCGAATTCCGCGCCCAGGTCCATCGCCCGCATGGTTTTTTGAATGGCATAAGCGCGAACGCGGGCATTGTTGCTGGTGAATGCGCCATCCTTGAAAACCGCATCGGTGAAAAGATTGGTCGTCGCCATCGGCACGACCAAGCCGTTGTCCTTCAACGCTTTCTTAAAGTCCTTTTTGATTTGGGCGGCCTGCTCGGGGGTGGCGTCGATGGGAATCAGGTCGTTGTCATGGAAATTAACGCCATAAGCGCCGGCCGAGCCGACAATATCGCAGATTTGCGGCGCCGAGATCGTTTCCCGCACCGGCCCGCCGAACGGGTCGCGGCCAACATTGCCGATGGTCCATAGGCCGAAAGTGAATTTAAGCTTGGGATCGGGTGCGTAGGCGTCAGTAGCCATGAGTGAATGTTCCTTCCTCGTAAGTTTCCAGTGTGAAATCGGCGGGGAAGTGTCGTCGACGGTTGCGGGGAAATCAAGGAGGATTGGATAGATCGGCCACGGGGGGGGGTGGGG
>DASRRM010000244.1:0-6831 GCA_035695715.1 Tepidisphaeraceae bacterium
TCTAGGCTGTACAGGACCTTACAGGCGGAAAATTAGACGCCGAAAACAGCGCGCCTCATACGAAATACCATCGCCGGCGCTGGATGTTTGCTTGCCTGCCGAGGTGTTGATCGGTTAAAGTCATCTAACTTCAGGGCGGGCGGAGCACTATGAACAGCACTGCCACGATTCTTTCAGGCCCGCCGACCGAAATTTGCGGTTGGGCCATTACCCGTGTTTTAACTGAGGAACAGACCTATCTGGCTATCGGACCTGGCGGCCGATCCGTTGTCCTGAAAAAAATTGACCCCGATTGCCTGATCGATGGAGCGCTTCACCCCGTGGTCCGCGACCGTTTGGGCAGGGTGCGCGAATTGGCTCATGCCAGCGTGGCGAATCTGTTCGGCGTGGAGCGCGATGGGGATGACGCATTTCTCATGTGGGAGTATGTAGAGGGGCTACGGCTGGATTTTTACACCGGAGCGAATCATACCCCGCGCGAAGTTGCCTCGGTCCTTCGCGAGACGGTGCTGGCCGTCGACCTGCTCCATATGCAGGGGATCGTTCATGGCGCTTTAATCGGAAGCAATGTGGTGGTGACCTTCGGCGGCGCGGTTCGCCTGACGCATATCAGCCCGCTGGTTTATACCGATCCGAAAGTTGACATCGAATGCGTGTGGAATCTGCTGGATCATGCCGCCGAGCAGCTCGGCGAACGCGGAAGCATGTTGCTGGCCCTTGCGGGAGAAGCGCGGCGGCGGAATCTGCCGCTGAGGCAACTGGCCACGCGTCTGGGTCCGCTGATTGATTCGCGCGATGCGAAAAAGGCGGTCGAGACCGAGCAGTTGCCCGAGTCATCTCCAAGGCGGCGCACGCTGATCAGCGCGGCGCTGGTGGCGGCGCTTGGGCTGGCCATGGCATGGGGCGCGTGGTGGGCGATTGGAAGCGGACGGTTTTCGTTTTCCGACGGGTTTCACCATCCGTTTCACACTCAGGCTGATCGATAGATCGAACAGCGCCCGATCCGCAAACCCGTGCGGAGCGTCTGAAACATTGCTTATCGATTGGATCGAGGTTCCCCGCTGTCTTCGCGTAGCGGTCGGACCGAAGGTCCACATCATCGCGCGGCGCGGTGGACCTTTGTTCCAACCCCCAAACCTTTTCAACCATTCGCGCTGCGACCCTCCGCTTGCTTCAGTCGTACCAATCGTGGGAAGATGCGCCTTAATCCATGAGTTTCGTCACCCGCTATCTCGAACCCGCACTCGTCGAACGGCTTAACCATTTGCAGCTCTCGGCCCGCAGCGTCGTCGAAGGAAGCATCACCGGGCAACATCGCAGCCCCGTCAAAGGCGCAAGCGTGGAGTTTCGCCAGCATCGCTTTTACACCGCCGGGGACGAGCCAAGGCATCTGGATTGGCGCGTGCTGGCGCGGACGGATCGGCCATACATCAAGGAATATGACGAGGAAACCAATCTCCGCTGTGTTTTGATGCTCGATTCCAGCGGGTCGATGGGCTATGGGTCGGCCGCCGGCAGCAAATACGAATACGGCGCGAAACTGGTGGCCGCACTTTCCTATCTCATGCTCGGGCACACCGAGAGCGTAGGCGTGGCGCTGTGCTCGGCGGGCATCGAGCAGTGGATCGCGCCGCGGGCAGGAACCGCCCAGCTCTCGCGCGTCATCGACCTGCTCGAGCGCACCGCCCCCAAGGGCCAGGCCAATTTCGCCAAGGGAATGCAGCAGGTGGCCGACCGGCTGGGCAAACGGTCGCTGCTGATTCTCATCACCGACGCCTTCGCCCCGATCGACAAGCTGCGCCAGGGCCTGGCGCGCCTGCGGCACGATCGCCATGAGACGATTGTTCTGCAGATTCTGGATAACGATGAAGTGGAGTTTCCCTTCCGCACCTGGTCGCGCTTTCGCGGCATGGAGGGAGAGCGCGCCCGCCTGTGCGAGCCGGCTCTGGTCCGCCAGGTCTATCTCGACAATTTCCGCCGCCATAAACAGGGCCTGCATGAAATCTGCCGGACGCTGGGCGTGGAATTCTATTCCTTCATCACCCAAAAACCGCTGATCGAAAACCTGACCTACTTTTTACAGAGAAGAGCGGGGAGTAAATGAGGAATGAAGAGTGCAGAGTGCAAAGTGAAGAATGCAGAGTGAAGAATGAGGAATGAGGAATAAAGCAGGAGGCATGGGCAGCGGAGAATGCCTGTAGGTCCACTCACCGGTCAGATATTTCGCTTCCATTCTTCACTCTTCACTCTTCATTCTTCATTTAGTTCAGCCATGTTTCTCAACCCCATCATGCTCGTCGGTGTTGCGGCGGCGGTTGTGCCGCTGGTGCTGCATTTGCTCAGCCGGGCGCGCTACAAGGATGTCGAATGGGGCGCGATGATGTTTCTCGACGGCGCCGATGGCGCGCGTCGGCAAAGCGCGCGCTTCACCCAGATCGTGCTGCTGGTGATGCGCTCGGTGTTCATCGCGCTGCTGGCCATCGCGCTGGCGCGTCCCCTGGCGCGCGGAGCATGGGCCGGTAAGGAAAGCGAAGGGCGTGTGACGGCGGCGTTGCTGCTGGATTGCTCGGCCAGCATGGGATTCGACGAAAACGGACGCACGCGCTTCCAGATGGCGCAGGCCGCCGCCCGGCAGATCATTCGCGGGCTTCGGCCGGGCGACCGGGTTTCGCTCATCCTCATGGGCGCGCCAAAAAGCGCCAGTGAGCTGGAGCCGACCGGCGACCTCCGCGCCATCGAGACCAAAATTGACGATGCCCGCGTCGGGTATGGACAGGCGAGCCTGGGCGACTCGCTGCAACTGGCGGCGGACGTGCTGGGCCGATACGAGAAGTCGACCCGCGACGTGTACGTCGTGAGCGATCGCCAGGGTCTGAGTTGGAAGGGCGTGACCGCCCAGTTTGCCGCCGACTGGAGTGCGCGGATGCATGGGCCGGGGTTGCATTCGCGGATGTTCGTCTTGCCGGTGGGCAGCGCCGATGCCGACAATATCGGCGTTGAATCGGTCCGGCTGCTGAATCCCCCCGCCATCGCCGGCCAGCCCGCCGATCTTCAAGTCGAAGTCAAAAACTACGGCCCGGTTGAACATGCGGCGGTCCCGGTCACTCTCGAGGGAAACGCCGCGCCGATCCCTCCGCGGTCGATCAGCCTGGGCGCTAAACAATCCCTCTCCGTTCCATTCACAGTCACCTTCGGCCAGACTGGCTCGCAGATCCTGACGGCCGGCGTCAAAAGCGCCGGCTACACCGGCGACGACCAGCTCGAGATCGCAGTCAATGTCATTCCCCCGATTCGCGTCCTGATCGTCAGCGGCGACGAGCAGCAGGGCCAATTCCACAGCGAGAGCGATTTTCTGAAATGGGCGCTGGCGCCGCATCGCTCGGCTGGGGTGGCCGGCGCAGATCCGTGCAATGTGAAGGTGGTGCCCGCGGAAAAATGGCCCGACATCGACCTGTATAAGTTCCAGGTCGTCGTCCTGGCCAACGTCGAACGCTTCACCCCGGCCCAGGCGCAGTCGCTCGAGCAATACGTCTACAGCGGCGGGCGGCTTCTCATTGCCCCGGGAAGCCTGTCGCGCGTCGACGATTACAATACCCAGCTTTATCGCGATGGCGCGGGAATCCTGCCTGCCATGCTTGAGCCGGCCACGGCGGCGGATGGATCGGAATCCACTTCGCTGCTGGGCATGGATACCAAAAGCCCGGTGTTTCAGTTCATGAACGGGCGATTTGAGCTTCCCTCGGCTACCATCGCGCGTCATTTCCCCGCCATTCCCCGCCAGGTCGATGCCAGGGCGTTGGCCAGCTATCTCAACAACGATCCATTCCTGATCGAAGGCAAATCGCAGCGCGGCTATGTGCTTCTGATGACCACGCCGCTCGACGCCGACTGGAGTACTTTGCCGCTGACCAACTTTTATCTCCCGTTCGTGCAATCAGCGGTGCGATATCTGGCGGGCGTATCAGCGGCGGATGGAAATTTGAAGCCGGGCGAGCCGATCCGAATGAGCTTCGATGACATCAACCCGGTGAACAAGGTCATGCTCACCCGTCCCGACGGCCAGAAGGTCAAGCTGGACGTGATCCGCCTGGAAAAGCAGGCCGAGCTGCGCTATTCCGATACCGAGCAGCCGGGAACGTATCGGCTGGATATCCAGGAGCGCGGTAAACCTCCGCAGACCGCATACTATATCGTGCGTCCCCCGCGCGACGAGTCGGACTTGACGCAGTTGACTGATGAAGAATGGCGATCGAAGGAGCGGTCGCTGGGCTTCACCCGCGTCGACCCGACGGTGCGGCCGGTGCTGGAAACAATCAGTGCCGACCGCGAAGGGCGCGAGCTTTACGGTTTGGTGCTGGCGCTGGTTTTTGCGCTGGCAATCGCCGAAATGGCGGTGTCGCGGGTGGGGTCGATTCAGCGAACGCCGGTGGAGCGGGCAGAGGATTTCCAGTCGCCGGTTGAGGCTTCGCGGGACGAACGCGTCCATCAAATGTCATGAGAGGTTATTCCAACATCCTCGCCCAGGTTTACTGGCACGCGCCGCAGTTTTGGCCGATCGCGGTTGTTGCCGCCGTCATTTTGCTGGGGGCGGTGGTGATCTTGTATCCGGCGCAGCTCCGGCTGGTGCCCTGGCCGTGGCGGATGGTATTGCCGGCGCTGCGCGTGACGGCGGTGCTTGCGCTGGTGGCGGCGTTGCTAAAGCCGGTGATCCTGCGGCAGGCCAGCGCCGAGGAGCGCGGGGCGGTGCTGATCCTGGTCGATCGATCGCGGAGCATGGGCATCGTGGACAATGCGCGCACGTCGGCACAGCTCGTAGCGCTGGCCGATGCCCTGGGAAAACTTCCGCCGAAGGTGCGCAGCGACGCGCCGACGGCGCTGGCGGCGGACCTGGAACGGCTGCGCACCTCCGCCGCCAATGTGCGCGGGGCGCAGGAAGATTTGGATTATGCCCGCGTTTCGGGACGTGACATCGAAGTTCGCCAGAAGCGGCTGAAGGCGCTGGCGGACGTTTACGCGCAAAGTGCCTCTGGCCTGGCCGAAAAGGCCGCGGCGCTTCCCCGCGCCGAGGAACTGGCTAAAAGACTGTCGGATCTGGCGCATGTGCCGGACACCGCGTCGCGCGATGCATGGCGCGGAAAGGTTCCCGAGCAGATTGCCGCGGCAGTGGCAGCCGTCGCCACCTTTGGCGACAACGCTGACTCTGAACTTTACGAATCCAACGCCGACGTGCGCTCGGCGTGCGATGCCATTGCCGCCAACACGCGTTTCTCGCTGGTCGAGCAGGCGCTGCTTCGGCCCGGGGGCGTGGTCGCCAGCGCGGGCAAGGACGCGGAGGTTCGCGGATATTCCCTGGCCGGCGATGTGACGCCGCTGGAACTGATGCACGGCAATCAGGTGGCGTCATCGCTGAATACAACCCCCGACGGCGACGAGAGCAAACTCACCGAGGGAATCGTCCGCGCCATCGGCGGCATGCCGGTGCGGGCCGTGGTGTTGTTTTCCGACGGCCGGCAGGTGGGAGGCGATCCGACGATCGTATCGGGCCTGACGCCGCTGGGCGTTCCGGTTTTCACCGTCAGCGCCGCCGCCGCCGAGCCTCCGCGCGACGTGTCATTTGCATCAGTCAGCGTTCCGTCGAGCGTCTTTGCCGGCCAGTCGATCCGCGTGAAAGCCGAGCTTCGGCACAACGGGTTTGACGATGTCCCATTGCAACTTCACTGCACGGTCGGCAACGAGCAGCAGGTCCGCACGATTACGCTTCGCGACAACAAGCCCGCCACGGCGGAGTTTACCTTTCGCATGAGCGCCGAGGGCGAGCAGAAAGTTCATCTGGAATTCCCGGCCCTGACAATCGACGCCAAAGACCCGCGCAAGTCTGAAGACCCCGCCAAAGTCGCGCACAAGTCTGAAGACCCGCGCAAGGCCGAAGCTTCCACCGACAATAACGAGGTGGACCGCTGGGTGAAGGTGGTGCATGACCCAATGAAAGTGCTGCTGGTTGCCGGCGCGCCAACCTGGGACTATCAATACCTGAAAAAGACGCTGGCGCGGTTGTCGGGGCTGTCGGAACTCAAGCTCACCGACATTGTGCTCGACCCGGCCAATCCGCACCTCTACTTATCAACCAAAGATATTCGCGGGCAGGATGTCGTCGTGCTTTTTGACGTGCCGGTCGCGGCATGCGATGCGGCGCGGTGGGGCGCTATCGAGCACGTCGCGCATGTGACCGGCGGCAGCGTGATCATCGTGGCCGGCGACGCCCCGCTGCCGATCCAGGAAAACTCGGGAAACATCCTGGCGCGCGAGCTGCTTCCGTTTAAGCCAACGTTTAAGCCGGTCTGGAAGACCTGGCCCGGGAACGAGCCGAGCTTCCATTTTGTTCCGACCGCCGACGCCGAATCGATGGAGTTGTTCAAGCTTCCCAGCGAAGGGCGCGGGAACGAACCGGATGCGGCGGCGCGGCGGTGGGAGCAATTGCCCGGGTGCTTCCGGTTTCTTCAACTGCCGGAAGTGCATGATGCGAACTTCAAGACCGAGGCGCGGGCGCTGATGGTGGAGGAGGAATCGCGCCTGCCGGTGCTGACGGAGATGCGGCTTGATGGATGGGCGGGCCGCGCGTTTTTCCTGGGGCTTGATGAAACCTGGCGCTGGCGCTTCAAGGCCGGCGAGCGCGATCAGGAACATTTCTGGCGGCAGCTCATTCAGCATGCGTCGGAAAACCCATACTTCAAGCACGATGGGCCGCTGGCACTGGATGCCGACAAGGTTTCGGCCGCTCCCGGCGAGATCATCAACGTCCGCGCCCGCATCAATGAGGAAATTCCGCCTCCG
>DASRRM010000245.1:0-15021 GCA_035695715.1 Tepidisphaeraceae bacterium
CGCCGCGGATTCGAGGAGGGAAAGTGGAGCTGGCGGCGAGCACATTCCGCGCGATTTTGTAGTGCAGACCTACGGGGGTAAAATGGCCTTGGTGCCCCTAAGAATGCGGCTTGAGCCGTCAAAGTGCGAAAGTCGGGCTAAAGTGACCACGCCCCTGACCATTCCCAGCACGATCATTTATCCGTCAGATCAAACACCACGCTCACGCTGGCCCGCACCGCGATCTGGCCCAGAGGAAGCGTGGAGCCGTTTTCTCCATCTGCGCCGCCGACGGCCTGCATGGCGTTCTGCGTGGAGTTCAACGAGAAATTCCCGTTTCCATAGCCGTAGGAAACCTCGCCGATCTGCCAGGGCTTGCCCACGCCGCAGTCAAGGTCCTTTGCCAGGGCGACGGCTTTTTCCTTGGCGGCTTTGATCGCCAGCGAGCGGGCCTGGTCGCGATACTTTCGCATCTCGGTGGTGCAGAACTCAAACCCGCCGACCTGATTGGCCCCGTTTTTCAGGGCGGCATCGACGAGCTTCTCGAAGAGTTTCACGTCTTTGAGCGTGATGGAATAATCCCGCCGGGTGATGTATCCGCGAAGGCCGGTCCACGGCTGATTGTCCTTGTATTCCAGCGTGATTTGCAGGCGGTCAATCTGGACGTTCTTATCTTCCACGCCAACGGTTTTGATCGCTTTCAGCAACTTGGTCGACATCGCATCATTGGCGGCCTTGGCTTTGTCCAGATCGGCGTCAAAGTTCTCCACGCCGAAGTTGACGATCACTTCGTCGGGTACCACATAGATTACGGCTTCGCCACTGGTGGAGATGGTTCGCGTGGACGGCGGCGCGTCGGCTTTTGCCACCGTTGCAATGGATGAAGCGAGCAGGATCGCGGCGGCAAAGGCGAATTTGAAAAGACGCATGGGAGTTCTCCTGGTAAGAGGTATACGACTTTGTTTGCCCGGCTATGATATGTTCGCGGGCGACGCGTACACCGTCACGGAATTGTAACAGGGTGGTCTATATGAACGCGAAACACCTGCGGCCCGGCTTCACCTTAACCGATCTTTGCGTTGCTTTCGGAATTGCTCTGGTCGTGCTTGCACTTTTGCCCGCAATCGTGAATCGGGCCGTGGTTGGAGCTTCCAAATCGCAATGCTCGTTAAACTTGAAGAATATCGCTGTAGCCCTCATCACGTATGCCAACACCAACAATAACCAATATCCGCGAACGATTTACGATCCAGACCACACGGCGACGGCGGTCTTCAGCGGCATCAACGCGCCCGACCCATTCAAGCCCGGCGGGCCAAAGGCCAACGACGTCTCCGCCGCCATGTATTTGCTGCTGCGCGAATCCGGAATGACGCCGGCCATTTTCGTGTGCCCGAGCAGTCCCGGCGATCAGTATGAGCCGCAAGGAAATGAAACCGTCAAGTCCAAATCCAACTTCCCCTCGCCGCAGAATCTTTCCTATAGCCTGAACAATCCCTACCCCTCGGCCAAGGCTGTCGCGGACGGGTGGAAATGGAACGGCAGCCTTGGAACGGATTACGCCCTGGCGGCTGATCTGAATCCCGGATCGGCGGCGCTTGCCACTGTTACGCCTGCCGCATCAACCGCCACGATGCAGAGCGTGAACAGCCCCAATCATGGGTATCGCGGCCAAAACGTGCTCTATGGCGACTATCACGTCGCTTGGCAGCCGTCGCCGTTCTGCGGCGAGCCGCGGCCAATGCCCGGCGGCCCACAAGACAATATTTACACATCGCAAACCGCGCCGCCCAGCGTCGGAGGTACGCCGCAGGATGCGCACGATTCGGTCCTGCTGCCGATGGCAACCGATGGATTCCGAGGCCATGGCCCGGTGGATCGGACGCCTGAGGGGAAATGGGGTCGCAACGTTATCGTGGGAGGATTAATCCTGCTGACGATTATCCTGTCGGTGCTGCTACTTCAATGGCGTGACCGATCGCAGAAGCGGGCTTAAAGTGCCCAATGGGACAAGATCACTCGTTGTCCCAGATTTCCCCCAGCCGCAGGATCAGGCCAGGAAACAATGAAGGGCGCACTTCCTCAGCGGCCTTCCCCAGGGCGTCATCAAGGTAAACGCCATTCGCCAATGAAAGGCATTTCAACGTCTGCTTGAACGGATCGAGAATCCAATAGCTCGCGACGCCGAACTCGGCGTACCAGCGTCGCTTGGTATGCTCATCGTAACGCTCGTGGCCGGGACTGATGCATTCGACGATGAGCAGCGGAGGGATGAGAATGCGCGTGCGCTTCGGGTCCGCGCGGCCTGCCGCCAGAGCGGCTTGCTTTTGCAACCGTTTCTGCTCCGGCGTCAAAAAGGCGGCATCTGACCGTACCACGCGATCTTCATCGATCACGATATCCACTTCAGTGGCAAAACTTCCGGCCTTCATTCCGATGTGGGTAGTGATAAAATACATAAGCCGATAAAGTGCTTCGCCACCGACAAAATATGCAGGGGCCATTTTTGTGAGAACTCCTTCAACGATCTCGTAGCGCCCCTCGAACCATTGCCGCTCGATTTCAGGATCGTCGAGGTCGCTGGCCGTCCACCCGGTGGTGCCGGGCTCGAACGGCCGGGATTCTGTCAGACTTGATGGCATGAAAACATTATACGGGCTGCCCGCCTCGAGTTGCGAGCGAAAACCCGTCGGATTGTCGGCTTGCGTGTGACAGTATAGCGTAGAGGCAGCGGAACTCGCCAATCGACATTGGCTGGCGTTCGAACCAGCCCCATTGGACTCCAAACCAACCCCTGACCGATAGAAGAACCGGTGGATCGGCTCAGGAACTTATTCTGCCGGGCGGTCTTGCGCGTGCTCGCGCCGGGACAGAGCGAAATTGCGCTCTCGCGCAATGGCGTTCGGCCTTTGCGCTCGCGGATTTCCGAGCGGGCATTTGAGTTGTCGGATTTGCTTGGCCGCCGGGCGGTGAATCTGGATACGCCGGAATTGCAGCGGTTTTTGGCGGGGAAACGCGTTTTGGTGAGCGGGGCGGGCGGGAGCATCGGGTCTGAAATCTGCCGGCAGATGATGCGCTTTTGCCCGCAGCGCGTGCTTCTCGTCGAGCGGGCGGAGAATAATCTGTTCGAGATCGACCGCGAACTGCGCGAACGGTGGGTGGGGGCCGACATTCGGCCATGCATTGCCGATGTGTGCGATGCCCGGCGGATTAATCAGATCTTCCAATCGGAAAACCCGCAGGTTGTCTTCCATTGTGCCGCGCACAAGCATGTGCCGATGATGGAGCATAACCCGTGCGAGGCCATCAAGAACAACATCTTTGGCACCAGGACAGTGGCCGATGCCGCGCTGGCGCATGAGGCGTCGGCGTTTGTGCTGATCAGCACGGACAAGGCCGTCAATCCGTCGAGCGTGATGGGCGCGACCAAGCGCGTGGCGGAGATTTATATTCAGTCGCTGAATGCGCCGGCCCGGCAAACGCGTTTCCTCGCCGTGCGCTTCGGCAATGTGTTGGGCAGCAGCGGCAGCGTGGTGCCGATCTTTCAGAAACAGATCGATCTTGGCGGGCCGGTGACCGTCACGCATCCGGACATGAAGCGCTATTTCATGACCATCCCCGAGGCCAGCCAGCTTGTTATGCAAGCCGGGGCGATTGGCAAAGGGGGCGAAGTGCTGGTTCTGGACATGGGCTCGCAGGTGCGCATCGTGGACCTGGCCCGGCAATTGATCATCCGCAACGGCCTTAAGCCCGACGATGATATTCTGATCAACTTCACCGGAATTCGTCCAGGCGAAAAGCTGTACGAGGAACTGGCCTGCGACGATGAGCAAACCCGCCCGACGTCACATGCCAAAATTCGCGCCTGGCAACTGCCGCCGGTGAGTCGCGAAGAGGTGTCGCAAGGTTTGGAACTGCTCGCCGAAGCGGCAGAGTCGACGCCGATGGCGGCGGTGGAGGCCTTGGCGCAGGTGGTGCCGGAATTCCGGCCGGAGTCTTTGCGAAACGAATCGCGTGCGTCGATTTCCCTCAAACTGGTCGCGCCGCAAGGGGGCGATATCGAGGAAGCGGCGGCATAATGCAAACTATCTAAATAACGCTGCGCAATTCTTGTATGGTCCGCACCGCGGACCATCACGTTTGAGTCGGAAAAGACGGTCCGCAGTGCGGACCCTACGAAGATTCGAAGCGCCGAATCGCGCGAGGCCATATAGCCTCTGATGGCGCGACGATTGATTTGGCGAGCTCAACCACCTCCGACGATACGGTTCGCCGAAAATCAGCCCGCCTCGGTGATATCTCCCTCCCAACTTCCCAACATGCCTCGCATCCGTCCTAAATAACATCGCTCATTTCCGTGGGCATGTATCGACAACCTATCGGCGCATCGGGTACATTAAGAATCTTCCATTTGTACTCACGGAGAGAATGCGGATGGGGATTATTCAAAACTCGGTGGCCGGCAACGGCGTTTACAGGCACGATCGTCTTTTATCAGCGAAGAAAAACATTACGAAGCAGGCGCTGGCGTTGGCGGTAGCCGCCGGCGTTTCGCTTCTATGCGCGAGATCATCCCAGGCGGCCAATGGCGATGATACTTGGCTCGGCAACTCTTCGGCGTTTTGGAGCGACGGCGCGAACTGGAATCCGGCGACCAATGCGCCGCCAGTCAGCGGCGACTCGCTGGTCTTTGGACCGGCTGGATCTTCGGGTGTCAATCTCACCGATGACCTTACCACGCCGGCCGGCTTCAACGTCGCGGGCATTACTTACAACGCCGGCGCTGACGCATTTGTCATCAACCCCGCCCTTGCCGGCACCAATGGCTTTTCGCTCACCGGCTCAATTGTCAATAACAGCACCTCGCTGCAAACCATCAACGACCTGATCTCCCTCCCGGGAACCCAGACCATCACCGCCAACACCGGCAATATCACCCTTGGCGGCGCGATTTCTGGCGGCGGCGGGCTGGCGATTAACGGCGCTGGCACTGTCACGCTTTCGGCCACCAATACTTTTACCGGGCCTCTCACCGTCAGCACCGGCACACTCGCCGTCAGCGGTGGGTCGATTGCCAACCTCGGCACCCTCATCACCCAGGGCGGCGGGGCGATGACCATCGCCAACGCCAGCGTCACCCTCGGCAGCAATGTCGGGTTCGGCGACGGCTTTGGACTGGCCGGTACTGGATCGATCACCGTCAACAACGGCGGCGCACTTAGCATCGGCAACGGCGGCGGCCTGGTCTTCGTCGGCGGGGGAGGAAGCAGCGGGCCGTTCGGCAGCGGCATCCTCACCGTCAACGCCGGGGGTTCAGTCACCGTCGGCGCGCCGGGAGGTTTTCCCAGCGATGATCTTTACCTCGGCGGCTACGGCGGGGCGGGAACCATCAATCTCAATGGCGGAACTTTCACCTCGGCGCGGCCCATTGATGGCAACGCCGGTGCGATCATCAACTACAATGGCGGCACGCTGCGAGCGGGGTTCAGCAGCACCAACTTCATGCCCGCCAACATCACGTCCAATGTTCAGGCCGGCGGAGCCATCATCGATACCAATGGCTTCAACATCGCCATCGGCCAGTCGCTCAATCACGACCCCTCGCTCGGCGCAACACTCGACGGCGGCCTTACGAAGCTCGGCAATGGCAATCTGTCGCTCGCCAACAGCAATTCGTTCACCGGGCCGGTGACGATCAATGCCGGTACGTTGACGCTCCCCGGCAACACCAACAACTCGTTTCTTCCGGGAAATCCGACGATTGCCGTGAACAACGGCGCGACGCTGGCATTCTCGGGATATAACACCTTCGGCCTGACGCTCAGCTCCATGCCCGCCGTAACTGTTAATAGCGGCGGGACCATCCTCTCCTCCAACGTCGTCACCTGCTTCAATAATCTGACCTTGAACAACGGCACGGTCTCGGTCAATGGTAATGACAATTACGGCAGTACGTGGGGCTCGCTGGGCTTCGGCGGAACAACCACCGCCACCGGAACCTCTGCCATCAATGTGGTCTCCGGCAACGGCACAATCAGCAATGGCAACGGCCAGTCGCAGATCACGGCCTTCACCATTAACACCCCGGCCGTCACCGACTCGTTGACCGTCTCGCCGGTCATTCAATCGTCGCTGAATCTGGTCAAGCAGGGGGCGGGAACGCTCACCCTCGCCGGCGCCGATACGTACAGCGGCGCGACCACCGTCAGCGCCGGCACGTTGACCGTCAGTTCCACCGGCTCCATCACCTCCGGCGGGGGACTCAGTGTCGATGGGCCTTCCACAATCGCGAATCTCGCCGGGGGCTACACCAATACCAGCGGCGGCGGCGCGGTATCCCTCAGTAACGGCGGCACCATCAACGTGACCGGCAACGTTACCGTCGGCGGGAGCAATAACAGCGCCTTCTACATCGGCTACGGCAGCACGGGAACTGTCAATGTCACCGCCGGCTCACTTGCTCTCACTTACGCCAACAGCAACGGCTTTGGCATCGGGTGGCAGGCCGGTGGAAACGGGACACTTAACATCTCCGGCGGAACCGTCAGCACCGCCGTCACCGATGTGTTCTACATCGGATATGGCGCAACCAGCGCGGTCGGCAATGTCAATGTCGGCGGGACCGGCGTGCTGAATATCGGCAGCGGCGGAATCCTCTTCGTCGGCGGCGGACCCCAAGGCAGCGGCAGCGGCTACGGGACCGGAACCCTCACCATCAGCAGCGGCGGAGTCGTTACCGTCGGTGCGGGCGGCGCGTTTCCGGCGGATAACCTCTACCTTGCCGGTTACGGCGGCACCGGAACCATCAACCTCAACGGCGGAACCCTCAGCACCGCGCGAAACATCGTCAACGGCGCCGGAAGTTCCACCTTCAACTTCAACGGCGGAACACTCCAAGCCGCCGCCAACGGAACGATCCTGGGCTTTGGCAATTACAGTGATCCCAATGGCGGATTCCTCGCCCAGGCCAATATCCAGAGCGGCGGCGCGATCCTCGACAGCAACGGCTTTATCGCCAACATCACCCAGCCCCTGCTCGATGGCGGCGGCGGAGGCGGTGTCACCAAAATCGGCACCGGCACCCTCGTCCTCGACGGAGTCGCCAGCACTTACACCGGCGGAACCACCGTCTCGGCTGGAACGCTTAAGGCGTCGGGAAATCTCGGCGCTGCCAGCAGTCCGGTTTCTGTCGCCAGCGGCGCAACCCTTGACCTCGGCGGATCGATCCAGGCCACCGGTCCGATCACCCTTGCCGGCGGCACAATCGTTCACGGCATGCTAAGCGCACCGTCCTTCACGGCCAACAACGGAAGCATCTCCACCGCGATCACCGGCTCCACGGTTCTCAATAAAACCGCCGCCGGGACATTGACCGTCAGCGGCGCGGGAAGCTTCACCGGCGGCGCAAATCTTTCGGCTGGCACGATCGTCATCGGCTCAAGCAGCGTTGTGGGAACCAATCCTGCCGCGGGATATAAGATTGTTGCCGCTGGCGACAGCATTACGGCGGGCGTCGGGGTAAGCAATCCCGCCACGCAGGCGTGGCCGGCCGTGCTGGGAAGCCTACTCGGAAGTAACTTCACCGTCTTAAACGAAGGACATTCCGGGGCGACGGCCATGGTGGACGGCAATCTGCCATACACCGGCACGCCTGAGTATTCCGCCGGCCTCGCCGCCAATCCCAATGCCGTCGTCATTCAGCTTGGCACCAACGATTCGTCCAATGCCAACTTCGCCCTGGGTACGACCGATTTCGTCAATTCGCTCACGTCGATCGTCAACGCCTACCAGGCGACCGCCAACCATCCGAAGATTTTCCTGGCATTGCCGCCGGCAATTTACGAGCCCGGCCCGGCGGATAACCAGGCCAATTTGCTGCAACTGCTTCCCTATATCCAACAGGTCGCAACCGCGACCGGATCGACGCTCATCGATAACCAAACGATGCTGCTGAACGAGGCAACCCTTTACGCCGACGGATTGCACCCCGGCAACCTCGGCTCGCAGTTGATCGGCCAGAACGTTTATGCCTCGCTCGCTTCGACGTTTTTCAATAATGGCCCGCTGGGCAATGGAACGCTCACCCTGTCCGGCGGCACGCTCAGCGACGACGGCAACCCGCGCACGCTGAACAACGCAGTCGCCATCACCGGAAATGTCACCTTTTCCAGCGCCGGCAACGGAAGCCTGACCTTCGACCCGGCCGGCCTTGCCACGCCAACGACCACCGTCATCAGCAACAGCCCCACGCTCACCGTTACCAACACAACGACGTTCAAGGAAGCCATCAGCGGCACCGGCTTCACCAAGGCCGGCGCTGGCACGCTGGTTCTCGCTGCCACGAATACTTATTCCGGCACAACTAACGTCAACGCCGGCACGCTCAGCGTTACCGGGTCGATTCCCAGCAACGGCAGTGTGAAAGTCGCCTCCAGTGCGGTGCTCATGGGCACCGGATCGGTGGGCAATATCACGGGCGGCGCGCTCGGCAATGCGGGGCTTGTCGGTCCTGGCCAGACAACAACGCCGGGCGTCCTTACCGCCTACAGCGTCGATCCGACCAGCAGCGGCTCAGTTGCTTTTTCGTTCCGCCTCAACGCGGCGGCGCCTGCTTATTCCTCGCCAACCGGCAACAACGATGCCCTGCACATCGTCGGCATCACGCCACTGCTGACGCCGCTCACTTCCGCCAACGTCGAGAGTATTTTCCTCCCCGCCCTCTCTTCGCTCACAGTGAACGAGACTTTCGCCGGCGGCCTGTACACCGACAACCTCCCGGGCACGGCTCTATCCACCGCCACCGCGCTGGCCACCTATGCCTTTTACGTGCAAGACCCCAACGGCACCACAACGTATGATGGCAATACCTACTCCGCCTTCCCCGGCACCATCACCCATTCAGCCATCAACAGCACCGGAGATGGTTCCTCCGGCGGCGGCATCCAGAATTTCACCGTGACCTCGGTTCCCGAGCCGGCATCCCTGTCGCTCCTGGCACTGGCGGCGGGCGGTCTGCTCTGGAGGCGGCGGCGACGGTAAGAAGTCGGCCGGGGTGCATGAAGATGAGCAGGATGAGCAGCCCCTTGGCGAGGGCGATGATCAATTGTTGTAGGCCGTGGCTGGGTCGTTGTGCGCCGTCGGATACGCGAAGACCTCACACCAAACCGTAATGACGGCGGCAGTATCGGATTCGTTGAACGGGCGGATGAGCATGATTTACTTTAGGGTTTGCGCGAAAATAACCTGTCTAAATTTTCTCGATCACTCCCAAGTGCGTGGCCCAATACGCCGGTTTTGAGGTACTCCTCAGCGTGGCCTTGCGCTGCTTCGGCCACAACCAAAAGAATGCGCAGAGAAACCGAGACACAGAGGCGTAGAGGATTCGTCCGAACGACGCGCGCGAAGCCTCTTCTTGCGTTGATCGAAACAAAAGATGCGCAGCAGGCGTGAAATATCGATTTGCTTTTCCGTGTCTCTGTATCTCGGCGCTCTCTGCGCAGAAGAGCCGGGTTTTACCGGGAAAGACCCGGCTTCTCGCTTTTAGACTAGAACAAGATTTCCAGCGGCGAGGAGTGGTGCAAGAACGAGTTTAACATGGATGCACATGATAAAGAAAAGCGACAATGATTTTGATTCATCCTGTCCATCCTGTTCATCCATGTTAATTCCTCTTTGAACGTTGCCGTCCGCTTCGGCCGCTTTGGTTGTGGCCGAGCGTAGCGAGGACCTCAGAACCGGCGTTGACGGACAGACCCGTCCCTCTTCCTTGGCGCCTCTCACTTGGCGTCCTTTGCGTCTTGGCGTTCATCCATTCTGTCGCGGAAAGCATGGGCCAGACGCCCATGCCACGACCTCACGCGTGCTTCACAAACTGCTCGTACAAATGCGAATATTTTCCCCCATGCGCCAACAGCTCCCGATGCGTCCCGCGCTCGATGATATGCCCGGCGTCTATCACCAAAATGCAGTCGGCTTTCATGATCGTGCTGAGACGATGGGCCACGATGAATGTCGTCCGCCCAGCCAGCAGCTTTTCCAGGGAGTTCTGCACCATTAATTCCGTGGCCGTGTCGACGGCACTCGTCGCTTCGTCCAGCATGAAAATGCGCGGGTCGGCTAAGAACGCGCGGGCGAAGCAAATGAGCTGGCGCTGGCCCAGCGACATGTTCGCGCCGCGCTCGCCGACGTCGGTTTGATAGCCGTCTTTCAGTGTCATGATCATGTCGTGCGAGCCGATCGATCGGGCGGCGGTCATGACTTCTTCGTCGCTGGCATCCGGCTTGGCGTAGCGGATGTTTTCCATCACGTTGCCGGTGAAAAGATAATTCGTCTGAAGCACGAGGCCCATTTGCTTGTGCAGCGAATCGCCGATGATGTGGCGGATATCCTGCCCATCCACCAGCACGCGGCCCTGCTGCGGCTGATAGAAGCGGGCGATCAGCGAGATGATTGAGCTTTTGCCGCTGCCGGTGGCGCCGACCAGCGCGATGGTTTGCCCGGGGTTCACCTGGAAATTGATGTCGTGAAGAATTGGGCGCCCCGGGTCGTACCCGAAGGTGACATGGTCAAACTGCACCCGGCCGACAATTCGCGGCAGCGGCGCAGCGGCCGGCTCGTCCTGCACGTCCGGCTGCAAATCGAGCATCGAGAAAACCCGCTCGGCTCCCGCCATCGCCTGCATCAGCATGTTGTACCATTGGCCGAACGTGGTGATCGGATTCATGAACCAGTCCCAGTAAAGACTGGCCGCCACCACCGCGCCAACGCCTTTGCCGACGGGAAACCGGCCCGCCACGATTAGGTAGCCGCCGTAGACGAGGATGATGGTCTTGCCGATGAAACGGATGAGATCGAGCACCGGCTGATAGACGCCGTTGATGCGCGACATCTGCACATTATTGTTGGTGTTGTTGGTTTGCAAGGCGTTGAAGACGCCGAGGTTTGGCGCCTGGCGGTTGAAGGCGGTGACCACGCGCATGCCGGTGATGTTCTCCGCCATGTTGGTGCTGACGCGTGTCCAACCTTCGCGCACGGTCTGCCACATGCTCGCGGCTTTCTTGAAGTACACGTGATTGGCGAAGAGCAGCAGTATGCCCAGCCAGGCCACGGAGAAAAACAGCCGCAGGTCGGTCGTGGCGGCAAGCATGATGGCCGCCACGATCATCATCAGCAGATTCGAGCAGATGACGTGCAATCCCCACACGTTGATTTCGCGCAGGCTGTTCACATCGCTGGTGCAGCGGCTGATGATTCGCCCGAGCTTGGTCTTGTCGTAGTAGCTCATCGACAGCCGCTGCATCTGCGCAAAGAGCCGCCGGCGCAGCGTAAACTGCACGCGTTCCCCCGCACCGGTCATGACCAGGATGGTGAAGCGTTGCAGGACGATGGCTCCGCCGATGAAGATTGCCCACACGCCGATGAGAAAAAGCACATGCCGGATCGCGCCATGTTCGGTCGGCTGAGGAATCAGCGCCCCCTTCTGATAGCCGACGCCATAATCGATGAGCCATTGCATGAACTTCGGCGACATCATGTCGAGCACAGTCATGGCAATGCCCAGGCTCACGCCAAGAATATATTGGTCTTTATAAGGCCTCAGCAGCCCAAGCGTTCGGCGGAGCAGCGCGCGGTCGATGGGCCGATAGCGCTGCTCCTCATCATCCGCCAAAGGCGGAATCGCCGGCAGCTTCACCGGCGGCTTTGCGGGCGTCTGTTTTGAGCGAATAAACGAAAAGGCAGTCAAAGTCCTGGGCTCCGGCTTCTGCGAGTCATCTCGATTTTGCGAACGTGGGGTAAGTCTATCGGTCCCGCCCGCGTGTGCAATTGGGCCAGACGGTCACCTTCGTTTTCGCATCGCCAGAGCGGTTTTTACCCATTTTTACCCATTTTTGAAGAAAATTGGGTAATTTGTCAAATTATTGCTCGCGATTTGGCTAACTCAGTATCCAGCAATCGCTTGCGAGGCGAAGATTGATTACACACGGTCGTGAGCGTGGGAAAGGTGTGTAACGGTTCGAGAACGTTCCGAGCACGAGGGAGCCGACAAGAGGTCGGATAGTTGCACGCAGTAGTGTGCCCTTGATGCCGCGGTCGTGGCGTTGCAATTATGCGGATTGCCACCCTAATTTGACTTGAGGCGCGGACCTGATGAGATAATGAGGCGTAGGCCGTGGCCAGTACGGTGCCAAACGGACGCGATTCGATGAAGTCATTGTTATTTGCGCGCTGGTAGTCCGATGAAAACGCTTCGAGACGGGGCGGTATATTTATGCGTCACAGGATTTTTGGCTTATGTGCCATTGTCTCGACACTGTTGTTTTTGGCGGTACTTGTCTCATGGGCCGACAGCTACCTTCCTACCAATCTATTCTTCGACGTGGAGGATGGCTCCCTGCATATCATCACACTCGACTGCCAGCGGAGTACTGCGCTGGAAATCAGGCGGCTTTCTGGCGATTTGTCGTATACGTTTTCGCTACTCGCTTCCAGCGCGGCGTCGACGCATAGATTTTGGGGAGTTGAGATATATTCCGGAACAATGGACATGTCGGGGGGATGGGAGACAATGACGTTCAATTCAGGCACGGGTTGGAATTTTCATGCCATCGTCGTGCCATTTCGATTCTTAGCCGCCCCTTGCATGGTCCTGCCTTTCGCCTGGGTTGTGATGCGAGTTCGAAGGCGAGCGAAAACAGGCGCCGGACACTGTTTGCATTGCGGATATGATCTGCGCGCAAGCCAGGACCGGTGCCCGGAATGCGGAACGGCGACAAAAACGTGACAGGAGTCGAAACGGCAAGGATGCAGGGTCAGAATGACGAATTGCGCTCGTCCAGAAATCGAAGATTAAAGGGAGAATAATGAACGATGCCGAATTTGAAATCTATCGGTGCAGTGGCTCTTTTACTGATCACCGCGACTTGCCTCCAGGCTCGTGACCAATCTCATTGCGTTGAGCCAAAACAAACGCAGCGGGCAGGACAAGCGACTGTCAGAGAGGTCGGACGGATTCCCGGGCCCGCTGGGATTGGCCTCCAGTTCTCTTCAGACAGCGAACGCCGCATTTGCGACGATGATGGAAATCGCCTCGGACACGACGAATCGATGGGCGGAGCGGTAATTAGCCCGGATGGACTGCACGTATTTGCATATTCCATGGCCAGTTCTCGCATCTATTCTGCAACGACGGGCGTGCCCGAAACTTCGGAGCGCGGGGGCTCGGCGAGACATGCCTGCTTCAGTTCGATTTCGGGCCTGTTTGTCTGCGACGGAACCGACAGCGTGGCCGGAATTTGGGACATTGCGCGCGACCAGCGGATCGTCGAGTTCCCGCAAATGCGCCCGAATACGGGCGTGGCAATCAGCCGCAATGGCCGGTTTGCTGCGGTAACGAAAATGCGAGGACGGCTTTGCGCCTCGACTGAGCTCGCCCACGTCCGACAGGTGTAAATTGGATTTGCGGAGGCACGGGCTCGAATGTGCGCTTGAAAATCCGCTAAAGTTGCTCTTTCGAGGGCACCTGGGCACACGTACGCGGCTACTCGTTCTCCAAGCTTTCGCCCCAGCCTTCGAGGTAAGCGTCGAAGGGAATACAATTCTCGCAATCGCCGCCAATTTCTCTGTAATCGCTTCTGTCCGGCAGCACGTCAAATTCGTAGTCGAAGTACGTATGAATACCGTGGCCTTGATGGTCTGCCAGCATTTTCCATATCGCCATCGTCAGCTGTTTGTCCTCGTGGTTCGGAGGGGATGCCGCCGAGCCGACGTGGTAGCGGACGACTTTAGTTCTGTCGATGCCAGTGAAGACGGCCTTTCCAAGCCAGAGTGAGACCTTGCAGTCCGTGCAACAAAAATATGAATGGATGCTCACGAGCTCATCATTCTCCAATTCGGTACAAGTGTACGCCGAATCCCTCGAATCCATCTTCGAAAGCTCCATTCTGAACGGCCACTTTCCGGTTCTCGCCGATGACTTCAATTTTCGCCCCGCCTTTGATGCCGGGGAGCTTGAATGTTGCCTTCGTGGATCCGTCGCGCATCGCCACGGCGAACAGGTAAGTCGCGCTATCGTGCTTTTTCAGCATCGCGTCAATGGGGACAGAGGCGTTCTCGGAAGAAACCTTCATGCCGTCTTCAACCGTTGGCTCATTCAGCACCGGCGCTAGTTCGCGGATTTGTCGGTTGATTGCCGTGACGGCTTTCAGCATTTCCGGATCGTCCAGCAGAGCGTGTTCGTCGAACTTTGGCGAAAACTGGTGAACGAAATAGATGATTCCCTTGGTGCCGTGGATGATCGACATCCAGACTTCGGTTTTGACTTCGGCGGGGGTGGCTTTGCCTTTGCCGCCGATGTTGGTGCATTCGATGCAGTTCCAGGTTGGCTTTTTGCCGCCGGTCCATTTGCGGAGGCGGTCGACGCCTTGCGGGACGAGATGCAGCGCGTCCTTGCCGAGCTCGGGGCTGGCCATGGGGTAGATGTCGTAGCTGAGGATGTCGCCGCCGTTGACGTAGGTGAGGTAATCCTCGGGCCGGCCCTCGTTGCCCCGGCCGACCCATTTTTCATTGGTGACGCCCTGGCCCAATCCCAGCAGCACCGGGCGGGTTGGATCGGCGGCGCGCAGCTTTTCATAATCGGCCACGATTTTCGCGGGCTTCACCGGCGGGCCGTAACCTTTTTTCCCGGTTTTCGGATCGGTTTCTTCCTGTGCGTTATCCGGCTCATCGGGCTGAAGCCAGCCGACAATTGTCGGGTCATCCAGATGCTTCAGCGCCACCGCATTCTGTTCGCAAATGAGCGGCATGCCGGCCTTTTTCAACGCGGCAAGCTGTTTCTCCGTCGGCCCTTCCCATAGCGCGATGTAAACATTAATGCCGGCTGCTTTATATTTCGCCGCCTTGCCCGGATCCTGAAGCCACACGCCGATCGGGAAATAAGGCTTCCCGCAAAAATAACTTGATCAATCTCTCTTGTCTGGATTTGATGTTGAATAGATCATGCTTGAGTGCAGGATGCGACACAGGCCGAAAGGATTCGGCATAAAT
>DASRRM010000246.1:0-6106 GCA_035695715.1 Tepidisphaeraceae bacterium
AGCGGTTGCCCGGACGATTCACTCCGCTTACTCCGGGAGTACCCTCCGTGCGCGGCTCCTTCTGCGGGAGTAATCTCGGTGCGCACGTTGCCTTCGCGTCAAATCGGTCATACGCGCGCGCCGAGCAATATGCTCAATCTCGACGCACCCCTGATGAATTGATCCGCCCTTGGATTCTTGACATCTGCGACCACGGCACTGGATGATGCCGCCGCGTTGAATTCCACGACGCAGCGCGCATGCGATACCTCAAATCTGTTTTCATCGCATTATTCTTCGCCGCCGTTTTGGCGCTGCTGATCTTTGGCCCGCGCGACGGCGGGGGCGCCAAAGCGCCGGCGGGGTTTACCGAAGTCACCTACTGGGAGAAATGGACCGGCAACGAAGGCGCGCAGATGCAGATCATCGTCAATGATTTCAACAACAGCGTCGGCCGGCAGAAAAAAATCTACGTCAAATGCCTCACCATCAGCGAAATTGAGCAGCGGACGCTGGCAGCGACGGCGGCGGGCGTGCCGCCGGATGTGGCGGGGGTGACCGATGAGCAGATCGCGCAGTTTGCCGCCTTCGATGCGCTGGAGCCATTGGACGACCTGGCGGCTGCTCGCGGAATTAGACGCGCATTGTATAAGCCGGTCTGCTGGGATGGGTGCGTTTTCGACGGGCATCTATGGGCATTGCCCAGCACCCCGGCGCCTGTGGCGCTGCATTACAACAAACGAATCCTGGCGGAAAACGCCGATGCCTTGCGCAAGGCGGGGTTCGATCCGAATCATATTCCAACGAATTTGGCGGACTTCGACCGCTTCGCGCGCGTCCTGAACGTGCGGCAGGCCGATGGCACAATCGTGCGAGCGGGTTATCTGGCGATGGAGCCGGGCTGGTTCACCGATTTCACGCCTTACTGGTTCGGCGCGAGTTATTTCGATGATGCCACGGGCAAATTCACCCTGACCAGCCCCGGCGTGATCCGGGCGTTTGAATGGATCGCCGATGATTCGCGGCGGTATACGCCGGATGCGATCGCCAAATTCCAGAGCGGGATGAGCGGGGTCAATTCGACGCAGAATGCGTTCCTGGTCGGCGCCGTGGCAATGGAACAGCAGGGATGCTGGATGGGAAACACCATCGAAGATTTAGCGCCGGCGATGAACCGCTGGAAGCGATTCCAGGCCGAGGAGCCGGCGATGATTTCCGCCGGCATGACCGATCGCGATCAGCGCTGGCAGCATTTCCAGGATGAAATCGCCGCGGAAATGTCGCCGCTCGATCCGGAGCAAAAACGCGTGGCATTAGCGCGGAAGATCGATAAGGAATCGAAGCTGGATATCGAGTCGCGCCGGGAGAATTATGAATGGGGCGCGGCGGCGTTTCCATCCGCCGTCCCGGGCCTGATGAATGTCACTTATACGGGCTTCGATGCCCTGACCATTCCGCGCGGCGCGAAACATAAGGCCGAGGCGTTCGAGTTCATCGCCTACGTCAATCGCCAGGATGTGACCGAAAAGCTGAACATGATGCATTGCAAGATTTCGCCGCTGCTGAAAACCAGCGAGAATTTCCGCACGCATCATCCCAATCCCTACATCGGCGTGTTCGAGGAACTGGCCGCCAGTCCCAATTCGCATGGCGTTCCGCGCTGCCCGATCTGGCCCGAGGTGGTGGCGGAGATGAAGGACACAACCCAGCAAATCGTGCTGCTGAATAAGACGCCCGCCGACGCCCTGGCCGAGGCGCAGCAGCGCCTGCAAGCCCGGCTCGACCAATTCAACGCCCGCCAGGCCAAGCGCCGCGGCGGCGCAAAAATCGGCGGTGCTTCATGAGCCAAACCCGCCGCGAATTAAAACAAGCCGCCAAGGGCCTGGCGTTTCTCTCGCCCTGGCTCATTGGCTTCATCGTGCTGACGCTGATTCCCGTTGCCATGTCCGCTTATTTCAGCTTGACCGACTATTCCCTCCTGCAAAAGCCCGCCTACATCGGCCTGGAAAACTACCGCGAGCTGATGACCAGCCAGCGCCCGGGAATGACCGGCCACGGCGATGCGCATTTCTGGACCGTCGTCAAAAACACCTGCTATTATGCCGCCGTCGCACTGCCGGGCGGCATTATCATCTCGCTGCTGCTTGCGCTATTGCTGAACCTGAAGGTGCCGGGCCAGGCGCTTTATCGCACGATTATTTTTCTGCCGTCGCTGGTTCCCGAAGTGGCGTCGGCATTCATCTGGATGTGGATGTTCAACGCCAAGCTTGGGCTGATCAATGTCGCCCTCACCTGGAAATTTCCCCTCATCGGCCAGGTCGTTCACACCGCCCCCGGCTGGCTGACCGATACGCGCTGGGCAATGCCCGCCATGATCCTCATGAGCTTCTGGGGCGTGGGGAATACCGTGATCATTTTCCTGGCCGGCTTGCAGGATGTACCCAAGGAACTCTACGAAGCGGCCGAGATCGACGGCGCGGGAATCGCCGGCCGTATGCGCCATGTCACGCTGCCGATGCTCTCGCCGGTCATCTTCTTCAACCTGATCATGGCGATCATCGGCACGTTGCAGTTTTTCTCGATCCCGCAGCTCATGACCCAGGGAAACCCCGCCGAGTCGACCCGCTTTTACACGATGTACCTGCGCGATAACGCCTTCGTCTTTTTGAAAATGGGCTACGCCAGCGCGATGGCGTGGATCCAGGTGCTGATCATTCTGGCGCTGACGGCCATCGCGTTTGGAACGAGCCGCAAATGGGTGCATTATCAGGGAAAATAAAAGACGGTTTTGCTCTGTCCCGTATCGCGGCCGTCTCGGCCGTGTCCACACAAGCTTGAACTGTCAACACAGACGAAGAATTACGTTGAATGAAAGGCACGGGCGAGACGCCCATGATACGGGAAGGTTCAAGGCACCGCACGATGTTCCCGGTTAGATCGATGTATGGTGGCGTACTCGCCCACCATATTGTTGGAAACGCTGATGACTGTAGCTTCTGCCAATATTCCCGCCCGCCCGCATCCACCAAGGCGCAATCCCGCCCGCCACGCCGGGCATGGCTTGCTCATTTTTGTCTGCATCGGCTTTCTCATTCCATTTCTCTGGATGGTTTCCACCAGTCTCAAGACGATCGACAAGGTGATGTCCGATCATCCGACGTTCATTCCCCATCCGTTCGCCTGGGAAAATTACAAGGCCGTGCTCACGCATCCGAGCATGCATTTTCTGCTCTTTGCCCGCAACACGCTGATCGTCGCGATTCTTTCGGTGGCCGGGAATCTAGTCTCCAGCGCGCTGGCGGCATATGCGTTCGCCAGGATCCGCTTCAGGGGGCGCGGCATCCTCTTCGCCCTGATGCTCTCCACCATGATGATTCCCTTTCCCGTGGTCATGGTCCCGCTGTTCACGATTTTCCACTGGTTGGGGAGCCATCACATGGGCCAATGGCTCGGCACCTATAAGCCGCTGTGGGTTCCCTACTGGTTCGGGACGGCTTTCAGCATTTTTCTGCTTCGGCAGTTTTTCATCACCGTGCCGGATGAGCTTTCCGAAGCCGCCCGTATCGATGGATGCACCGAGCTGGGCATCTTCCTGCGCATCATTTTGCCGATGGCCAAACCGGCATTGGCGGTCGTCTCGCTCTTCACGTTCATGTACGTGTGGAATGATTTTCTAGGCCCGCTGGTTTACCTTCAGGACGAAGACCAATACACGCTGACGCTCGGCCTGCAAAGTTTCCAATCCGCCCACGGCGGTACCGATTTTCATTACCTGATGGCCGCATCGGTGCTGGTGATCGCGCCGGTGGTGGTGCTATTTTTCCTGACGCAAAAAACGTTCATCCAGGGAATCGCCACCACGGGAATGAAAGGATAACTCCCGTATCATGGGCGTCTCGCCCATGTTTTGGTTTTCAAATACTACCAGTTGCGAAATGGTTCACACCCCCCGGCAATTGACGCCGACTCCCGCCCGCGCACAATCCCCTCCTTCATGGACCGGCTTCGAATCGGCATCATCGGCGCAGGCGCGATTGCGGCTTCGCATCTGCCGCAACTTCTGCGCCGGCCGCAGGACGTGCAGATCATCGCGGCGGCGGACGTCAACCCGGTCACCCCATGCGTCGAAAAGTTCTCAATTCCCCGACTGGTGGCCGACTACCGCGAAATGCTTGACGACGTGGATGCCGTCCTGATTTGCACGCCAACCCATCTGCATGCCGACATGGCGATTGCCGCGATGCGCGCCGGCAAGGCGGTTTTCTGCGAAAAGCCGTTGGCGCGAACACTCGCCCAGGCCGATGCGATTCTGGCGGCGCAGCGCGAAACCGGGCGGGCGCTGCAGGTTGGATTTGTCCGGCGATTCGATGCCGAATGGCTGGCCTGGCGGTCGGCGGTTATGGACAAAGCCATCGGCTCGCCGGTGGTCTGGCGCGATATCGCCGCGAGTTCCGGCCCAGCCGGGCGATGGTTCTTTGAAGATGCGCAGGGTGGCGGGCCGTTTCTCGATGGCTGCATCCACAGCCTCGATTTCGGCCTTTACACCTTCGGCCCGATCGCCTCGATTTTCTGCCACGGCCACACCATGAAAGCCGGGGCATCGGCCATCGACACCGGATCGGCAACCGTGCGCTTCGCATCCGGCGATGAACTGCTGCTGGCCTGGTCGTGGGGTTTGCCCGCCGGCTGCCGGGGAACGCGCGTGTTTGAAATTCTCGGGCCCGGCGGGCTGATATCCTGGCCCAACGATGAGCCGAAGGATGCGAAAGAGCGCCGATTTACCATCACCACCGGCCCGGATCATCAGCGGCACGCGACGTTCCCGTATGATGCGCTCACGCCGGCCTACGATCGGCAGATGGACGAATTCATCGACGTGGCTCGCGGGCAAAAAACGCCCCGCGCCGGCGGCGTCGAAGGCCGCGAGGCGTTGCGGGCGGCGCTGGCGATTCTGGAGTCGGCGTGCAGCGGAGAAGTGGTGACGTTGAAGACGCGTGGTTAGCGCGAGCAATGCTGTCGCCGCGCCGCCCCGGATTTAGGAGCGCTCTGCAAATCCGATCTCGGCGCGGCGATAACTTTTTTCCAAGACGAAGCGTCATGCGCGCCGCTTGCCCCGCCGTGAAGGCATTTTCCGCAAACACCGCTCACTGCGGGTAATTAACCGGAGACAAGGATGTCCAATCCAATTGATCGAATTTCCGTCCGCGACCACATGATCACCCAGGCCGCCGGCACGATTCCATTCTTTGACGCGCTGGCCCAGGCAGGCTTATGCGCCTTCGAATTGCAGATTGATCCCGATCTGACCACGCCGCACGTTCGCCAGGGCGACGGCGCTGCATATTCGCTGGCGACTGATGCCGGCATAGCGGTTTTTAGACAGGCGCTGACTGCGCAGGCCGTGCGTTTGTCAGCCGTGCTGCTCATGACGGACTTCTCCGCGGCCAATGGAGCCGAACAGGTGCAATGGGCCATCGCCGCCGTTCGGCTGGCCGGGAAGCTTGGTGCCCCAGCCGTCCGTGTCGATCCGCTCACTCGAAACAAGGAACTTCAGCAGACAACCGTGCGCGATAATTTCGTCGCCGCCATCCGCCAGGTTCTACGCCAAACCGCCGATACCGGCGTTGATCTCGGCATCGAAAATCACGGTCCCTTTGGCAACGCGCCTGAATTCCTCGACGCGGTTTTCGACGCCGTCGCCGATCCGCGCCTCGGCATGACGCTCGACACGGGAAACTTTTACTGGTGGGGCGTTGGGCTGGAAGAACTGTATGCGCTTCTAGCGCGCTATGCCCCGCGCGCCAAGCACACGCACATGAAGAACATCAATTATCCGCCTGAACTGGCAAAGGCGCGGCGGCCAATTGGCCTGGATTACGGAAAATATTGCTGCTCGCTGGATGAGGGAAATATCGACCTTCGCCGGGTGATCGGCATCTTGACTCAAAATGGCTATCGCCGCGATTTTTGCATCGAGAACGAATCGCTGGGTAAGGTGCCCGCCGAAATGCGGCTTGGCTTATTAAATCGCGATGTCCAAGCACTGGCGGAGGCCATCGCATGACAACTCGACTCATTTTCGTAAAAGGAGCCGCGCACGAAGGGTACTCCCGAAGTAAGGGGTGTT
>DASRRM010000247.1:0-8024 GCA_035695715.1 Tepidisphaeraceae bacterium
AATTGCGCCGCCGTCACCGGCGGAGCCACCGCCAGCGGCGATGTCATGCAACCGGTCATCAGGAGGGCAAGTGCACAAGTAGCGAACAGGCGCGGTATTGGGGTCTTCTTCATTCCAGCCATATTAGCTGCACACCACCCAAACTTGAAATCCGGAAAAATACTCAAAAAAACCAGCGGCGCTTCCAAAGAAGCGCCGCTGCTTCATGCATCCATGCATGGAAAAGGAGGTTTTAGAGGCCAATGCCGCGATTCAAATCATGTCGCGATCACTGGCTTATCGCGTTCTGAGACCGGGTTATGCAGCCTCTTCATCAGGTTGCGTCCTGACCATCTGCCGCTGCGAACTGGCAGCCTTGCGGGCCGCGGCCTTGCGGATGCGCCGAGTGCGGCCGACCGTTTGCTGATCGACAGTCGCCTTCCGCGATGGGTTGGCATTGGCAATCTGGACCGCGTTCGCGCCATCCGGAGCGTAGAGGTCGGCTCCGATTTCTTCGGACAATCCCTCGGCTCGCTTATAGATTCCGCCGCAGCACATGATCTGCATGTCCGGGCAGCTGTTGACTTCGCGGAGATAGTCGATGAGTTTTCGGACGGCGGGAACGCCGCTGGGGAGGGTGCCGAACATGACGAGCAGGTCGGGGCGGATGTCGCCGATGAGCTTGAGGACTTCATCTTCCGGCACGCCGCCACCGGCGAAGCGGACGGTATAGCCGCTGGCTTCAAAGAGGTCGGCACAGATTTGCCCGCCGAGTTCCTCCGGCTCATCGTTGCCGCAGAAGATCAGGACTTTCTTGCCATTGCATTCCTGGCGCTCGAGCTTCGAGCAGAGCTGGTCGGTGAGCGAGCGATTGAGACGTGTGGCCATGTTCAGGCTGGAGATGCTGATGCGATCTTCGCGGTAGAGCGATTGCAGCAGTTCCATCGTCGGCCAGACGAGTTTTGTAAGAAGGGTATACGAATCGAGCCCGCCAGTCAGGGCGGCGTCGATCAGGCCGCGGCAGGCGTTGCGATCGCCGGTGAGGAGGGGTTCAACGTACAACTTGGACAGGTTGGCGATGGGGTCGATCTTGGTGGACATGGATGCTCTCCGTGATTGGCCGACCCTTCCCCGGATCGCTTCGTCACTACAACGGTTACGGCGGCATCCGTGCCACGCTCTTATCGGCTCGCATGTTAAACTAGATAACTTGCGACAGGTGTTATATCGGAATTGGCCATTTTTTTCTTTATCCATTTTACCAATAGCTCCTGTCTTAACGCGGCTCGATAGCCAAACTTGAGCGAGTAATCGGACGTTACGTCACATGAAAAGTAGAGCGAATTGACGATTAGCGGCGTGGAAGCAAGATTTTATTGAACTTATTCCGGCGGGGCCGGGAGAAGGTGAATCCGGATTTGAATGTTGATTTGTGGTAAGAGAAAACTGCCGCGGCTTATGTTCCTGTCCCTTGTACTCAGGGGAGAGTTGCGGTGAGGGGTGGTGCGTTACGGTTACGCCGGTGTCTGAGGTACTCCGAAGACCCGGATCGATCGCGCGAAAGATCCGGGTCTTCGGAGTACCTCAGACACCGGCGTGCGCACTTTGCAAATCCGCCCTCTGAAGCTACCCCACTTTCAACGTCCCATGAGATAACCACCCGCCAATTGAGAGGGCGGTGGGAATGAGTAAACTACCCGGCCCGCCTTTGCATGCCGCGGGCTGGAGATTTATGAGCGAGACGCGAAAACCCTATTTTCACGCTGCTTCCATCGCGGTCATCAAGCTTGGCACGCAACTGCTCTCCGACAGCCAGGGCCAGCTCGACTCGGCGTTTATCGAAACCATCGCCGACCAGGTCGTCGCCCTTCGCCAGCGCGGCATTCGCACGGCGGTTGTGAGCTCCGGCGCGATCGGCGCTGGCCTGCGCGAGCTGAATCTCGCCAAACGGCCAACCGACCTTGCGAAATTGCAGGCGGTTGCCGCCGTCGGTCAACGGCGGCTGATGGACGTCTGGGCAGTCGCGTTTTCGCGGCATGGCATTCCGGTGGCGCAGGTTCTCCTTACACGCGAAGATGTCGATGATCGCACCCGTTTCCTCAATCTCCGCAACACCATCGGCGCCATTCACGAATTCGGCGCGATTCCCATCATCAACGAAAACGACACCATCAGCACCGACGAACTGGTGAAAATCAGCTTCGGCGATAATGACCTTTTGGCCGCCCTTGTTGCCCACGCGCTACGTGCTGACTTGCTTGTACTGCTCAGCGTTGTCGACGGAATTTTGGACGCCGAGGGAAAATCGGTTCGGCTGGTCGATCGTGTTGACGCCGCCCGCGAGTTGGTCCGCGCCGAAAAAAGCGCGCTGGGCAAAGGCGGGTTTAACTCCAAGCTGGAAGCGGCCCGGCAAGTGACGGAATTCGGCGAAGTCATGATCGTCGCCAACGGCCGCATGGAAAATATCCTCCCCCGCCTGATCGACGGCGAAGAGCTGGGAACGCTTTTCGCGCCCGTCGGCAAAAAGGCGTCATCGCGCAGCCGCTGGATCGGCAGCGCCCGTCCGGCCGGCATCATCGTGGTGGACGATGGTGCGGCCCGGGCCTTGGTGGAAAAGAACAAAAGCCTGCTCCCGGCCGGAATCGTCAGCGTTGAAGGCGACTTTCAGCGCGGCGATGTGGTCGCCATCCAGTCATCCGCCGGCCAGACCATCGCCCGCGGCTTAAGCAACTACGCCGCCGAGGATGTGAAACGCATCCGGGGCAAAAAGACCAGCGAAGTCCGCGCGGCGCTGGCGGATGGGGCGTATGACGAAGTGGTGCATCGGGATAATCTGGTGGTGATGTGAATTATGCCGCCGCGCGATGTCTTGCCGCCGCCCGGCGGACCAGGCGATCAACCAGCGGGCCGAAATCAATTCCGCCATGCTTGGCGGCCTCGGGTAACAGGCTCTTGGATGTGAATCCGGGAAGGGTGTTTATTTCCAGAAGATATGGATTGTGCTGCTGATCGAGCATTACGTCCACGCGCGCCAGATCGCGCGCGCCGACCACTGCATTGGCCTTTCGCGCCAGCTCGCGAACGCGCTGGGTCACGTCGGCGGGAATGCCAAGCTCGAAGCGGTGCTCGGTGTCGCTGGCTTTGTACTTGGCGTGGTAATCGAAGAATTCGCCCTTGGGAACGATGCGGATCGGATCGAGCGGCAATTCTTCCAATAGGCCGACGGTTAATTCGATGCCATCGACGAATTGTTCCACTAATACCGATTCATGCTTGGCTAAGATTTTGGCGATGGCTTCGTGAGCCTGTGCCGGTTGCTCGGCGGCGGCCTTGCAGAGATAAACGTCGATGCTGCTGCCGCTGTCGATTGCCTTCACGACGCACGACCCGGGGGCATCCGGGATGACGTCGCCGCGACGGATGACGCGATAGGCCGGGGTTGGCAGGCCGGCTTTTTCCCAGGCCTTTTTCGTTTCCACCTTGTTCATTCCCAGGCGCGATGCGGCCGATCCGCTGCCGACGAATGGCAAGCCACGCGATTCGAGGATTTCCTGGAGCTCGCCGCTTTCGCCGAAATGGCCGTGAAGCACGGGGAAGATGACATCGGCGGGGTGATCCAGGCCCGAGAGGTCGCCGGGTGAAACATCGCTGCCGAACACGTCGTGGCCCATGGACTTGAGGCCTTCGATGACGGCCCGGCCGCTGACCAGGCTGACTTCGCGCTCGGCGCTGGGGCCGCCATAAAGAACGGTGACTTTCATAAGGCAACTCCGTTTGCAATCGGGAATGAGTATGCAGTATGCAGTATGCAGTATGCGGTAGGCAGGAGGGAGGGAAGGGAGGTTCATCACCTTCGCAGGTCCGCGAAACGCCGGGTCTGAGGTACTCCGAAGACCCGGATCCATCGCGCGAAGAATCCGGGTCTTCGGAGTACCTCAGACCCGGCGTCTTTTTCTTCTCTGCCTACTGCCTACTGTCTACCGCATACTGCATTTCCCTACGGCCAAATTTTCACTTCACTCTCCAGCGTGATTTGGTTCTTATCGTACACCTTTTCCCGAATGATCTTCACCAACCGAAGCACGTCATCCGCGAGGCAGCCCGGATACGCCACGATGAAATTGGCGTGTTTCGTGCTCACTTCCGCGCCGCCGATGCGCATTCCTTTGAGGCCGGCCTGGTCGATCAGCGCCCCGGCACTCAGCCCGCGCGGGTTCTTGAAGATGCAGCCGCAGCTTTTGGTGTTCAGCGGCTGGCTGTTGCGCTTGAACATCCAGATTTCCTTGGTCTTTTGCATCACGCGCTCGGGATCGTCCGGCTCAAGCTCCAGCGTCGCGCCCAAAATAAATGGCGCGACGATATTCGTGTTGCGATACTCGAAAACCAGGTCGTCCTTCGTCCGCTCGTAGATGTTTCCCTCGGCGTCCATCACCTGCACGCTAGTCACCAGCGCGCCAATGTCACCGAACTTTCCGCCGGCGTTCATGCGCACGCCGCCGCCCAGCGTGCCGGGGATTCCGGCCAGGCATTCGATGCCGGCCAGGCCCTGGCGAACGGTGCGCAGCACCAGTTTTTGCATGTCAGCGCCAGCGCCAACTTCAACTTTCGCATGGTCGTATTTTACCCGCCGCCAGTATTCGGCATCGAGCCGAAACACGGCGGCGTTCACCCCGGCATCGCTCACCAGCAAATTCGCCCCAAGGCCAAGGACGTACATCGGGATATCGTTTTCGGCGCAGCGCACCGCGGCATCGCTCAGTTCTTCGGGGTTGGTCGGCTGGATATACCAGCGCGCGGGGCCGCCGATCTTGTACCAGGTGCGCGGCGCAAGGGGGACATATTCCTTGACAACCGCCTCCAGGCCTTCAAAAGGATTGGTGCCTGCGATGCGCATCGTAGTCATGAGCTTTTCTTCCCTCGCGAATGTTTACGCGCGGACCGAACCGGCGTTCATTCGACAGGTGAATTCCCGGAGGTGGAACTTACCAGATCGCGCCCGATTTCCCACACGCTGCCAGCGCCCATCGTCACAATTAAATCACCCGGCCGGGCTTCTTTACGTAGATATTCGGTAATGTCCGCAAAATTCGGCAAGTGCCGCGCGTGCTGCCCGTTGCGGTTGATCTGCGCCACCAGGTCGGCGCTGTTCACGCTTGCCCGATCCGCCTCACTGTCGCGAACGAAGTAAATATCCGCCAAAATCGCCTCGTCGGCAACCTCAAAACTCCGGGCAAATTCGTGAAACAGCAATCGCGTGCGGCTGGCCTGGTGGGGCTGAAAAACGCACAGCAGCCGCGTCGGCTTATACTTCCCGCGCAGGGCCGCCAGCGTGGTGCGGATCTCGGTGGGATGATGCCCGTAATCGTCAACGACGATCGCCCCGTTGTACGTTCCCACTTCGGTCATGCGCCGATCCACGCCGGTGAACCGGCTGATGGCTTCCGCCGCCGCCCCCGGCTCAACCCCGCAAGCCGCGCACGCCGCCACGGCCAATGTCGCGTTAAACAAATTATGCACCCCGGCCACCGAAAGCCGTAGCGTTCCGGCGGGCTTGCCGATGAACGAAATCTCCCCGCGATAGCACCCGGCTTCCTCGCCGAAGTTCGTGACGCTCCAATCCGCCGGGACGTCAATCGCCACCGTCTGAATCGGCGCTTTAATATCCCGCAGCGCTTCGGTCACATTCAAATCTGCCCCATTGGCCAATATAAGCCCATCCTCCGGCACCAGCCGGCAAAATGCGTGAAAGCTCTCGACAATCTCTAGGATATTGCGATAGCAATCGAGATGGTCGGCTTCGATATTGGTGATGCAGGCGACCGTCGGCCGCAGATTATGAAAGCTGCGATCGAACTCGCACGCCTCGGCCACAAACGCCTGCCCCTTGCCCGATCGGCTTCCGCCTCCCAGTTGCGGCACCGTTCCGCCGACCACGAAGCTCGGCTCCGCCCCGCATTCCACCAGTCCAAACGCGGTCATCGCGGTGGTGGTCGACTTCCCATGCGTCCCGGCAATCGCCACTCCCAGCCGCTCGCCCATCACCTGCCCAAGCAGCTCGGCATACTTCACCTGCTGCAAATGCATCGCCCGCGCCGCCAGATATTCGCCATTATTCTCCGGCACCGCCGCCGTCCGCACGACCAGGTCCAGATCGCGCGAAAGCAGTTCGCCGCTCTGGGTCCGGCTGATGCGCACGCCGCGTCGCATGAGGTCGAAAGTTTGTTGATTGGGTTTGGGTTCTGAGCCGCTGACGATGGCACCGCGGTCGAGGAGCATGCGGGCGAGGCCGCTCATTCCGCTGCCCCCGATGCCGATAAAGTGAACGTGCCGCCCCGCAAACTGGCTTTGTCCAGCGGTGCGCGATTCCATTCGCAACTCACCAACTCCATTTGGCATGATGGGGCCATGGTACACGATAGGCGGTTTGCGTCAAAATTTAGGAATGTGGAAAGCTCAAGTCTGACCTCAGCCAGGGACCGCTGGAAAAAGTCGCCCCCGTTTTTGCATCGCCAGAGCGGTTTTTACCCATTTTTACCCAATTTCGGCGAAAAAATGGGTAATTTGTCAATTTATTGCTATTATTACTGGCTATCTTAATGACTGGCAAAGCCTTACGCGACGGGTCATCATTACACATCGCTCGATATCGTGTGTAATCGCGCGTAATCGAGCGACATAAGGCGTTGGAAATGCCGAACCCAATCAGATATGAATTCCGCTTTCGCCCGGCTCGGCTCCACGGGGAAACATGCGTGATTTTGGCCCACCAGTTTTGATTGCACTCGACCCGGATGAAAGCCATGCCAAATACGTCGGACGGACATTTGACGGTCGGCAATTCTTCGTTGCAACGCACGCGGATCCGCAATGCCTGATCCATGGGCATGTGTTTGTAGCGGTGTACCTTTTCAACTCTGCCGGCAAACTTCTTGAAGCAAGAATTGACGACCTGGGCACAGACTCAAAGGTTAATGCGATGGTGTGGGCGAACGCGGCCGAACAGCGGTACCGCGAACTTGGCTGGACATACATTCAGCGGATCGCCATGCAACCGTTCCACGTCGAGCGGTTTGGCCTCGCATTCGGCCTGATCGCATTCCAGCGCGACAAGAGCGATGACTGGATGGCGGAGATTCGTCCCGGCAACCCGATGGCGTTCTTCCCGCCGTGGGATAGCGGCCTATATGATACCTAAATCACTCGGCACTCGGCGGCCCGGTGAAACTTCGGCCTCGCATCAGTCGGCTCTCACGTCCAGTGACTGTGGTTTGGCCCAATTCCCAAAGACATGATCTTTACTCGCCGCCCCGGCATGGCATTGCACGCAGGTCGCAATTTTCCCGCTTTCGATTTTGGCCGGGTCTTCGAAGTAGAAGTATTCCCAATCGCCGTTCTTCGCATCGAATCCCGGCGCGCGCTTGATCATCCCGCCAACGCCGCTCGGCGTGGAAGCATACTTCCACGTATTATCATTCTCATCAGCGATGGAAAATGTCTGCCCCTTCTTCTCCTTGACGATTATCGACCCGACTGGATACGCCGCGAGCGATTTGCGAAATGCGTTCGCAGCCAGGTCGTTCATGTAAATGGCCAGTTCCGTATGAGCATGCGGCCCATTTTTCTTCCTCGCCGCTTCGACTTGCTCCTGAGAAACGCCCGAGCATTGCATCGCCAATCCCGGATCGGCGAAAACCGTCCCCTTTGTCATCGCCTGCAACTGCTTATAATTTCGAGCCACATCCGCCACGTTCGGCACGTCGGATTTCGGTGCATCCGATTTCTTGTCGACTGCGTCACAGCCCAACGCAAGTGCCGCCAGAAGAACGCCGAACGGGATGGATCGATGCATTGAAACTCCGGAACGGGTAATGTGTGGCCTGTCTACTATCACGCCTGCAACGGGAATATGTTGCGGGAGATCGACATATGGGATGGAAAGCATTCAACCTCATTGCCACGACCCGGGACGATGGGTATCTGACGTCGTTCCCGCCGCCGTTGCCTGCGAAGGCTCGCCAATACCTTGAGCTTCTCGGAGGACGATA
>DASRRM010000248.1:0-24338 GCA_035695715.1 Tepidisphaeraceae bacterium
ACCCAGCGCGGCTGCGCCGCAAATCCGAAATCCGAATGACGAAATCCGAATCAAATCCGAATGACGAATGACCAAATGTCTGGCCCGGAGCCCGCCAAAGATGTTGTTAACAAAACAACAAGTTGAAGGATTGTAGTACAGTGACTAAGGGACGAAGGGGACAAAGCGACTGTTCTTTGTCCCTCAGTCTCTCAGTCCCTTCGTCCCTTCTTCTCTAAAATCACTTCTGCACCTGGGCATACGTCGCGTCAAGCGCCTTGGCGCTGGCTTGCATCGCGCTGGTTTCCTTCGGCCACAGTTCAATCTCATAGCGCTTTACCACGCCGCTGCGATTGACCATCGTCGGCAAGCTGGTGCAGGTGCCCTTGATGCCATATTCGCCGGTGAGCTGCGTGGAAATCGGCAGCACTTTCGGCTGATTGAGCGCGATGGGATGAATCACTTCGACGATGCTCAGGGCCACCGCCCAGCCGGCCCCGCCTTTAAGCTCAATGCATTCAGCGCCGCTCTTTTTCGTGCGGGTGAAAACTTTCTCCTGAACGGTTGCATTGAAATTCGGGAGCTTTACCAGCGGAATTCCGCCGGCGGTTGCGGTCGACCAGATCGGCACCATGCTGTCGCCATGCTCGCCGAGGATGGTCGCCTTGATTTGTGTCGGCGGCAGGCCGGTTTCCAGCGCAATGAGCGAGCGGAAGCGGGCGGTGTCGAGTTGCGTGCCCAAGCCGATCACTTTGGCCGGGTTCCATTTGAGGGTATCGATCGCCAGGCGGGTGAGGATGTCAACGGGGTTGGAGACAACGAAGATTATCGCGTCTTTTTTCAGTCCCGCGCCTTTCAGGGATTCGAGAATCTGCTTGAAGAGCGTGACATTGCGGTTGATCAGATCGAGCCGGCTTTCGTCCGGCTTGCGGCGCAGGCCGGCGGTGATCAACACCATGTCGGCATCGGCGCATTTGTCGTAATTCCCCGCATAAATCTTCTGATCGCCGGCGATCGATGCTCCGTGAAGCAGATCGAGCGCCTCGCCCTGCGCCATTTTCTCGTTGGCGTCGAGCAGATGCATTTCGCTGACGATCCCGGCGCATTGCAGGGCAAATGCCGCGTTGGAACCGACCCGACCGCCGCCACCGATGATGCTGACTTTCATGTTTCAAATCCCGTGTTTGGGGAGATTACAAATCTCTAAGAATGACATGGTCACTGAAGTGACCATGCCCGGAGGTTATCCACCAAGGACACGAATAAGAAGAAAAGAGAGTAGAGCATGGATCGCGATCTCCTTCTTCTTCGTGACCATTCGTGTCTATTCGTGGACAAAAATTCCTAGGTTGCCGACGCCATGATCTGGTCCGTGATTGTCTGCACCAGGGTTTCCAGATCCGCTTCGCTGTAATTCGCGCCAGCGGGAATCATGGAATGAATCGCCTGCTCCATCGGCGAAGCCTGCACGGCGGTGCTGGGGCGAAGTTCGGATCCTGTGGGCACAGCGGCGACGCCGCCTTCGCTGGTGGCCATCCGGCCACGGCGGCCGACGTCGGAGTTCACGCGCTGGATGAAATCAGTGTTGCAGGTGAAATTCTTGCCGCCGTCTTCAAGCCGCGGCTCGCGAAGGCCGAAGCGCACTTTCAGATCGAGCAGTTCCTTCATCTCCGCGCCGTCGAGCGGGCGGATGTTGCCGATCTGCTTGGCGAGAATCAGGATTCGCGAATAGGCGTCAACGATTTCCAGCTTGTAATACGCGCCTTCCAGGTCGACATCGAACGTCACCGTGCCGTGGTTTTGCAGGAGGATGCAGTTGGAATCCTTCACGTAGGGAAGGATCGATTCGCCAAGCCGCAGATCGCCCGGGGTTACATATTTGGCCGTCTTTACGGCGCCGAGAAACACCTCGGCCTCGGGGTGAATGCATGTCGGCAGATCGACATTGGCGATGGCAAAAGCCGTCGCGTGCGGCGGATGGCTATGCACCACCGCTTTGATATCGGGCCGGGCTTTATAGATGGCCAGGTGCAGCAACACTTCGCTGGTGCGCTTGCGCGTGCCGCCGATCTGCTTGCCTTCCATATCGGTGACGCAGATGTCATCGGGCTTCAAGTTGCCCTTGGAGATTCCCGTTGGCGTGCAAAGCACGCGATTTTCGCCGATGCGGTAGGAATGATTGCCTTCATTGCCGGCGCAGAATCCCTTCAGCCAGATTCGCCGGCCGACGTCGCACATCTGCTCCTTGATTTTGTATTCGGAGACGAAGGCGTTGCCGTTGGATTTGCCGTTGGTTTTGGGAACGTATGCCATATGACTTACTTTCTTCCTGTCTCAGCGCTCAGCACTTTCTCATCCACCACCACTCGATCCAAAATCGCCGCGCAGTACGCGTCCAGCGGAACGCGCTTTTCCGGATAGAACGGCATGCACGCCTCACGGCTTTCGGTGAAGGCAATTAAATCGCCTTCTCCTGCGCCCAGATGGTCGTACGTGACCAGATATTCGCTGGTCTTTCGTGGCCGGCCGGCCAGGGAAAAACGATCCTGCACCGCGACGATCAAAAACCGCCCGCCCACGAGCGTCTCGTAGATGGGATTCAGCGTCACCCGGCCGACAACCTTGCCTATCCGCATGACGCCAACTCCTGTAATTGCCGATTGGCGTCCTCGCCGAGCGTTCGCTGCGCTTTGAGAAATCGGCCGAGCATGTTGCGAACCTGCTGCAGCGTCTTGTACGGATATTCGACGACCAGCACATTGGCGGCGATCTGCTGCACGCCTTGCTCGACGGCCTCCAGGCAGGTGCCAGGGATGGCGCGGAGCGACGGGCAGCGGTTGGCGTATACGACGGCCACAGCCGCGTTTTGCACGAGGAGAACGCCCCCGGTTGCGCGACCGGATTTTATTTCGGCAGCCAGTGCTTTGATGGCCGCGACGATCTGCTTTGCGTCCTGCGGTTTATCGAGGGGGCGCAGGTTCGATTGTTTTTCTTCTTGCACGACGGCGGCTTTGGCGGGGCCGCAGGGACCGTCGCACCACCATAGGAAGGCGGAGTTGGTGGTTCGCGAAGCCGCGTCGGTGGTTCGCGAAGCCGCAAGCGGCTGAATGGGGGACGCGTTGTTCGCGGTCGCGGGGGTAGGGGACGCTACGTCGGAGTAGCCCAGCGCCAGCTTTTTCGCCCGCACGTAATCTGCTGCCAGGGGCGTCAATCGCGCGTGGTAGGGGAGCGTCACCCGGCCATTGCCGCCGTGGCTCTTGTGCAGGTCTTCGAGCTGTCGGGCGGTAATGATCATTTTCCCAGTGGCACGGGCATCCTGCCCGTGCCCTATTTTTCCTTTCTGAAGCTCGCCGGGTTGTCGACGATTCGCTTTGTGTGACAAACATCCAGACAGTCTGACCGCCACGGGCTGGAAGCCCGTGCCACTGTTTGTTATTCATCCACAATCCCAATCACAAAAAATCGCACCGGGCTTTTCTCATCGCCGACGTATTCCCGGGCGGCTTTTCCGTCCAAGTTCAGCAGCACCAACTGGCCCGGACCCGAACCCAGCCGATCGACGGCAATTTGCGGATCAGCCTCGGGCTGCTTGTCCACGCCCAATGGCTGAACCAGCACCATCCGCAGCCCATTCATCGAAGGGTGCTTGATGGTTGCCGTCGCATGACCGATAACGCGAGCCCATTGCATGGTGGCAGTAGGCAGTAGGCAGTAGGCGGTAGGCAGATAGGAGAAGGACTGCTCCAATCGCAAACCGCCGCTGACAAATCTGCTCCTTAACTTCCCGCAGGCCGCGGCAGGGGACCAGCACGCAGATTCTTTTTCTGCCTACCGCCTACTGCCTACTGCCTACTCTTTCTTCAAATCATCCTCATCGCTCCCGTCAGCATCATCCGCCGATAGCGGGTGAAGGTGAGCGGGCTGGTTATTCCTTCGCCGGTTGGCGTGGCGATGCTGTAGCTGAGATAGCCCTGGCCGCCCAGGCCCAGGCCGGCGGCACACGGGCCATTGGCAACGAAGACGGTTACATTCGCCAGCCGGGCGAATTTGGTGATCGTCGCAAGATTTTGGCTATGAATGATTGCCGTATGGCGATAGCCATGCTCGCTTTCGATGGCCAGGTCGATCGCCTCGCTGACGTCCTTCACGCGCACGAACGGCACGAAGGGCATCATCTGTTCCTGCTGCACGAAGGGATGATTCGCATCCGTTTCCCCGATAAGAAGCTGCGTGGTCGGCCCGACGCGCACGCCCGCCGCCTCGGCTAAAACGCTGGCGTCCTTGCCGACATAATCCTTGTTGACGTGCGGCTTATTGTCCTTGGGGCTGATGGTGAATGCCTTCTTCGTCAGCGCATCGATCTGTCCCCGATTCAGCGTATATGCCCCATTGCGCTCCATCTGTTCCATCAGCTTGTCGAAGACGCTGTCGACGCAGAAGATCTGCTTTTCGCTGATGCAGAGCAGGCCGTTGTCGTAGGCAGCCCCTTTGACGATGGAGGCGGCGGCGTTTTTCAGGCACGCGGTTTCATCGACGACCACCGGCGGATTTCCCGGCCCGGCAACGATCGCCCGCTTCTTCGCCGCCAGCGCCGCCCGCGCCACCTGCGGGCCGCCAGTCACCACCAGCAGCGGAATCCCGCGATGATTGAAAATCTGCTCAGCCGATTCCAGCGTCGGCGGCACGACCATCGTTACCAATCCATCGATTCCATATTTGGCGGCAATCTGTTTGTTGTATTCGCGCACGGCGATCGCCGCGCAGTTCACGCCGCTCGGATGGGCGTTGGCGACGATGGAATTCCCCGAGGCGATCATGCTGATGGCGTTGGCCGACAGCGTCGGCACGCTATGGGTGACCGGCGTGATGATGCCGATGACGCCGAACGGTGCGAATTCCTCGATACACATGCCGTTGGACCCGGACATGGCGTTGGTCTTGAGGAATTCAACGCCGGGCACCAACTCGAGGATCTGTAGCTTTTCGATTTTATGATCGAGCCGGCCGACTTTGGTTTCGGCGAGTTCGATTTTCCCCCATTCCTCGGCGTTGTTCTTCGCGATGGATTTGATGAGCTTTACGATCGCGTCACGATCGTCCATCGACAGCTTGATGAGCTTCTTTTGCGCCTCCGTGGCGACGGTGACGGCCTGGTCGACGCTGGTAAAGATGCCGAATTCATTGACCGGGACGGTGACGCCATGCGGATTTTTCTCGGCTTCGCGGCGTTTGGATTCATTGGCGGCGGCGTCTTCGCCGGCGCGCACGCCGCCTGCGTGGTAATAGCCGCTGGTTCCATCGCCCGCGCCGGCGCTACGCTGGGGGTTGCCATTGCGCTGACCGAGCCTTTTCATCACCTCTGCGACGACGTCTTGTACGAGTGCGGTATCCATAGTAATTGTCGCGATGAATGACTGTGTATCGAACCTGAGCCGGTTAGCCGCGACGCGTAGCGGAGCGCGGTTTTCGGAGTTGAGTCAGTTTTCGGAGCAGACTTCGTTGCAAATCCTCCGGACGTCGACTGCGCCTTCCAACGACGCGCTCCGCTGCGCGTCGCCGCTAACCGTCAAAATCGAACGATCCCTTTACGCGTCACTCCGTCTTATAAAATGTTTTCCCACCAAACTCCGCTGAGTCCACGATGCCGACGATTACGGCGTCGGCGGGGAGGTTCTTGGTCTGCTCGGTGAGCCGGGCGCTGCTTCCCTGCACGATCAGCACCAGCTGCCCCTCGCCCGCGCCGACGGCGTCAATCGCAACAATCGCCCGCCCGGTATTCCCGAGCGAGGCGGGCTGTTTGGTGGCCTCGTCGTACTTGACGTTGAGAGGCTCGACGACGAACAGCTTTTGGCCGTTCAGGGTCTTGTCCTTTTGCGTCGCCACGACGTGGCCGGTGACTCGTGCGAGGAACATGCCGACTCCAGTGGAGAGTGAAGAGTGCAGAGTGCAGAATGAAAACAATTCTGCACGCTGCACTCTTCGCTCTTCATTTACTCCTCATCCCATCTTCGCCACGTCCGCATTCGGCCGCGGAATGACGTGGACGGAGACAATTTCGCCGACGCGGCCGCCGGCTTCGGCGCCGGCGTCAACTGCCGCGCGGACGGCGGCGACATCGCCGCGCAGGGTGATGGCCACCAGGCCGCTGCCGACCATGTGCTTCTCGACGAACGTGACGTTCGCGGCCTTGAGGGCCGCATCGAGCGCTTCGACAGCCGCCACGATGCCTTTGGTTTCGATCAGTCCGATTGCTTCGCCGTTTGCCATATACAGTGGCACGGGCATCTTGCCCGTGTTTCATCTTGTACCGCGACCCTCAAGGAACGCGGGGGACTATTTTTTACACACGGGCTGGAAGCCCGTGTTACTGAGAACACCTACCGTCTGCCGGGCCACGATCAATTCTTCATTTGTCGGCACGATCCAGATTTGCGTCCGGCTCGCGTCGCTGCTTATTTTGGTTTCCTTCGACCGCGTTTGATTTTTCTGCGGGTCGAGCTCTATTCCCGCCCATTGCAGGTTTTTGCAGATCGCCTCCCGAAGGGCGATTCCGTTTTCACCGATGCCGCCGGTGAAGGCCAGCACGTCGCACCCTCCCAGGGCGACGAGATACGATCCCAGGTATCCGCGGATGGCCTCGACGAATGCGTCGATGGCGAGTTGCGCGCGGGCATTTCCCTCGGCGGCGGCTTTTTCGATGTCGCGCATGTCGTTGGACACGCCCGACATGCCCAGCATGCCGCCTTCTTTTCCCAATCTCCGGAAGACATCCTCAATTGAAATCCCCTGCTTCAAAAGCTTGAGCAGGGCGAAGGTATCAAAATCCCCCACGCGATTATTTTGCGGCAGGCCCGATTGGGCCGTCATGCCAAAAGTATTGGCCACGCATTGGCCGTTTTCGATGGCGCTCATCGAGCATGACCCGCCCAGATGGCAGGAAATGATGCGCTTGCAATTTTCGCTGCCAACCAGCTCCGGCACGCGCGTCGCGATGTAGCGATGCGAAGCGCCGTGGAACCCGTAGCGGCGAATGCCCAACTTCTCTGTCCATTCGTGCGGGATGGCGTAAATTTGCCGCGCCAGGGGAATGGTCTGGTGGAAGGCCGTTTCAAACGCCGCCACCTGGGGGACGTTGGGCAGCTTTTCGCGAAACGCCCGCATTGCCGCGATATAGGGTGGATTGTGGGCGGGAGCGACGTCGGCGAATTGCTCCATCGTGGCCAGCACTTCATCGGTGACACGAACCGCGCCGGAGATCGGCCCGCCATGCACGGCTTTGAAACCAATCGCGTCGGGGACGCGGCCGATTTCCTTGAGGATCACGTCGATCACTTCGCCATGGGTTTTGTAGGGAGAACCGGCTTGCCCGATGCGTTCGTACCCTCCGCGCGCAACTTCAGTCCCGCCGCTGGACGTGTCCAGGAGCTTGTATTTGAAGCTGGTGGAACCGAGGTTGGCAACGAGTACGTGCATGGGGAAATTACGGACAGGAGCAAACTTCTTTGATAGCCGCGTGCGGAAGCACGGGGATGATGCCACCCGTCCGTGGGCTTCCCCCCGCGGCTATCATGAGGAAGAAAACGTCCTGCTGATTTGATTCAGCATTCCGCATTCCTCCTTCAGCATGTCTTTACAGCGCCGATCCACCACCACCTGCGCCGTATCCCGTGAGCAGGTCCTGATGGGGGCGGGCGATCACATGAGATGCGACAAGTTCGCCCACGCGGCCTGCGGCTTCTGCGCCGGCATCAACCGCCGCCTTTACGCTGCCCACGTCGCCGCGAACGATCGTGGTGACAAACGCGCCGCCGATCTGGATCGTCTTGACGATCTCGACGTTGGCAGCCTTGGTCATGGCGTCGGTTGCCTCAACCAGTGCAACCCAACCCTTGGTTTCGATCATGCCCAGGGCGGTGCCGTTGTTTCCGTTTTCTGACATGTTTCAGTGGCACGAGCCTTTCGCCCGTGTCTCCTTTAAATTGCGCGGCAAGGGAGGCCGCGGCGGATGGTGATTCGATCAAGCGGAAGAGCTCAAAGCATGGGCTGGAAGCCCATGCCACTGCATTCACTTCTTCGGCGCAGCAGCCGGGACGGCGGCTTTTTTCTTCGGATAAACGCCCGGCAGCTCATCGTGCGGACGGGCGATGACGTGAACCGCCACCACCGATCCAACCCGGCCCGCTGCTTCAGCGCCGGCGTCGACGGCGGCTTTCACCGCGGCAACATCGCCTTTTACAAAGGCGGTGACCATGCCGCTGCCGCATTTGTCCCAGCCGATCATTTCCACGTTTGCCGCCTTCAGCATTGCGTCGGTGCCTTCCATCAGGCAGACCAGACCTTTGCATTCGAGCAGGCCGAGTGCTTCGCTAGCCATGGGTTCCTTTCAAATAGTTGTTGTCAGTTGTCAGTGGTCAGTGGTCAGTTGTCAGTTGTCAGTCGATGCACCGGATCAGGCGCGCCATTTCAATTGCATTTATTGGCAACTGACAACTGGCAACTGACGACTTCTTTATTTGAACAATTCCATATGCGTCGCCGAGTCCAGATCGCAGGCGTTTCCTTCGTCTGTGTCGATGTGGACTTCGAGGACGACTTTCGGGTGATAGCGGACCCGCACGCGGTCGAAAAGAACGCCGCAGGGTCCTTCGATTTTCAGTTTGAGATGGTCGCCATCTTTCACGCCGTAGTAGGCCATGTCCTGCGTGCTGGTGTGCACGTGCCGTTCGGCGCGGATGACGCCCTTATTGATGGTGATGGCGCCTTTGGGGCCGAGAATGGTGATGCCCGGCGTACCTTCGTGATTGCCGCTGATTCGCAGGGGAAGATCGACGCCCAGATAAACGCCGTCGGTGTAGCTGAGCTCGACCTGGGTGTAATCGCGAATGGGGCCGAGGATGCGAACGTTGGGAATGACGCGCTGCCGTGGCCCGACAAGGGTCACCAACTGCTCGCTGGCAAATTCGCCCTGCTGATAGAGGTCTTTCAGTTTGGTGAGCTTCGCGCCCGGGCCAAAAAGCACCTCTAAATCGGCCGGGGTCACGTGCATGTGACGGGCTGACACATTGACGACCAAAGGATGGGGCGGTCCGCCCGCTTTAGCCGGTGCCCGGCCCGACTGCCCGCGCGCCATGGGTGGATTTATCTGCCCGGCGAGCCGTTGTCGCAGCACCTCGCGCACGAGGGACTCCACTTCGCGTCGTTCAAGCCGGGTAGACGTCTGCACTGCCATTATTCGAGTTCCTTCGCGTCCGCGTTTCGTCAGTGTTCGTCATAATTGTGCAAAAGTTTTCAGGGGATGTCAAGAATAATCCAGATAATTGCAGATTTTGGCAGATATAGGGCGTTTTATGACGGTTTGACCTGTGAAGCGCTGGTGTAACGGCAACGATGTCAACCGACATCCAGAGGAAAATCGCGAAATCGCAAGCGACCTCGAGCGCGGGTCGGCGAAACTAGATTGGCGCGGTTTCGCGATCTGTAAGCGACGCAACTCAATTATGGATTCCGCTCTCGTTCAGTATTCGATTGAAACTCCGAGCGCCTCGAACATCGCCCGCGCTTTCACCAGCGTTTCTTCGTATTCGGCATCCGGATTGGAATCAGCGACGATGCCTCCACCTACGGAGATATGCACCCGCCCGACGCGGGCGATCATGGTGCGGATGGCGATGTTGAATTGCATCGCGCCGCCCGGGGCCAGATAGCCGATCGCGCCGCAATAGGGGCCGCGGCGCACGGGTTCAAGCTCGTCGATGATCTCCATGGCGCGGATTTTCGGCGCGCCGGTAATCGAGCCACCGGGAAACATGGCCCGCAAAATATCGATAAATCGGATTTCCCGCCTCAATGCGCCTTCGATCGTCGCCACGCCATGATAGACGGTGGGATGGATTTCGATGGTTCGCGGCTCGGTCACTCTTACCGATCCAATTTCGCAAATCCGGCCCAGGTCATTGCGCTCCAGATCAATGATCATGTTCAGTTCGGCCTGGTCTTTGGTGCTGGCCTGCAACTCGACGTCCATTCCGGCAACGCGCGGCCGGGTACCCTTGATCGGCCGGGTAACGATCGCGCGACTGCCATCGGGAAGGGGGCTAACGCCGAAAAAAAGCTCGGGTGAATTGCAGATCAGCGAGAAATCTCCGAAATCGAGGAGGCCGCCATAACTGGCCGGGGCGGATTTAAGCAGGTTTGCGTAGATGGATGCTGGCGGCAGAGGCGTATCGACGGAAAAACGCTGGGCCAGGTTCGCCTGGAAAATATCCCCGGCACGAATGTAATCGATTACCTTCGCGACGGCGCGGCGATATTCGCCGGGCGTGAATGTGGATGTTGGTGCCGCACCGCCCGTCAGCGTTTCCGCGAATTTTTCGCGCGGCCACAGTGATTCAATTGATGTTGCCGTCGCGGCGGACTCTCTGCAAAGCGCAAAAGCAAAAAGGGGAAGTCGAAAATCATCGACGGCATTGGCCGGAAGTTTCTCGAACCATCGGCCCAATTCGTATGAAATGAATCCCACCCACCGAGTATTTGCGGGTTCATCGCCGGCGCGCTGGGCGAGCCAGGCCAGCGCATCCAGCGGATCGGCCCAGGTTGAAATCACATCGTCCCCATTTTTCAGCGTGGTTGCGAAGGTGCCGCCGTCACAGCGCAGGATGGTGCTGCTTCTTGTCCACGGAAGAGCCCACCCGTCGGGCTTGGGCAAAGATGAATCCAGACGAAAATGCGCGGCATTAGGCACGGCGGGATTGTAGCGGGGCATCCGGGCGGCGAAAATCGCGCGAACGCCGATGCCTCGCCCTTCGTGATGACTTTGGTTGATGCAGTCGCCGGGGAAAGCCGCAACATGCGAATCTCGCCCTTTGAAAAAGACCTGATCGCCGCCGCACTGGCCCATCCCGGCGACCAGGTATCCCCCGGCACAATCCTGGCGCTCATGCCATCCAGCGATGAATTTCGCCTTATCTATGAAACAGCCGTTTCCCCCGCACTTTATGGCTGCGGCTTCGCCACCCGTGTTTCCGAGCCGGCATTCGACTCCAACAGCTGGCTCAGCGACATCGCCCGCCAGGTGTTGGGCGCGGAGTTGATCGTCGCCGATCTGACCGGCTTTAATGCCGATGTCCTATACGTTCTGGGGCTCTGCCACGGCCATTCCCGCTGCCCGTTACTTATCACGCAGGATGTCGAGGAATTGCCGTTCAATCTGGAGACATTTCGGCTGATTCGCTACATGACGGAGGACGATGGCCTGTTTAAACTCCGCGAAGATCTCGCGCGGGCGGTCCGGGTTTTTCTCGCCGAGGCAGCGGCCTCGCGCGAAGGGGGAAATGACAAAAAGAATCGAGGCTAGCTTCCGCAATGCTCGGGTTACTGTGCGGAATTATGTGCTGATCAGTTTCCGGGGCGCGTCGTGTGCCCAACACCGATGATCGTCAACGAATTCGATTGGCGCTCGATGAGAACATGTACAAAGATGTAGTGCGAGATTCCCTGCTCATCATGAACATCGTCCGCAACGTGTTCTCCGTTGGACGGCGGATTTGTGGCCAGACGATCGATAATATCCAGGACGATTTCCTGGTGCGCCACGGCCAATTCCAGCCACTGCGATTTGGCGTCAGCCGCGAAGCCGGGCGTTAAGCTCATCGCGCAATTCCTTTGCCGGTATGATGTGGCCTTCGCGCGCCTGCTGGCGGGCTTTCAATGTCTTTTCTGGAGTTACGGTAAGGCGTGCTTCGATTTTCCCGATCTCATCATTGAGCCTGTCAACTCCCGCGATCGCCTGCCCGTCGCGACGGAGTGATTTGGCGCGCTGATAAAGGTCTTGCGCGCCGATCGCCCATTCCTTATACAACTGCCAGATGGTTCGGCGCAATTCAGACTCAAGCGCCGAATCATTTATTTCGCCCAGCCTCAGATCCTGTTCATAGCCGCGAAGGTGATCGAGATCGGATAACGACACGCCAATCATCTTCTCCGCGAGCGTTGAAAGCTGCGCGGGATCACGACGCGCCGTTCCTGATCGCGCATCGCGGGCCAAGGCGTCAAATAGGCTGGTCGTGGTCACCAACACATTATACCTCTTATTTGCTGGAGTGTCGCCGGCAACCCGCGATCATCGCCGGATCACAATCCTTCCGCCCACATACGGCCCGTAATAAGGATACGGATATCCATATCCCCAATACGGCCCATTTCCCCAATACGGATCATCATAATACTGGTAAACCCTGTGAAATTCAGCCGCCTGCGGAACGGTGTGGCCTTCAATATCCACGGCCCAGCGCAGTTGCAGGTTCTGCACGTTCACGCTGTCATAGCTCAGGCCCGGCGGAAACGGGAAGTTGGCCTGCACGATCACCGGCTGGCCCGGCGGAAGCGAAACCGGCGGGGGAGCAATCACCGGCGGAGGAAAGCGAACCAGATCGCCGGTGGTGAGATCCAGCGTGTGCGGATCGAACGTGACGGCGGCCTGGCCGTGATTATCCAGCCGCAGACGAACTTCAACTGACAGCGGAATATGCTGGTCGCGGTTCTCGCGGCGAATGCCGACAACCGTGGCGTACACCGTCACCGGCGCGGCAGGAGGAGCCGGCGCCTGCGCGGGCTGCGTGGTGGTCGTCGTCGCCTGAATCTCGGCGACGGCGGGGTGGGGCGCGTAATAATAGCCGTCGACATACGGCGAGCACCCAGTAAGCAACGTTAATCCAAGCAGTGAGACACCAAGCAAAGCAGTACGGCTGAACATGATTCCTCCATCGCGAGCGCCGACGCAATTCTATGTTGGTCTTCTACGAGGGGACAACATCTTGTGCCTTTATGAAATCCATTCGATTCAATAATCGACCCCATCCATTACGATCCGCATCAACGGGTTTTGTTTTTTGCGACGCGAAGGATGCCCACGCGTTTGAATCTCTTCGTGTCCTTCGACTCTTCGCGCCTTCGCGTCAAGAGAAGCCGGCACCATCAATTTATCGCGCAGAAAAAAGCCCCGGGACATTGAAGTCCCGAGGCTCTGATTTCATCAACATCTACCGCGTGGCTCCCTTATCGCACGAACAACATCTCGCGATACGTCGGTAGCGGCCACAAATCGTCCGCAACCATCGTTTCCAGCTTGTCGCCACTCTTGCGCAGCTCAAGCATTCCGCTCACCACATGATCGCGGTAATGCTTGGCGTGGGCCAGGGCATCGCCGTCGGCATGATGGGACAGCGCCTTTTCCAGGGCGTTGATGCCACGCTGAAAATCATTGATCGTGCTGACCAGCGTGCCGAAGGTTTCCAATCCGGCGGGCTGTGCGGCGCCGGCGGCCTTGGCGGCGGCGATCGATTCGCCAACTTCCTTCTGATACTTCAAAGCGGCCGGCAGAATCATCGTCTTGGCCATGTTCAGTGCCGTCTGCCCCTCGATGTCCACCGTCTTCACGTAGTTCTCCGCCAGGATCACCTGCCGGCTTTGCAGTTCCTTTTCGGTGTAAACGTGATACTTGGTGAGGAGATCGACGTTCTCCTTCTTGGTAATGACCGGAAGGCAATCGACCGTGTTCTTCATGTTGGGCAGGCCGCGCTTTTCTGCTTCCTTGTGCCATTCCTCGGCATATCCGTTGCCGTTGAAAACCACGCGCTTGCTTTCCTTGATGATCGACGGAAGCAGTTCCTGAATAGCCTTGTTGAGGTCCTTGCCTCCAGCGATGGCTTTCTCCAGGTTGGTTGCGATGTAATCGAACGACTCGGCGATGATGGTATTCAAGATCGCATTGGCGCCGGCGATGTTGGCCGATGATCCCACCGCGCGGAATTCGAACTTATTGCCGGTAAAGGCAAACGGGCTGGTTCGGTTACGGTCGCCGGCTTCGCGTGGAATCTTGGGAAGCACATCAACGCCGGTTTCGAACAATCCGCCTTGCTTGCTGCTCTTTGCGCCGCCTTTTTCGATCTGCTCGATGATGTCGTTCAGCTGGTCGCCGAGGAAGATCGAAATGATGGCCGGCGGTGCTTCGTTAGCGCCCAGGCGATGATCATTGGCGGCCGAGGCGATGGAGAGCCGCAGAATCTCGGCATACTTGTTCACGCCGCGAATGACCGCCGCGCAGAAAACCAGAAACTGCGCGTTTTCATGAGGCGTATCGCCTGGGTTCAACAGGTTCTCGCCCTTGTCGGTCGACATCGACCAGTTGTTATGCTTGCCCGAGCCGTTGATCCCGGCAAACGGCTTTTCATGCAGCAGGCAGGCCAGACCATACTTGTCAGCAACGGACTTCAGCACCTGCATGATCAAATTCTGGTGATCGGTGGCCAGGTTGGAATTCTCGAAAATCGGCGCAACTTCGTATTGGCTTGGGGCCACCTCATTATGGCGGGTTTTGATTGGAACGCCGAGCTTGGAAAGGTCGAATTCCACTTCCGACATGCAGGCCAGCACGCGCTCGGGAATGACGCCGAAATATTGGTCTTCCAGTTCCTGGCCCTTGGGCGGCTTAGCGCCAAAAAGGGTGCGGCCGGTGTTCACCAAGTCAGGCCGGGCAAAGTAAAAGTTCTTGTCGATGAGGAAATATTCCTGCTCCGAGCCGACGGTGGTGAAGACGTGCTTCACATCGGTCTTGCCGAACAGCTTGAGCACGCGGATCGCCTGATCGCTGAGAGCTGCCATCGAGCGAAGAAGCGGCGTTTTCTTGTCGAGGGCTTCGCCGGTCCAACTGAGGAAGGCCGTCGGGATGACGAGGGTAGCGCCATTCGGATGCTCGATGATGTAAGCGGGGCTGGTCGGGTCCCAGGCGGTGTAGCCGCGAGCCTCGAACGTGGCGCGCAGACCGCCGGACGGGAAGCTGGAGGCATCGGGCTCGCCCTTGCTGAGCTCGCGGCCGCTGAATTCCGTGAGGGCAGCGCCGCTTTCGGTGGGCGGGGCGAGGAAGCTGTCATGCTTTTCGGCGGTGATCCCAGTCATCGGCTGGAAAATATGCGTGAAGTGCGTTGCGCCCTTTTCCAAAGCCCAGTCCTTCATGGCGATGGCAACGGCATCGGCGATGGCCGGGTCGAGCGGCGCGCCCTCCTTGATCGTCTTTTGCAACGATTTGAAGACCGGCTTGGGGAGGCGTGCCCGCTGCTGGGCCTCGTTGAAAACATTGACGCCAAACAGGTCGGCAACGTGCGTGGTCTTGAAATCGATACGATCGAGCTTGTGTTTGGTCGTGGCAATCGCATTGATCGCCATTTGGCGAACCGTAGACATGAAGGACTCCTGAATATAAAGGCCCAGAAACTAAGCGACCACCAGACGAAATGTTGGTGGTAGGGAAGCGCGGGCGGGCATGTTCCCGCATGCCGGCCCACAAGTCAAGGATAACATATTCCTTGTACGTAACCCATCTCGCCAGCATGCGAACAATGCAAAACTCGTGCGAGCGTGCGAAATGGCGGATTACGATCCTCAACAAGACTTTCCCCCGCAGTTAAATTCCATGGTTTCAACGCCGGTTCTGAGGGACTCCGAAGAGCCGGGTCAGTCGCGCGACAAATCCGGCTCTTCGCAGTCCCTCGGAACCGCCGCGTGATCAGGAATTAGGCACAGAGCCTTTCAAACAGATGAGGTTGCTCAGAATAACGGCACTCTTGCAACTTACCCCGCGGTGGCCGCGTCACTCTCGGAGCGCTGGCGGCGCGGTACGGCGCTGGCGTCGGGGGCCGGTTCGCTGTTCAACTTGCCGAACACCATCCGCCCGGCACTGGTTTGAAGAGCGCGGGAAACGGTGATTTCAACTTCCTCATTTAATCGCTGCCGGGCATGTTCAACGACCACCATGGTGCCATCATCCAAATATCCCACGCCCTGGCCCGGCTCTTCGCCGGTCCGCACGATGCGCAGCTTCATTTTCTCGCCGGGCAGCACGACCGGCTTCATTGCCGCCGCCATCTCATTCATATTCACCACGTTGACACCCGCCACCTGAGCGACCTTGTCGAGGTTATAGTCGGTGGTGACGATGCGGGCGTTTAATTCCCTGGCAAGGCGGATCAACTTCTGGTCAACGCCGCTGTCCAGTCCGTGGCTGTCCGATGCGTCGAACAGTTTGATATTCAGACCCTTGTCGCCGCGCAGTTTGGCCAGTATATCGAGCCCGCGCCGCCCGCGGCTTCGCTTGATCTTGTCGGCACTGTCCGCCAGCGCCTGCAATTCGTCCACCACGAATGTCGGCACGATCAACTGGCTTTCCAGGATTCCGGTGGCAAGCACATCGGAGATTCGCCCATCGATGAGCGAGCTGGTATCCAAAAGCAAAGGCCGCGGCCCTTTTTGCTGGCGCGAGAATTCGACATACGGAATGATGAAGCGAAAGTCGTCGCGCGTTTGAAGAATGAAGGAGATTGCAAAATAGCAGCAGACCATTCCCACGCCAACGTTCAGCACATCGGTCAGCACTTTATGCTGGGTATCGGTCAGCGGGGTCTGCACCGGGATAATATCCACGATCAGCTTGACCACGAAGCTCAGGGCATAAGCGATGGCGACCCCAACCATCAAGCCAAGAATCGCCCCCGAAAAAACCGCCAGCTTCCGCCGTGGCGAAAGAATATCGACGCAAACCAGCAGCACGCCGACGGTAAGTGTGATGGGCATGACCATCCACGCGTTGACGCCGATGCTTTGTTGATTGCTGAGATAGAACCACCCGATGGCGGCCATCAGAAGAACGAACAGCGCACGTAGAACGCTTAGGACCATTGCTAAATCCACCCTGCATGTGAACTTTCAAAGGACTATACACGGGAAGGGCCGAAAACCGCAAATGAGAGCGAGCTCCACGGCGGTTGGGCGTAACCCTTGTTTGTGGCGATTGGCGGACAGACAAGAATTCTTGCCTGCCTTGAGATTGGGAGTGGTGGACCGTGCCAGAGGACGCAGGTCTGGCATGACCGAGCGCAACGCGTCCCTGCGGGCGGGTTGGATCCGTCCTGCTACGAGCTGAATTCGATATCAGAACGTCAATCCGTCCATTCAGACGCTTCTGAGCGTCCGTCGGCGGATGAGAAGACCCGCCACACCAAGCCCCATCAAGGCGAGCGACGCTGGCTCCGGTGCCGGCGTAAAAGCGAATGTTCCAGTGCCAAAATTCTCGCCCACCCCTGTGGTAGCGGTTGGCAACCCCGTGGCGGCCGACGTTCCGGTGTATCGAGAGGTTTGGAAGGTGATCTCTCCGGCATCGGCCGCGGGCAGCGTGCCGAAATCGCCGTAGTCATCGATGTTCCCCGGCGTATTCGAGAGGTCATATCCCACGATCGACCCCTGAAATCCATTGGGAAGAAAGACGGGTGCGATGCTCACGTAGCGAAAGCCGCCCTGCGTTTGCGGATTTGACGACGTGGAAGACGTCGGGTTTGTATACGTGTAAGGCCCGTCCGACGAGGAGAATCCGGTCGTGCCGGCTGACACCGTCGCACTGGCCATCAAAACCGATCCGTTGAGGTTGTAGATCGCCACGTTGTGAGCCTGGCTAAGCCCATCGAACCCGTCATCGAAGATGCCGAGCTGGCTGACGGTAATACCATTCGGATCGGTAACGGTGAAATCGTTTCCGATCTGGAACGGGCCCTGGGCGTCGCCGGAGTTGCCATAGGGGCCGCTAAACGCGCCGATCGTGGCTCCTTGTACTCCTGCCGCTGCGATGGCAATCCCGAGCAAAACAAAAGCCCCGCGTATCACAATACTTCTCATTTTCTCTCTCTCCGCAGACAAGTCTCAATTTCAATTCAATGCCCTTTGGTTTTATCCCAGGTTGGGCAAAACACAAGCGAAATATCCTACACGTTCAATTTTGAAGGCCGCAAATGCCCCATAACGCCTTGCCGAGGCCGCGCATTCCCCTTATAGTCGCAGATTCGCGCGTGGGCGGACGTTCCGAACACGGCGTACAACGGGAACTCCGGCGCAGCGTGGTCGTCGGCGATCTTGCTCTTCCACCTGAAAACAACGGGCCACGCATAACAGAGGTTCGGGCGGCTCTCTCCGCCCCTAACGCAATCCTATGGTCGATTTTAATCTCATTAACTCGCTTGGCGATATGGACGCAGATGTCGATGTTGCCGTTCTCGAAGCCCTCCCCGAATCCGCCTCGCGCGGAGCCAAGGGCGGCACCGACATCGATTTGTCAAAACTCATCAAGGGCGATGAAGTCCAGGACTTCACCCCCGGCGCAATTCTCAAAGGCAAAATCTCCAGTGTCATCGGCGATGACTTTGTCGTCGAGCTGGGCCTCAAGAGCGAAGGCGTCCTGGAAAAGGGTGAATTCGACGAGCCGCAGAACGTAAAGGTCGGCGATGAAGTCAAAGTCCTCCTCGAGGAAGTCGAAGGCGACACCGGTCTGGTGAAGATCAGCAAACGCAAGGCTGATCGCATCATCAACTGGGAAGCCATCATGAAGTCCAAGAAGGAAGGCGACCCCGTTCACGGCAAGGTCACCAAAAAAATCAAGGGCGGCTTGCTCGTTGACATCGGCGTGCCGGTCTTCCTTCCCGCCAGCCAGGTTGACATTCGCCGCCCCGGCGAGATTTCCGACTGGATCGGCCGCGACATTGATGCTGTCATCCTCAAGATTGATGAAGAGCGCCGCAACATCGTCATCAGCCGCCGCAAGATGATCGAATTGCAGCGCACCATGCAGAAGGAAACGACCCTCAACGGCCTGACCATTGGCCAGGTCATCAAGGGCACCGTCAAGAACATCGCCGACTTCGGCGCGTTCATCGACCTCGGCGGAATCGACGGCTTGCTGCATATCACTGACATGTCCTGGGGCCGGGTGAACCATCCCAGCGATGTGCTCAAGATCGATCAGGAAATCGAAGTGAAGGTCCTGTCGATCGACAAGGAAAAGGAAAAAATCGCCCTTGGCATGAAGCAGAAGGAAGCTTCGCCGTGGGAAAATATCGAGATGAAGTACCCGGTCGGCTCGGTTCACGATGCCGAGGTGGTCAACATCATGTCCTACGGCGCATTCTGCAAGCTCGAAGAAGGCGTTGAAGGCCTGGTGCATATTTCGGAAATGTCCTGGACCAAGCGCATCAACCATCCATCGGAAGTGGTGGCCCAGGGACAGAAGGTGAAAGTCAAAGTCCTGGAGATCAACAAGGACAAGCAGGAAATTTCCCTCGGCATGAAGCAGGTCGAGGAAAACCCGTGGGAACGCGTGGCCGAGAAATATCCCCCCGGCTCAGTCGTCGAGGGTAAGGTCCGCAACATCGCCAACTATGGCGCGTTCGTCGAGATCGAAGAAGGCATCGACGGCCTGCTGCATGTCAGCGACTTGTCATGGACCAAGAAGATCGGCCATCCGTCCGAAGTGCTCAAGAAGAGCGAATCGGTTCGCGCAGTCGTCCTCAGCGTCGATCAGGAAAAACAGCGCATCGCGTTGGGCCTGAAGCAGATGCAGGAAGATCCTTGGCAGACTGTCATTCCCGCCAACTATCGGCCGGGCATGGTCGTCAAGGGTCATGTCACGAAAATCGCCAACTTCGGCGTATTCGTGGAGCTTGAACCCGGCTTGGAAGGCCTGCTTCACATCTCCGAAATTTCCGATCAGAAGGTCGAAAAGCCCGAAGACCTCGTGAAGGTCGGTCAGGAAGTGGAAGTAAAAATCCTCCGCGTCGACAGCGACGAGCGGAAGATCGGCCTGTCCCTCAAGCGCGCACAGTGGGCCGTTGAGGAAACCGTCCGCGAAGAAAAGCGCGCCGAGCGCGCCGAAAAACGCGGCCTCCGCGGCGGCCTCGAAGGCGGCGAGCAATCGACCGGCCTGGGAGACATCAAGCTGTAAGCCTCTGACGATTCACTTTACACGTCATTAAATTGAAAGCCGGGCCGTCTGCCATCCGCAGACGGCCCGGTTTGTTTTCACGAACGGCATTTTTATTGCCGGAATGAGGCGTGTGCGATTCAGTAGTCAATCGCCACGGGCGTATTCAACGCAACCGCTCGCAGAAGCGCGTCGGAGAAGTGAATGAATGCGCCGATGTCCGGCACGTCCGATGGCATATCGCCGTCGCTAAAGGCCACGCGCAGGAAGGTATTTTGGTTTTGCAGCTGGTCGGCCGGCGTGTCGTGCGGGATCAAGCCGAGGAACAGGCAGAGCATCGTGCAATGCGGCGGCTGCAGCGCTCCGACGCAAAACAGCATCTGCAACAACTGGGACGAAGTGAGGGAAAACGCGGTTGATAATCGGCCGAGAAATCCCTTGGATTTCCATGTCCGGGTTGGTCCCGTGCGATCTTCAAAAAACGTCGGATTCTGCCGCAGTTTCAGGATATCACCGCCGTCGTAGCGGAAGTCTTTGATATATTTTTGCAGAATGATGCCGGCTGTGCAGTTGATATCCTCGGGCAGCAAACTCAGGAGCCATTGCTCGGTGCGCAATCGAATGGGATAGCGAATACTGCCGTAGCAGGTGAAGGGTTTCATCGCCAGATTTGCCGAGCAATCCTGGCAATGGTGGGCAAGGCCCTCAAGCGCGGCGGCCTGGTCGATCATGGACTGAATCGATACCGCTTGATCTTCCTGAACGCCATTGGGCCTTTGCACTCGCTGAGTGATCAGAATTTCCGATGGGGGTTTGGTGTTGCCATCGCGCCGGACCATGGCGAGGATCGTCGCGGCCCGGTCACGGGTCTTGACGAGTCGGACCAGGCCTTCCATCGAGAGTTGGTCTTTCACCGGGCAACCGTAATCCAAGGCAAAGTCGACACCCATATATTTGCTCCTAATGTCTGGCGATTTGACCTGAGAGGATCATCGCCGACTTCGTGCTAAGCCGTCAACAGAAGTCAGACGGCGGCGAATGAAGTCGAAGCGCATAAGGAATCATGCAAGTTCAATGAGCAAGCCGCGAAGAGGGAGGGCGACTTTTGCTTCGCATTCGCGCCGAGCCAAAGGTATAATCCCTTCATGGCTCCGTCATTTGTCCGCGCGACAGTGCGCGATATGTCTGGTTACACGCCCGGCGAACAGCCGGGCTCTGAGCAAAATGTTGTTAAGCTCAATACCAATGAGAATCCCTTTGATCCCAGCGACCGCGTGCTGCAGGCAATCGCCAATGTCGGCAAGGAAACGCTGAGGCGCTATCCTAATCCAACCGCCGACGCGTTCCGCGCCGTGGCCGCCAAACATCACGGCATATCTCCGGACATGATCCTCGCCGGCAATGGCAGCGACGACATCCTCACCATCGCCACGCGCACGTTTATTCCGCCCGGCGGAAAACTCGCCTCGCCCAACCCGACTTATTCGCTGTATCCGGTTCTTGCCCGGCTTCAGGATGCGCACTTTACCGCGGTGCCATGGGGGGATGACTGGGAATTGCCCACCGAGGCTTTACTGGCCACCCGCGCCAACGCGATTTATCTGGCCAACCCCAACGCCCCCAGCGGCACGTTTGTTTCGCCAACCAAGGTCGACGAACTGGCCCGGCAGTTTCCTGGACTGCTGCTCATCGACGAGGCGTACGCCGATTTTGCCGAGGACAATTGCCTGTCTTTGGTGCGCAATCATCCCAACGTCGTCATCTCGCGCACGCTGAGCAAGGCGTACAGTCTGGCGGGGTTGCGATTCGGCTATGCCGTCGCCCAGCCGCAGGTGATTGATGAGATGATGAAAGCCAAGGACAGCTACAACTGCGACGCCTTGAGCATTGCCGCCGCGACGGCAGCGATATCGGACCAGGCCTACTACAAGGAAAAATGGGAGCTGCTGAAATTGGAGCGCGATCGCCTGACTTCGAATTTGCGCGATTTAGGCTGGGCGGTGCTTCCCAGCCAGGCGAATTTCGTGCTGGCTACCGCGCCGGATGGAAACGGCCAGGCCGCGTATCGATTCCTGAAACAGATCGGGATTCTCGTCCGCTATTTCGACTTGCCCGGCCTGACCGATAAGATTCGTATCACCGTCGGCAACAGCGCGCAAAACAACGCGCTGCTGGCGGGAATCAAACAGTTGACGCTGGAAACCGCCGCCGGCACTGGCGGCGAAGATGGCAAGCCGATGAGCATTGAGGCAGCGGAGAAAGTTCAGGAGATTCGGGATCGCAAGCCGCGGGTGGTACCGGCTCAGAGCGTGTGAATTTTAGGGCGTGTCCGAAAATAGCCGGTTACGATTTTTTGATCCTCTGGCAGTGCTGTCCACCCGACGCCGGTTCTGAGGTACTCCGAAGAGCCGGGTTTTTACGCGAATGATCCGGCTCTTCGGAGTACCTCAGAACCGGCGTCTTGGGGCAACGGACCTGGAAGTCTATCGGAAAACTTGCATAGGTTAATTTCGGGCCGCCTGCGCCGCGGTAAAAGGTAAAGATGTCCAAAAAGAACGGCGGCCGCAAGGCCGAGATTTCCCGCCAGACCAAGGAAACCAAGGTTCGCGTCGAGCTCAATCTTGACGGCGCCGGCCGCACCGAGCCGCGCACCGGCATAGGCTTCTTCGACCACATGCTCGATCTGCTAGGCCGCCACAGCCTGATCGATCTTGACGTGCAGGCCGAGGGCGACCTGGAAGTGGATGCGCATCACACGGTCGAAGATGTCGGCATCGTCATCGGGCAGGCAATTGAGCAGGCCCTGGGCGATAAGCGCGGGATCAGCCGCTATGGCTGGGCGATTGTTCCCATGGACGAAAGCCTCGCCCAGGTTGCCCTCGACCTCTCCGGCCGACCGGCATTCGTGTTCAAGGTCAATTTCACCGGCGAATCGATCGGCACATTCCCGACGGAACTGGTCGAGGAATTCTTCAAATCGATCGCCACCAACGCGAAAATGAACCTGCACATCCACGTTCCCTACGGAACGAACAATCACCACATCGCCGAGGCCATCTTCAAGGCAACGGCCCGTGCGCTGCGGCAGGCAGTGACGCTCGATCCGAGAAATGACGGCGTGCCGAGCACGAAGGGATCACTGTAACGGCCCCCACCACTAACGCTCAGGGTAGTGTCGGTTTCCGTGCCCAAGTCCCGGTACCAGAAGAGAAATGAGCCGCGCACGAAGGGTACTCCCGGAGTAAGCGGATCCCACCGGCACCGCTTACTTCGGGAGTACCCTCCGTGCGCGGCTCGTTCCTCTGTCTTCATGTGAAACAGGAGACATTCGGAGACATCATGGGACATCGCCGTCCTGCATATCGCGACCAGCATCACCCTGACATGCAAAGGCGAAAATGTAGTGAGATCCGTTTTTTTTCGCCGCGGGTTTATGTGCGCGGCTTCGCTCCTTCGCCAGTGTCCCGCGTTTTTCTTCAACGATGGCGTTGTAAGATCATTCCGGAAGGAAGAGGGAAACCGGTATCGCAAGCAAACCGCTTCAATCATCCCAGGCGACATCGCCCGCCGCGATTCGGCGGTTTCGCCCGACGCGCGACGACCTGGCCAAAGCGAAAGATAAGCTCGTCCCCGATCTCATCGCGCCCGGCCTGCGCGTTTTGTTCGCGGGAATCAATCCGGGGCTTTATACCGCTGCGGTTGGGCATCATTTTGCCCGCCCGGGAAACCGGTTCTGGCCGGCCCTTCATGCCAGCGGGTTTACGCCGGGAATCATCTCGCCATTCGATGAACATCAACTGCTGCCGCTGGGTTTGGGAATCAGCAACGTCGTAACCCGCGCAAGCGCCGCCGCGGACGAGCTTTCCAACGAAGAAATCATCGCCGGCGCCAAACAACTTGCTGCGAAGGTGAAACAATTCCGCCCGGCATACCTGGCCGTGCTGGGCGTCGGGGCGTATCGCATCGGCTTCGCGCGGCCCAAGGCGATCGTTGGATTACAGCCGGAGTCGATCGGCCAAACGCGTTTATGGGTGTTGCCTAATCCCAGTGGGCTCAATGCGCATTACCAGCCAAAGGATATTGCCCGTGTGTTCCGCGAACTGCGCGACGCGGCATTTGCCGTGTGAAGCAGATTTGCAGGATAGCCTTGCGCGACTACGCGCCATCCGTGATCCTGACACACACGCCGGGTGATGTTGTCCGCTTTATTTTGCAGACTTGCACTATCACCGCACCGTATTGCATCCGTGCGGAATCGCCAGGGACTCTGGCGGCAGATCAAGTATCTGACGCTCATAGCGATCAGTTCGAATTGTCCTGGCTTTGGCGATCGCGTCTGTATCGCCGGTGATAACGATCGCCTCGCATAACACGACGGCAATCGCATCGCGAATGCCCCATTGCTCGGCCTTGATCGGCGGACGGCCATTTACTGACCGTTGCATAAAGAAGTTTAAGTATTTTCGAGCTTCAATCCGGCCTGTGCAAAGAATGAGTATATGAGACTCGCCTTCTGTCGCAGGCGCGCGACGGCAAGATGAAACTCTTGGTGTAACTGCTCCACATC
>DASRRM010000249.1:0-19620 GCA_035695715.1 Tepidisphaeraceae bacterium
AAGTTACCATCCTTGGCCTCCTGTTGAAGTTGGTGTGTTACGCAACACCATTTTCGCAGGAGGTCATGCTTTGCGCGACCCCTTTGTAAGGCGCGCGCTGGCGCGGACTTACGACAAAAGCTAAGTTGACGGCATTGGGCGAGACGCCCGTGGTACGGGAAATCGCCCGCGCCGCTTCGGGCGCGTGTTTTGGTTGCGGCCACCGGCCGCGCTGAGGATTACCTCAGACACCGGCGTGCGCATTTGTCACGAATTCGCTTTTACTCTTGACCCTTAATTCCTTACTCTTCCCATCATGTCCAACCCAACCGTCGTCACCCGTTTCGCACCATCCCCCACCGGCTATCTCCACGTCGGCGGGGCGCGCACGGCGCTTTTTAACTGGCTTCTGGCCCGGCATACCGGCGGGAAATTTCTGCTGCGCATCGAGGATACCGATCTGGCCCGCAGCACCGAACAAGCCGTCCATCAACTCGTCGAGGATCTGCAATGGCTCGGCTTAAAATGGGACAACGCCGAGCTGGTTTATCAATCCAAGCGCCTGCCGATCTACAACGCCCTGATCGAAAAACTGATGGAGCGCGGCCTGGCGTATAAAGCATATGAAACCAGCGAAGAGCTGGATGCGCAGCGCAAGCAGGCCGAGCGCGCCAAGCGGCAATTCCGCTATCGCCGGCCGGCGCTCAGCGCCGAGCAGATCAAGCAATATGAAGCCGAGGGCCGGCCGCACGTGGTGCGGTTTGTCATGCAGCCGAAGGAATATCGCTTCGACGATGCCGTGCTCGGGCCGAACCAGGGGTTTGGCGTTGGCGAAGTGCAGGATTTCGTCATTCGCAAAAGCGACGGCATGCCGACGTATCACTTCGGCGTGGTCGTCGATGACGCCGAGATGGGCATCACGCACGTCCTCCGCGGGCAGGAACATCTGCTGAACACGTGCAACCATATCGCGTTGCAGGAAGCGCTGGGATATCCGCGGCCGATCTATGCACACCTGTCGGTAATTTTAGCGCCCGAAACGCGGGCAAAGCTCAGCAAGCGAGATCGCGACCAGAAAATCCGCAAGCGCGTTGGTGAAGTGATGCGCAGCGCCAAACGGCCACTGGCCGACATCGCAACCGATGCGGGAATTGCCGAGGCTCGCCTGGGCGAATGGCTCGGCGATGAGAAAAAACAACTCGATTTATCCGAGCAGCCGAAGGTCATGAAAGCCGTCGGCCTGCGCGAGGCGGATTTGCCCGAGATCATGGTTCACGATTTCCGCAAGAACGGCTATCTGCCGGAAGTGTTGAATAACTTCCTGGCCCTTCTCGGCTGGAGTCCCGGCGGCGATCGCGAGCGAATGAGCATCGACGAATTGGTGAAGCTCTTCAGCCTGGACGGCGTCGGCCGCAGCAATTCAATGTTCGCCCGCGACAAGCTGCTGGCGTTTAATACCGAAGCCGGCGTTGCATCATCCCCGCCGCGCATGCTGGCCGCCATGCGCGACTATCTTTCCGTGAATCCCGATTCGCCATTGAACATCGCAACCGACGGCGAGCTGGAAAAAGTGCTGAAGATGAATCACGGCTTTCACATTTTGCGTGAAGCCGAGGAAAAATCGCGATTCCTCTTTACGCCGGATGAGAAAATCGAATATCAGGCCGACGCGATCGACAAGGTGCTGAAGAAAAACGAAGGCCAGGGCGCGGCGGCTTTGCGCGATGTAAAGGCCACGCTGGAAGATATCAGCGACTGGACGACCACGAGCCTGGAAACTGCCGTGAAGGCGTATTGCGAGCAGAAGCAATTAGGCCTGGGAAAGGTGGCGCAGCCGATTCGCGTGGCGGTGAGCGGATCGGCGATCAGTCCGCCGATTTTCGAGACGCTGGAATTTCTTGGCAAGGCGCGGACGCTGGCGCGGATTGATCGCTGTCTGGCGGGAATGTGAGCGCAGAATTTCGACACCCAAATTCAGCGGTTTTTGCTGTCCGGCGGTGAAAACGTGCAGGATTTGGGGCGAATTCTGCGGCTTCAACGTGACACGGGCGTCCCGCCCGTGCTGGCGATGTAATGAGTTCAAGAAGCACTGGCAACGATTATTATTCGCATTTTCCCGTCGCCGGCACGGCCGAGACGGCCGTGTCACGATGAGCGCCTTTTAAACCGCTCCGTTTGAATATGTAAATCCGGGGCGGCGCGGCGATAGCGTCACTTTGTAAACCACGGTAGTGCGCGCCACTTGCCCCGGCGTGGAAGATTATTTGATTTTTAGGACATAATTTCGCGACGGATTTCCCGCACCGTCCGACTCGTCGCAGCGGGCGCCGCTGTGATGAACGTCAAATTTTGAGCGCGCCTGTTGCAAAAAAGGGTGGTGACTAAAGTCACCACCCCGGCGGCGAGAAGGCTCCGCGTTGCGCTTCGCCGGGCCATACGATTGAACTATCGAATCACCTTTCCCTCGATCCCCAGAATCTCGCTCGCCGCCGTTGAGTTGCCGAGGTTCTTGAAATCCTTGTACGTCCAGACCACCTTCTTATCGCGCGTCACTTCGATGAGCTGCGGATTTTCCGGGCCGGCGTGGCAGTTGCCGATGATGATGTTGCCGTTGGGTAGAACTTCCAGCATGGTGACCCAGGCCAGCGTGATGCCGGGCAGTTCCTTTTGGTCGATGCTCCAGACGATTTTTCCCGCGGGATTCACTTCCAGCACGCGGTTGTTGTTGCCGCCGCCGATGAGGGTGTTGCCGTTGGGCAGGCGGTAGGCGCTGTAGCAATGGTCGCCGTGGCCTTCGGGACCATGGCCGCCGGATTCGGGGCGGCCATTGAGGTCGACCTTGTAGCTCCAGACGACTTTGCCGTTCTCATCGTATTCGCGGACGGTGCCGTCGGATTCGTGGGCGACGAGGTAATGGCCGTTATCCAGTTCGCGAACGAGGCGCGTGTCGCTGTGGGTGCTGTGATGCACGACGGTGAGGGGAAATTGCTTGACGATCTTGTCGTCCTTGTCGACCTCGATGATCCGGCAATTGCCGGACTCGGAAACCATGGTGTTGCCATTGGCCAGCCGCTGAAAGGCATGAATCTGCACGCCGCGTTTGGCGTCGGTCGGGACGGAGGTGTGCGTCCACACGACTTTCTTCTCCGGCGTCACTTCCTCGATGACGGTATCGCTCATGTGCAGCAGGTAATTGCCATTGGGGAGCAGGGCGATATCGTGCGAGGTGGGGCCAATGGGAAACTCCCATTCGACTTCGCCCTTGGCGTTGAGAACGACGGCATGGCCGTGATCCTGGGCCAGAACTTTCCACGTGGGATGGGCGGCGGTGCCGGGAAGCTCATCGGCGGCGAAAGCGGGAATGGCGACGAGGGAAATGGCCAGCGCCGAAGCGCGAAAGAGACGGAGGAGGTTCATGAGTTGGTTCCTGGTTCGAGAAAGACAAAAAGGTCCACGAATTGACACGAATGAACACGAATAAATGCGCAGGCATTGGATGGTTCATCTCGCAGCGTTTCCCAGGTTGCTCGGGCGTTCGCCCGACCGTCATCCTGAGGTACTCCGAAGGATCTAGCCGATGCGCGAAGGCGGGCAAGATCCTTCATGGATATCTCGCGATTTCTTGTTTTTTGAACAAGATTTTCTCCGGACGAAGAAGCGGGCTGATTTCCCGTATCACGGGCGTCTCGCCCGTGTCCTCTTTGAATTAAGACACGGGCCAGACGCCCGTGATACGGGAAATCGCCCGCGCCGCTTTGGGCGCGTGTCCTGGTTGCGGGCGCAGGCCGCGCTCGATCAACCTGAAAAACGCTCTGCATCTTGATAATTCCAACTCCGCATTCTTCTCTTCTTCGTGTCAATTCGTGTCAATTCGTGGACAAAAACTCTTCGCTTCCGCGCTACTCCAGCGAGTTCCCGCCGTTGACGGTTATCTTTTGCCCGGTGATGAAATTCGCGCCGTCGCTGGCGAGGAACGCGGCCGCCGCGCCGATGTCGGCGGGGACGCCCATGCGCTTCATGGGGACGTTGGCGGCGTAGCCGTCCTTCATTTCCTGGGAATCGCCGGCATGGCGTTCGGTGGGAATCCATCCGGGGGAAATCTGGTTTACCGTGATCTGCCACGGGGCCAGTTCCATCGCCCAGGAGCGCGTCAGGCCGAGCTGCGCGCCCTTGGCCGAGACATAGTTGGAAAACTCCGGCACGCCTTTCTCGAAGACCTCCGAGCCGATGTTGATGATCCGGCCATATTTCCGCTTTTTCATCTGGCCGACTACCGCCTGCACCAGCAGCATCGGGCTTTTTACGAAGAATTCGTATTGATCGAGGAACGCCTGCCAGGTGAGGTCTTCAATCTTCACGAACGGCTGGGGGCCGGTGGCGTTGATCACCAGGATGTCGATCAGCCCGAAGTGCTTCTCGACGTCGGAAACCATCTTCCGCACGGCACCGGGGTCGCGCACATCGGCGCGGAAAACTTCGGCCTTTCCACCGGCCTTGCAGACCTCGTCGGCCGTGCGCTTAGCGCCGTCGGGGTTGCCCAAATAATTGACGGCGACTTTCGCGCCATGCGCGCCAAGGGCCAGGGCAATCGCCGCGCCAAGGCCACGGGAAGCGCCGGTTACAAGAGCGACACGGTTGGAGAGATCGGGGGTCATAAGCGGGTGTTTTACCTAAAACGAAGGAGAACCACGAATCCGGGCAACTCGACACGAATCTTCACGAATTCGTTGTTTTGATTTCGCCGCGCGACTTCGTCCCATTTGCGTAAATTCTCGATAATTCGTGTCAATCGTGATTCCCTCACGCACCGCACAAATATTCAGATTCCGGTGCATCCATTCCTACTCTCGCTCTCCGAAGGTCACGGCATAGGCCCAATCGATCACCTTCAGCGACTCCTGCAAGTAGCGGTCCGTGCGACCATTCCAATCCGCCCACGCAACGCGTTCCATACCGCCGGCGCCGGTTCCACACTTCCCAACCCGGCATTCCATCCAGTCAATTTCATCAGCCATCGCAGCAACGTGCATCCGGAGATGAAATGGCGTAAGCGTTTGGTCGCAAATCAAAATGCATTGGCCGCGCAGTTCGGCGAGATCTTCGCCGATCTTTTTGGCCTCCGCCAGATAAAAACCGTCGAGCGATTCGAATTTCCAGTGCGGGTGAACTTCCGCCAGAACCCGCGGCACAAAATGTTCCAGGCTGCCTAGAACCATCAGAAGTTGATTCGTTTCCGGAAGCGCGTCACCCGGCAAAATGCACTCCATCAACGCGCGAAGTGCGCGAGCGATGCGTCGTTCTGGGGTTGCTTCTGTCGCCATCGTTTCGTTCAACATGTCACGCCGACAACGCGACGGCCGCTTCGGCATTTCCTGAAGGGCCGACGGAGGCGTCGGCGTTCCCGGGGATGAACCAAAGCACCACCAACGGGACACTCTCAAGCGGTGCCTGCCGTCTCGATGACGGTTGCCATTTTAGGACGAACTCGACTGCCTGCGCGAAAGAAATGAACTCACGCGATAATCTGCCTGATCGGTTCCGCTCCTTCCACGCCAACCAATCGCTGATCCAATCCTCCATAGAAATACGACAACCGATTCGGATCGACTCCAAGCTGGTGCAGGATCGTGGCGTGCAGGTTCTTTACATGGAAGCGGTCGGTGACGGCGGCGTTGCCCAGTTCGTCGGTTTCACCGACGCTGGTGCCTCCCTTGATTCCGCCGCCGGCCATCCACATCGTGAAACCCGCGGCGTTGTGATCGCGGCCCGTGCCCTTGGCGTATTCGGCGGTGGGCTGGCGGCCAAATTCGCCTCCCCAGACGATCAGCGTTTCCTCCAACAATCCGCGTTGCTTCAAATCCTGGATCAAGCCGGCGATCGGCTTGTCCGTCCGCCCGGCATGGAAAGTGTGGTTCTTCACCAGGTCGCCGTGAGCATCCCAGTTGTCGTCGTTATTCGCGCCGCCGGCGTAAATCTGGACGAAACGCACGCCGCGTTCGACCAGGCGCCGGGCGAGCAAGCATCGCCGGCCGAATTCCTCGGTTTTCTTGTCGTTCAGGCCATACATGTCCCAGGTTGCCAGGTTTTCCTTCGACAGATCGACCGCATCGGGGGCATATTGCTGCATGCGATACGCCATCTCGTAGCTCGACACCCGCGCGCTCAGCTCCGAATATCCCTCATGGCTGACTTCATGCTCGTTGTTGAAATCCTTAAGCGTATCAAGCAGCCGGCGCTGCATTGGGTCGGTCATGTCATCGGGGCGCTTGAGGTCGAGGATCGGCTCTCCCGCTGAGCGAAGGATGACGCCCTGATAGCTGGCGGGCATGTAGCCGTTGGACCAATTTTTCGAGCCGCTGATCGGCCCGCCGGTCGGGTCGAGCATGACGCAAAAGCCCGGCATGTTCTGGTTGACGCTGCCCAGGCCGTAATTCACCCACGAGCCGATGCACGGGCTGCCGGACAGGATTTTCCCGGTGTTCATCTGCAACATCGCCGACCCATGAATCGGGGAGTCGGCAGTCATGGAATGGATGAACGAAATATCATCAACACAGGTTGCCAGATTGGGGAAAAGGTCGGAAATGTATTTGCCGGACTGGCCATACTGCTTCATTTTCCATTTCGGTCCGACCACGCGCCCTTCGTTTTTCTTCCCGCCGCGGCCGAAGGTTTTGATCTGGATGGTCTTGCCGTCCAGTTCATAAAGTTTCGGCTTATAGTCAAAGGTGTCGACATGCGATGGGCCGCCGTACATGAAGAGGAAGATGACGCTCTTTGCTTTAGGGAGAAGCTGTGCGAAGCGCGGCTCTTCGGGATTGAGCCGGGCGGCAGCCTTATGCGCACCATAGGCGCGTGCGCCAAAGAAACCATCGCCGTCGAGCAGGCCGGCCAGGGCCAGGCCCGTGAAACCAGCGCCGGCCTGCCAGAGGAATTCGCGACGGGTGCGGCGGCAGAAGGTGTTTGTGGGTCGTTGGGGATCACTCATGATTTCACGTGGCACGGGCGGCTCGCCCGTGATCCTTATTTAAATCGCGTTCACGATTCGCGACTACAGTCATACTGAGATACTCATCAGGGCGGCCGCTGTCCGCGACAAAGCACGCGCCCACAGGCGGCGCTGGCAAATCTCTCGTATCACGGGCGTCTCGCCCGTGTCTTCATTTCAAGATGGCACGGGCGAGACGCCCGTGATACGGGAAATTCGTCGTCTTCAAGGCGTGCTCCATAATGAACGCCACTCGTTGCGAAAAACACGGGCGGGCCGCCCGTGCCACCTGAATCAATCCAAAAACATAAACTCGTTCAAATTCAGCATCATCAAACAGTAATACTTCCGCGCCTGCTCCGGCGTTGCGCCGTCGTGCTTTTGCATCGCCGCCATCATGTCCAGGCAACGCGATATTTCCGGCTGCGTTGGAACGCGGCCTGTCGTCAACCGAAACGCCAGCGTCACTTGTTTCGTCAGATCATCCCCGGCTTCTCTTTTCAGCCGGTCGGCAAGCTTTTGCGCCTCTTCGTTCAGGAATGTTCCGTTGAGCATTCCCAGCGCCTGCGTCGGCTGAACCGTCGCAAAGCGCACCGGACAGGAACGGTCGGTCTCGGCGGCATCGAAGGCTTGAAGAATCGGCACGGGAAGCGACCGCTTGATATGCACGTAAATGCTTCGGCGGTTGTCTTCATCGGTGCCGGTTGTGTGCCAGTCTTCGCCGGGGTGGGTCTGGCCGGCCATCACGCCGCGCGAGATGAAGGGATAGATGCTCGGACCATACATCTTGGTGTTGAGCGACCCATCAACGGCCAAAATGGAATCGCGCACTTCCTCGGCGGTCAGCCGGCGAAGATCGAAACGCCAGAACAAATTATTCTGCGGATCTTCGGCCAACGCTTTTTCATCGACGGCAGACGACATCTGATACGCGTTGCTCATCATCAGCAGCTTATGGATCGGCTTGAGATGCAGGCCGTCGGCTTTGAATTCGCTGGCGAGCCAGTCGAGCAATTCGGGATGGGTGGGGCGGTCGCCCTGCACGCCGAAATTGTTCGGCGAGCGCACAATGCCGCGTCCAAAGTGATACTGGAAGATGCGATTCACCATCACCCGCGTAAAAAGCGGGTCGGCATCGGAGGTAATCCAGTTCGCCAGCACCGTCCGGCGGCCGGTCGTCTTTGCGCCCGGGGCAGGCTTGGGAATGACAGCATCGCCATCCGCCAAAACCTTGGGAAAGCCCGGATGCACGATTTCGCCCGGGACATTGGCGTTGCCGCGAAGGCAGACATAGGTATCCGCCGCCGTCGCGCCGTTTTCCGAAACGCACAGCGCCCGGGCATGGTCCGGCGGATGCTTTTCCTCATCCAATTCCCGACGGAGCTTGCGATATTCCTCTGATTCTTTATGGCCCAGCGCCAATTCGCCTTCGTCAAATATCAGCCGCCCGTAAGCCACTTCCTCGCGTTTGCGCTTTCTCTCTCGCTCAGTTGTCAGCTTCGCATAGATGGCGGCCTGGGCCGGGTATTTGGCGATGAAATCGCTGGCGATTTCGATGATTCTCGCTTCGGTGGCGGCAACCTGCTGCTTCTTGGAGGCGACCTGCGCGTCATACGCCTGGCGTCCGCCGGGCATGTCGAATATTTCGGTCTGGTCGCCCGCTCCGCCGTTCTCGAACGGCCTGATGTTCTGAAAAAATGCCAACAGGCGGTAATAGTCGGTCTGAAGGATCGGGTCGATCTTATGGTTATGGCAGCGGGCGCAGTCGATGGTCAGGCCCATGAACACCTGCCCGGTGGTGGTCACGATATCGTCCAGCCCATCATAGCGCGCCTGCAAGCGGTCGTTCGGCTCATCGTCCCAGATTCCCAGCCGGTAAAAGCCGGTGGCGATGATCGGATCATAGCTGCTGGCGGCGTCGGGCATTTCATCGCCGGCCAGTTGCTCCTTGACGAAGCGATCGTAAGGCTTGTCATCGTTGAACGAGCGAATGACATAATCGCGATATCGCCAGACATTGGGTTTGGGGTTGTCGCGCTCGTAGCTGTTGCTCTCGCCGTAGCGGACCAGGTCGAGCCAGTAGCGTCCCCATTTTTCGCCATAATGCGGAGAGGCCAAAAGCCGATCGATCACTTTTTCGTAGGCATTGGTGGATTGATCCGCGACAAACGCGTCAATTTCAGCGGGCGTCGGCGGGAGGCCGGTCAGGTCATACGTTGCCCGGCGGATGAGAGAAACCTTGTCCGCCGGGGGAGCGGGCTTGAACCCTTTGGCTTCCAATTTCGCCAGGATAAATGCATCGACCGGATTTCGCACCCAGGCCGAATCTTTCACCGCCGGCAATGGCGGGCGCTTCACCGGCTGAAACGCCCAGAAGCTTTTGCGCGCCGCCTCGGGCGTGGGCGGATCGGGCCGGCCCGAAGCCGGGGTCTCGGCCAAAACCGCAGGCGTGAGATCGACGCCCGCGGTCCACGGAACGCCGGCCTTCACCCATTTGGTCAGCAGTTCGATTTTGTCCGGCGGCAGCTTGGAATCGGGCGGCATTTTGATCTCGCCGCCGTAGTTGATGGCCGCCAGCAGCAGGCTCTTGTCCGGCGCATCGAGTGAAACGACCGCCCCATCATCGCCGCCCTTGAGGACCGAATCGCGGCTGGTCAGCCGAAGGCCGCCCTTGATTTTGGTTTCGCCGCCGTGGCATTTGATGCAATTGGCGGCAAGGAATGGTTTGACCTGCTGATCGAACAGCTTCAAGTTGTCCGCCGACGCCGTTTTAGGCATTTCAGCGGCAGCGGCGGAACGAATCTCCCAGAAGGCGAAAGTTCCCAGCGCGCACAGCAGCGCAACGCCACCCAAAACCGCCGCCGGGCGGGAGAATTTGCGTCGCGGAAATTTCGCCATGTCCTTACCCATCATGTCCTTCCAACGAACCAGCCATCCGTGCGGTTCGCTCTGCACAACAATACTGCAGCGGCGGGATGGCGCTGTATGAGAATCGCGCCATTTATTTTGAGATCCTTTGCTGGGGCAATTATTACCCCGCCGCTCAGTTCCGTCCCCATATTTCGAGATTTATCCGATTTTTCAAGCCGAATAGGCAACGCCCGCGGGGGAACTCAACTATTAGATTGAGTTCTATTCCGGATTGCACCCGGGTGGGGGCGATTCCGCGCCGCACAAATCTTCGCTTTTTCAATAACCAATGCCCGATCGTCCCCACGTCGCCCTCATCGTCGAAACCTCCATCCACTACGGACGGCAGGTCCTCCAAGGCATCACGCGCTACGTCCGATCCCATCAGCCCTGGTCCTGCTTTCTGGAACAACGCGAGCTTTGGTCTTCGCCGCCGCCCTGGTTGAACGGGTGGAAAGGAAGCGGGGTCATTTGCCGAAAGACAACCCCCGCCCTGGCCCGAATGCTCACCAAGGCCCGCATTCCCGTCGTCGATCTGAGCGACATTCACCATTCCTTCGGCGTGCCGCGAATTGAATCCGACCACCGCGCCATCGGCGTCGCCGCCGCCGACCATCTGCTCGAACGCGGCTTCACCCAGTTCGCGTTCTGCGGATTCAGCGATCAGGCCTGGTCGATCGACCGCCGCGAAGGATTTCTAGCCCGCCTGAGCGAACGCCAATTCACCTGCGATGTCTGGGAATCTCCCTGGCCCGAGCGCCAAGCTCACTCCTGGGAGAAGGAGCAAGAGCAAATTGTCAAATGGCTGACGACGTTGCCCCGGCCCATCGGGTTGATGGCCTGCAACGACATGCGCGGCCAGCATGTGCTGGACGCCTGCCAGCGCGTGGACATGGCGGTACCGGAAGAAGCGGCGGTGGTTGGCGTGGACGATGACGCGGTCCTGTGCAACTTATGCCAGCCGCCCCTGTCCAGCGTGGTGCCCAACGCCGAGCGCGTGGGCTATGAGGCGGCTGCCTTGCTCGACCGGATGATGTCCGGCCAGGCCCCGCCAAAAGAACCGCTGCTGCTTCCTCCGGTGGGAATCACCATCCGCCAATCCAGCGATGTTCTGGCGATAGACGATGCGATGGTGGCCGCGGCGGTGCGATTCATCCGCGAGCGCGCCTGCCAGGGCCTGGGCATGAAGGACTTGCTCCGCCACATCCCCATGTCGCGAAGCCTGCTGGAGCGGCGTTTCCGTCAATACCTGGGCCGAAGCCCGCAGGCTGAGTTTCGCGCGGTGCAACTGAAACGCGTGAAGCAATTGCTGGCCGAATCCGATCTGCCGCTGGATCAAATCTCGCCCCTGGCGGGATACGCCCATCCGGAATACATGAGCGTCGTCTTCAAGCGCGAAACCGGCCAAACGCCGGGGCAATACCGGGCGGCGGGGAATCCGGGGTTTGCCAGGGGGAGATAGATTGTTGCTCTACCAAAGCCTCCACCAAGGCCGCGGCTTTGCCTAAGCTCCATCCCCGCTCCCGCGCCCCAAAATGCAACACTTCGTCGAAAAAAGTGTTGCGCCACACCCCCCATGTCTCAAAATGTCTCCAAATGTCCCATTTTTCGCGGTTTTTCACTTCCCGGCCGGCCCCATGAAATTCAACTCCACGCCGCCGCTGCACTTACGCCGAACCGCCCGATGCCCACGGCGGGCAAGATGGGACATTCCGGGACATTTTCCGTCCCATTTGCGGCGGAAAATGTCCCATCGCTGTTTTGGCGCGATCCCGCTCTGGATTGACTGCTGGACCAGATGCGTCAAGGATAATTCAGACCCATCGGCGTCTGCACCAGCGTTCCGACCCAATTCGCGCGGGTTGTCGACCGGACCGTCGGGGAATCAGGTTTGCCAAAGGCATTGCAAACTGAGGCCGGTCCGGCAAACAACCAAAGATTGTCAACGCATGGCGGGCACGTTCCTGAACAGATCGCTTACGGGCATGGTGAATCCCGGCACGACGGTTTCACCATCAAGATGGCCTTCGAATGGAATCACGCGCGTTGGTTCGCCAGGACGGTGATAAATCGCAACGACGCGGGAAACGGGATCGATGATCCATGTGAGCTGGGTGCCTGACGCAAAATACTCCCGCAGTTTTCTTTCCATCTCGCTGGCGGTGTTGCCGGCGCTGAGAACCTCTACTGCCAGATCGGGTGATAGCGTGGGAACCGCCTCGGCGGTTTTCGGCAACCGGCACAATGAAAAAAAGCAGACGTCCGGCAAGCGGATGCGGCCTGTCGAAGCCATTCGCAGCGTGCTGTCAGCCCCGGAAACCGCCCCCAGCGCCCGATCGATGACAAACGGGCCAAGCACGCCAATCAGATTTGCCGCGATGATCGCTTCCATCAATCCCATTGGTTTTGCCACCAAAGTGCCGTCGATCAACTCGCACAGGCAATCGCGTTCCACGAGCCGAAGCAGATCCGCTTCGGTTGCCGTTCCCGGCCATGGGTCGCAGATGATTCGCTCCAGCGGAATATCCCCCAGCGCATGCACCCACTCCGCAGCGTTATTATAGCGAGCGGAGGTGTACTCAACGACAGGTGACAACACAGACGCCATAACCAACATCATATCAGAACATCGCCCGCGCGTCAGCAGTTTGAGCCTCCTGGCAATGTCGCGGCGAGGGCTCTACCAAAGCCTCCACCAAGGGCGCGGCTTTGCCTTATCGCCGGAGGGTACCCGTTGATCCGTTTCCAGTGAACCAGTCGGGAAATTGGCCATGCAATGCGGGATACTTTGCGACGACTTCGGTGAAGAGCGGCTCAGGGGAAAAGACGAATTCAGGAGGATACTCCACGGCGATGTCCGCCTCCTGGTCTGCCCAAAGGCACAGGGCCAGACCCCGCTCATATTGATGCGGCAATGAGCAAGCGCTGAACACCACCGCAAGCTGGCAGAGTAGCGCGGCCGCGCCTTCGAGATCATCTCCCTCCAGCGCCGTCCGCACCTGCTCCCATAATTCGGCGGCATTCTCGACAACACGGTCCAACGCCGTCGGCTCCTGAGATCGACCAAGAAGGCGCGGAATAAACTCTTCCCGGATTGCTTTCTCGTCGATCAGGTGCAAGGTACAATCGTATCCCACAATTCACGCGCCTGTTCTCTGGGAAAAGAAACCGTAACTTTCAGTTCATGACCTCGTTGTCGATTGTCCGGATTCATTTCTGCGCATCCGCTGTCGCTCGATCGATCATTCGCCGGGCGGCTTTGGAAAAATGGCCGTTCCACTCGGGCAATTTTCCCACCTGCTGCCACATGCAAAACGTGCCGTCCGGTTCGCTCGCGTTGACGTGCAGCGACCAACGTTTGACCGGTTGGTCGGCGTCGAAATAAATCCCACATTGGCTCTGCAGATCCAAATCCTCCGCGGTCGGGTGGGCCGGGTCTTTAATGGTCAGATGCATCCACTCGAAATTTCCGCCCGGGTCGGAATCGAAGACGCCTTTGTAAAGGAGTTTTTTGTTAGGCACGCCGGAGTTATCCGCCGAATAGTCGTCATATTCATACGAATAGACGCGCAACACGCCGACCACCTTCATTTCCAATGTATTGGGCAACTGGGCTCGAAACGATTTTTCAAACTTGGCGGCGAATGCTTTGAAATTCTCCAGGACCTGCCGTTCTTCCGCGGGGGAATTGCTGGTGACTTCATGAATACCCGGCGACCTGAATGGATAATCGCGAAGGCGGGCGGCTTTCTCCCTCAGGGTGTTGAGAATGTTTCCCCTGGTCTGGCCTTCCTTGAGGCCGCGCACAAACTGCGGCGATCGGTCTGCTTCAACACCCTCTTGCCGCTGTGCGCCAAGCACGCCGATGACGAATCCCAATCGATAGCCGTCGTGGTAGTCACTGCGTTGCGCCGGCACGGAATCGTACGGCGTTTTTGCCGGCAACGGCACATCCTTGGGCAACTTGCTTTCGGCAAAATCCCCAAATACGTCGAACCAGGCGGGGTCCTTCGGCGCGGGCAGTGTCGCCGGGATGGTTTTGCCCGGCGGCTCGTCCGCCAACACCATATTCTTTGGCACATCCCATACCTGCGCCTCGCTGGCGGCGCCGGCACGAATGCCGATGACCACGCGCTGGCCGTCGGGGCTGAAATCGCCGGTTGGCGCATCATTCGCCGGAATTGACAGAACCTTGCGGCCGCTGGCAATGTCCCAAACGCCGGTCATCTGGCTGTCGAGATCAATCTTCATCGACTCGGCGGCGATGAGCAGTCGCTTTCCATCCGGGCTGAATTTCACCGTGCGGACGACATCCTGCGACTGCTTGCCAATGGATGGGCCGGACGGTTTGTTCGTCGCGATATTCCACACCCGCACATAACCCCAGCCAACCACGGCGGCTTGCCGGGCATCGTGGCTCAAAATGATCTGGCCGATGTGACCCTCTTCTTGATCTTTGACCGTGGCAAGACGCTTGGCGGTGGCCGCGTCGTATATTGCGAATTGCCAGTATTCGTTGGCGACGATTTGCCGGCCGTCATCGCTGAGGCAGACGCCTTCCAGCCATCCGCCTTTGCTCTCGATGGCCGGTAAAGCGGGCTTGCCGGTCTTGACGTCCCAGATGCGAATGGAAAGCCGCGCCGGAGGCAGGTGAACCTGATCGTGATCTTCGACGAAAAAGTCTGACGTGATCAGCCGATCGCCGGTTGGCGTGAAATGAACGAATTGAACCGGGCCTTGATGGGCGGCGGTGACGACTCCCGTGGGCCGGCCCGTGGCTGTCGTCCAGATGCGGGCGACTCGGTCCTCGCCGCCGGTGGCCAGCAATGTTCCATCCGGACTGCCCGCCACGCAAAGGACATCGGTGTCGTGTTTCATCACGGCAAGGTGAGCGCCGGTTGAGGCATCCCACACGTCCACGCGCCGGCCGCCGGCCGTTACGACCCGCTTCCCATCCCCGATGAATTGGGCCAACGAAATGGCTTGCTCGCTCGCCAGTTCACCCGTGATCGGTTTGAAACTCTGAGCATCCCAGACGCGCGCGTTAAACCCGCCGGCGACCAGAATGCGTTTCCCATCCTGACTGAACGCAACTGTGCTTCCAGGCAAACCCGACAATCGCGCCACGGGACCTGCCACGCCGGCAGCGGCCACCTTCTGCTGCGCCGGCGGCTTTTCGCCGAAAAGCGCCCGTCGCGCCGCCGCAATGCGCTCCAATTCCGCATCGGCGGCATCCTTCTCCGGCCCGTCTTTCATCGTCAGGATTTTGTCAAAGAGCTCCACCCACTTGCTGCGCAGAACATCATCCTGCCGAAGAATGTCCTGCTCATTGTCGGCGGGACTCGCTGGCGCTGGCTCCGGCGCGGCCGGCTTGGTCGCCGCCGGCTCCTCACAGGTCGCCGCTCTGGTGACAGGTGTGGGATTCCGACCACCTTGTGCCACCTGCGCTGATGCGACGACGGCGGCGAAGATTGCCAAGCCGGCAACCAGGCCAGTCAGTTTAATTGGCAGGAAAATAGATCGCATGTTGCCCACGGCATCTGCTCATTTATCACCAGCCGCCGGCTGCGTCGTTGGAGCTTTGGTGAACAGGACATTGTATTGATCGTCGGTCACGCCTTTGAGTCCTCGCTCCAGAATGCTCTTCTCGCCGGGCGATTTGAGGCGCACGAATGTCGTCATGGCGGCCGAGGTGCTGACGATGGTGGCCGGGTCGGTCGTGAAAACGCCTTTGCGCACCGAGCAATCCGTCACCAGAACGCGATCGGGTTCGATGTGGCCGTCTTTGTCATGCACGGCAAATAACGTCACCGAATGCGTGAATGGCCCGAACGGAACCGCATCCACCTCCGGCTCGATTCGGCTCACATGATGCCACGGGGCAAAGAACGGCCCGTCCTGCGCCCCGGCATACGGCGTCCACATCACCACCGGGCCCTCGGCAAGCTTCTCCATCAGCTTGGCGCAAAGCTGTTCGCGCTCGCCGGGGGCGTAATGAACCAGAATCAGCCGATTCTTCAATTCCGGCTGCTGCGTCGTGCGAAGGGAAAAACGCTCGGCCTTGATGCCGGTCACGGGTTTGCCGTTCCAAACCATCTTTCCCGATTCGACCATGTAGCTGGTCCACGGTCCCCAGCCGAAATATCCGCCAAACCCCGCGGCAGAGACGGGATCGCGAAAGACCGATTGCTCAAATTTGTCGCGATCGTCTACTTTGCCGGTGGGGCCGTAGTAGTAAATCAGCGCCGAGCTGACGGCGTTAAACGAGCATTGCGTGAAGCGGCCTTCCCATAGTTTATCCGGCGAGGTTTCCTGCGAAGCTTTTGGCGCGGGCGCCTCCGGCCTTTCCGCTGCCGGGAGAAACGCGGCGGATGAGAGCAAGACAAGGGAACAGGCAATCAGGCCAAGCCGGGTTGCGAAATACCTTGGAGTTGAATGGTTGACGGGCATCGCCGAGTTTTACGCGAGGGTGTTTTGTCTGTCCAATTGCTGACCGAGCCGCGGCCGGAAGGAAATCCTTGTGATGGCGATTGTAAATTAATTAATCGCTCCCTTCACGCGATAGAGCTTCAGCCCGCGAATCGCCAGAAATTCGACTTGGCGACCGACCCAGTGCGGTTCGCAGGCGATCTGGTCGTATTCAGTGGAAACCTGGTTATCAACCACCAGTTTCGCGCGGGTGCCGGTGAAGCCGATATATGCCAGGTGCTGACTGTCAACGCTGAACTCGGGCCGAAAAATGCGATCGAATGAAGGGCCACGGCGACTGTCTAAAATCATCCACTTGTCGGTGCCCTTCCAGCCGATGTAAGCCAGATGTTTGCTGTCGGGGCTGAAAGAGAGGCTTGCGTCGGCGATGGCGTCAAAATCGCCGTCCTCCTTCCCGTCAATAACCACCCTCCATGCATTGCCCTTCTTCGCGACATAGGCATAGCGTTTCCCATCGGGGCTGAAAGTGAGGCTGCGCTTGCCGATGATGTCATATTCCGACTGCGCATTCCCATCGATTACAATGCGCTGCCTGTTTCCAACAAGAATGCCATACCCGACGCGCCGGCTGTCCGGGCTAAAGGCGATGCCGCCTTCGACCATCGCATCGAATGGCGGACCCGCCCGATCATCCACGATGGCTCGATTTTTGTGCTCATCGAGCACGACGTACCCCAATCGTGTGCTGTCGGGGCTATACACCAGGCTTCCACCAGCAAGGTCAGCGAATATCCTGCTCGCACGCCCGTCGGCGATGACCTGGACCCCGCCTTCGACCTTGGCGATGAAAGCCGAGTGCTGGCTGTCGAGGCTGAAAACGATGCCGGGTGAGAATCCGCTGTCGTTGGCGGCGACGATTTTGCCGTCAATAACGACCATGAATTTACCGTCCTTCTTCGCCCAATATGCAACATGTTTGCCATCGGGGCTGAAGACCGGCGGATTGACGGCATCGTATTCACTGGCCTGCCCATCGATGATGACGTATCGATGCGCGCCCGTCGAAGCCAGACTTGCCCAATGCCGGCTGTCGGGGCTGAACAGCGGCGGACGTTTCCACATCCCCTCGAATGCCTCGGCGCCGGGCTTTCCATCGACCACCATCTGCCAGCGGTCACCCTGTCGCACGGCGTAGCCATGGCGATTCCCATCAGGACTGAAGGCAAAACTGCCGCCCAGGATGAACCCAAAAGGCGGCTCAACCTGCCCGTCGACGATCGCCACCCAAACATTAGCAAGCGACGCGACATAGGCCACGTGCTTGCCGTCGGAGCTGAAGATCGGAAAGTCTTTTGCGATGGCTTCGAATGACCCGCCGGGAATTCCATCGACAACCACCCGCTCCTTGTCGCCGCTAAACGCGCAATAGGCCAGATGTGAGCCATCGGGACTAAATAAGGGCTTGTCATCGATCGAGGTATATGGGGGGTCTTCCCTTCCATCGCGTACGACGGCCGATCCACCGTCAGTCTTAATCACCCAGGCAACATGACATCCCGCCGGACCGTACGCGCTGGCACACAATTGCGGCGACGCTTCGACGTTGGCAAGAAATTGCTCGGAGAAGCCAGGAGCGGTGTTAGCTTGCGGTTCGGCAAGGGCGCGGTCTCCTGCACACAAAACGGTGGCTACGGAAACAACGAAAACTGGAAATCCAAATCGCCAGGATGCGACGGATATAGCTTTCATGCCGCCAGGTCCTTTCCCCGAAACTTGAGAACGCCGTCGATTCATTCAACCCGGGCCAAATCTTCCCGCGCCTTCTTCCCTATGACAATCCCCACGCCTATCGTCAGCTTTCCAACAGGAGCGTACCCATATGAACTTTACCAACAACACCATTCTCATCACCGGCGGCGGATCGGGCATCGGGCGCGCGCTGGCCGAGGCGTTTCATAAGGCGGGCAATCAGGTCATCATCGCCGGCCGCCGGCAGAAAGTGCTGGATGAAGTCATTGCCGCCAATCCGGGGATGAAGGCCATTACGCTGGATATCGAGGAACCCGGTGACGTTCGCGCCACGGCGGCGAAACTCGGGCAGCAATTCCCGAAGCTGAATGTTCTGATCAACAATGCCGGCGTCATGAAGCCCGAGAATCTGCAGGCGCCAGACGAGAATCTTGCCGACGCTGCGGCGATGATCACGACAAATCTTCTCGGCCCGATGCGGCTGATTGCGGCGCTGTTGCCCTTGCTGAAGCGCCAGCCGCGGTCGACGATCATGAACGTCTCTTCCGGTCTGGCGTTTTTGCCGCTGGCGATGACGCCGACGTATTGCGCGACCAAGGCTGCACTTCATTCGTATACCGAGTCGCTCCGCTGGCAACTTCGCCAGACGAATACGGAGGTGATCGAGCTGATTCCGCCGTACGTGCAGACGGAATTGATGGGCAACGAGCAGGCCGCCGACCCGCGGGCGATGCCGCTGGCGGAATTCGTGGCGGAGGTCATGGACATCATCAAGACGCAGCCGGGCGTGACGGAGGTGAATGTGGAAAAAGTGAAGCCGCTGCGTTTCGCGGCTGAAAGCGGGAAATATGCTGCGATATTCAAGGGGTTGAACGAAGCGATGCCCGCGCCGCATTGAAGATGCCGGGTTTGCGGAGAGCGTGGGGTGTGCCGAAAAAGACGGGTGTAACTTTTGTTTGTGGCGACCGGTGGGGCAGACAAGAATGTCCGCTCCACCTTGCTGCAAGGCGTTCGCCACCATTAAACGCCACACCCGAAAAAGACGGCCACATCCCCGGCGCATTGACTCAACGCGTCGTTGTGGCGAGGGTATCAGTCCAAAGCTACACTTCCCCCCGGCTCATGCGCCCGGCGGAAGCCCTCGAGGAGAAGTAGCTTCCTTGAAACATCGGAGATTTAATCATGAAGAAATGGCAACTGGCTCTTGGCCTGGCAGGTTTGATGACGGCGGCTTTCGCGGCAATCCCGGCGCGGGCGGCTGACTCTGAGCCGACCAAAGCCAAACTCGCCGATGAAGAACAACCCATCAAGGCCCTCTTCATCTGCGGCGGGTGCTGCCATGATTACTTGCATCAGAAGAAAATCATCCCCGAGGGAATCTCCAAGCTGGCGAATGTCGAATGGACGATCGCCTATCAGCCGGAAACCGATACCCGCACGCTCAACAGCGTTTACAAGAACCCCGATTGGTCCAAGGGTTTCGACGTCATTGTTCACGATGAATGCTCTGCCGACGTGAAGGTGATGTCGGAGATCGACAATATCCTCAAGCCTCACAAGGAAGG
>DASRRM010000250.1:0-9273 GCA_035695715.1 Tepidisphaeraceae bacterium
AAGTTACCATCCTTGGCCTCCTGTTGAAGTTGGTGTGTTACGCAACACCATTTTCGCAGGAGGTCATGCTTTGCGCGACCCCTTTGTAAGGCGCGCGCTGGCGCGGACTTACGACAAAAGCTAAGTTGACGGCATTGGCCGAGACGGCCGTCTCACGCGTGACTCGTGCGAAGAAAGACGCCCCTGCGCCGATCGTGCCCATTTTTCAATTCGCCGAATTTTTTTCTTGCCTTTTCTATAGCAGTGGCAATAATGGACCGATCGTCACTCTATATCTCTGAGGAGTTTTCGTGCGGAACTATAATTACCCAACAAATATGACCGGCGGCTGGCTGAGTAAGCTCATGCCCGCCGCGGCCATGAATGCACGCCACTAACTCCCTGCCTTTTCCACGGCCGGGAGTTCTTCCCGGTTGTCATCAAAACTTTTTGAAACCGGGAAGCTGAAGTTCATTCGGTGCTGCGTTGCGCCTTCTCGCGCGGCGCAGAGCGATGTTCGGCTGATCGGCGCGCAATTCCGGGCAGCGAATCAATTGTCTTGACAAACGTGGTAATTTCCATTGAGGAGATCGCCGCGACCGGAATGGTTGTAACTACAACTTTTACAATAAAAATTGAAATGCGAGATTTCCAATGAAAGATGAACTGAAACAATGCTTTGACGAGCTCGGCGTGGCCGCCCTCGTCACCGTGACCGAAGGCGTCGGCTCCTCCTATGTGAACGTCCTTCGCGACGAAATGGGCGAGTTCTTTGATATCCAATACTCCCGCAAGTCGCAGCCAAGGGTATTTGATTGCGATCCGGATGATCGCCACCTGCTGCTTGGCTTCGGAGATCAGTGGCACGAAGAGAGCGTGTTCCTGTGCGGGCACGATGAGCGATTCTGGTTTGCCGCGGCAGTTCCCGAGAAGGCCCGGGTCAAAGACATCGCCGCCGCGAAGGATGCGCTTAAGCCCCCGGAAGTTTGGGAAGCCATCCGCGAGAACAACGTGCCCAGCGAGGAACGCAACCTTCGCAAGACGGCGGCATTCGTCCGGCAGGGCGAATGGTTTTTTATTCCGCGGGCCGGTCTGTCGTTCGGCCCGGACGAAATCGTCGCCGATGCACCGCTGAGCCGGGGCGAGGGCAAGCCGCATGTGTGTCAGTTCCTTCACCGCACGGCGCTGCCCCAGTTGTTCGTGAACCGCTGGCACCCGCGCGGGCTGACGTTCGGCCAGGTGAAATCGCTTCCGCCCAACGAACGGTATGACCAATGGAGACGCGTGCAGCGAAAACCACGCGTTCATGTGCGCGGGGCAGTCATGCATCCGGACCACGCGACGGTTTTTCTGCCAACCTGGCACCAAGCCGTGGCGAACACCGAAAACGATGCTCGCGGGATGCAGGCCGGGCAGTTTTTTGATGTGCGGTTTCCACGGCTCAGATTCCGCGACTGATGTTTGAATCCTTGGGGGGGAATTGGGCCCGTCGTCTAACGGGAAGACTCCTGGCCTGCACCCAGGAAATGAGGGTTCGATTCCCTCCGGTGTCCAATCGCGGGGTGCGTAGCTCAATGGCAGAGCAGGGGCCTCATAAGCCTCAGGTTGTTGGTTCGAATCCAGCCGTCACCCAATGTGTGCGTGAGAGATTTCGTGTCGTATCAATACCCACGTAGCTCAATCGGTAGAGCCCGCGATTGTTAATCGCGTCATTGGTGGTTCAAATCCATCCGTGGGTGCTATTTCCTGTGGGTCAGCGCAATCAGGAAGCGCAAGCGCAGTTTCCTGAGAATCTAAAATGACATTGCGCGATTAGGCGCTTCGAATTACTGTAGGGTCCGCACTGCGGACGGTGGTTTTCCATCTCAAGCGCAATGGTCCGCAGTGCGGACCCTACACGAATCGCGCAAGGTCATTTAGTACGACGATTGCTCCCTGCGCGAGACCGGCGTGAAAAGTGCGGCAGCTCAGGAAATGAGGTATTTCTTCGCGTCGGCGGTCTTGAAGGTCATGCCATGGCCAAGGCGGTTGCGGTCGGGCCGCAACGTTCCCTTGACGGGATCGAGCGCGCCGTCGAAGAGCATGCGGTCGATTCGATTGTGATCGTGAAAATACTCGACGTGGCGAAGCCCGCTCACCGCGCAACCCACATGCGCGTGAAGCTGTGGAGCACAGTGTGCCGACAGGGGAACCTGGGATGCCTCGCAAATCGCCGCAACCTTGAGGAAACCGGTGTATCCTCCACAGCGCGTCGCATCGGCTTGCAGGCAATCGACTGCGCCGGCCTCGAGCATGCGCCGGAAATAGCCGGGCGTGTCGCCATACTCTCCGGCGGCGATATCCATTCCCGCGGGCGCCCGGTCGCGTAAAAGCCGCAGGCCCTGCAGGTCGTCCGATGGCCGCGGCTCCTCGAACCACGATACATTCGACTCCGCGGCAAATTGCGCGGCCAGCGCCAACGCCTGCTTGCGCGAATAGGCGCCATTAGCGTCGACGAATAATTCGACGCCCGGCCCAATCGCCCGGCGCGCCGCCGATACGCGCATCGGATCGGCCGCCGGATCGCGGCCCACTTTCATTTTGACCCGGCCGATGCCTTCACTCGCCCAGCCGCCGAGTTGCTCGGCCAGTTTTTTCTCGCTGTAGCTGGTAAATCCGCCGCTGCCGTAAATGGCCACTGCGTCTTGCGCCGCGGAAAATAAATCGACCAGCGGCAGTTGCAGATGTCTCGCCTTGAGGTCCCACAAGGCAATATCAACCGCGGCAACCGCCATCATGCCCGCGCCCGGCACCCCCGCGTTGCGTAGCTGATGGCACATCTTCTGCCAGATCATTTCGATGGCGGTCAGCGGCTGTCCCACCACGACATCGCGCAAAACCGCATTCACGAAACTGGCTGTTGCCGCCGACGCGTAGGTCCACCCCGTCCCCATTAAATTGCCCGCGTGCAATTGCACCATCACAAGGTCGGTATGGTCCCATTTCAGAGTCCCATCAGACTCCGGCCCATCGGTTGGAACGCGATACGTCGAAACGTCCAATTGGTCGATTTTCATTGGGCCATGATATGTTATTGGAAATAATCAATGTAACGCCGAATCTGGCGCAATAAGACGCTGCAAGCCGGGATGACCACGTGGACGGCGAATCTCCCTTGTGGCACAATTCGGCAGTCTGGTTAAGCTATTGCAACTCCCGCGAAATGGTTCTTAAGGTCAACGAGGAAATCCAATGCACACCTGCCACCAAAGCAGCCGGGCGTCTTCACGGCGTGGATTTGTCGCGCGTCTTCCCTTTGCAGCACTGATCCTTCCGATCGTCTTTTGCTTCGTGCCATCGCTGACCGCTCTTGCCGCGGATCAATCGCCCACGCCGCCAGCTGCCGCAAACGGCGGCAACACCTTCGGCGTTGTCGAAGCCTCCGGCCTGCTCTGGCAACACCTCAGCAGCCGCAACGGCGATCTTCCCGTCCCCGGCGAATCCGCCCAGCAAACCGGCGCAATCGTCGCCAATCTGGCCAACGATCCGGCCAATGGCTTCGTCCTTTCCTTCCGCCAAAAGGCCCCGGCACTTCTCTGGTATCGCAGGACGGCGAAGGGATGGGATCGATACGTCATCGACAAAGACTTCCTCACCGTCGAAGCCGGCGGCGTTGCCTATGACATTGACGGCGACGGACTTCCCGATCTGCTCTTCGGGGCCGACTGGCAGGGAGGCGATGTCTGGTGGTGGAAAAACCCCGGGCCGCCTTACAGCCCAAACATCCCCTGGAAACGCTACACCATCAAGCACGGCGGCGCAACCCAGCACCATGACCAGATCATTGGCGACTTCAAGGGCACCGGCAAAGCACAAGTCGTCTATTGGAACCAGGGCGCGCACAAGCTCTTCATCGCCGATATTCCGCCGCATCCCACCGAAGTTTCCGTTTGGCCGGCCACCGAAGTTTTCTCCGGAAGCGCCGGCGAAAATCCGGGCAAATACGCAGAAGGCGTCGACGCCGCCGACATGGAAGGCAACGGCCGCACCTGCCTGCTGGCCGGCAATTATTGGTTCAAATACCTCGGCGACAACAAGTTTAAGGCCATTCGCATCGGCGAGATTGGCGGGCGCATTGCTGCCGCGCATCTAATCAAAGGCTCCAAAATTCCGCAGGTGGTCATCGCCTCCGGCGACGGCATCGGCCCGCTCAAGTGGTACGAGTGCAAGGGCGATCCGGAAAAGACCGAAGACTGGGTCGGCCACGACCTGCTGGGCCGGGTTATGGTCCATGGCCATTCGTTGCAAATCGCCGACATCGACGGCGACGGAAATCTCGACATCTTCACCGCCGAGATGGCCAAGTGGAGCGAGGCACGCCATACCTCTGACAACCCCAAGGCCCAGGCACTCATTTTCTACGGCGATGGCAAAGGCAATTTCCGCAAAACCGTCTTCGCCACCGGCATCGGCTTCCACGAAGCGCGCGTGGCCGACCTGAATGGCGATGGCCGGATGGATATTCTCGACAAGCCGTATAACTGGGAAGCGCCGGATGTGGAAGTTTGGCTGCAGCTTCCGCGCAATGGGCATTCGCAGACACTTGCCGCTCCGATTTTGGCCGCTGCGCCGGCCGCCCCCGGTCCGGATGGCGCAAAAGGGGACGCGGCTCGCCATGCCAAAATCGAGGTTGGCCTGCAGCTTTACAGCGTTCGCGCGCTGATGGATAAGCAGCTTGTCGAAACACTCGACCTTGTCCACAAGATGCACATCACCGATGTGGAAGTCGCCGGGCTATATGGAAAGGTCGCTCCGGCCTTCCGGGCGGAGCTCGACAAGGACAGCCTCAAAGCCAGCGGCGTGCATTTCCAATACGATCGCTTCTCCAATGACATCGACGGCGTCATCAAGGACGCCAAGGCCCTGGGCTGCGAATACGTCACGCTGCCCTGGATTCCCCACAAGGGCGATTTCACCGCCGACGACGCCAAGGCCGCCGCCGAAAAATTCAACGAATGGGGCAAGAAGTGCGCCGATGCCGGCCTGAAGTTCACCTATCACCCGCACGGCTACGAATTCCACCCCTACAAAGACGGCACCGTCTTTGACGTCCTCGTCGCCGCGACCAAGCCCGAATACGTCAACTACGAGCTGGATATCTTCTGGGCCTTCGACGGCGGAGCCGACCCCGTGAAACTCATGCAAAAATACCCCACGCGCTTTCCCCTCATGCACCTGAAGGACATGAAAAAGGGCGTAAAAACCCCAAACTACACCGGCGGCGAAAATGTGGAATCCGACGTGGCCCTGGGCACCGGCCAACTCGATATCCCGGCTATCCTGGCAGAAGCCGAAAAGATCGGGGTCAAGCACTATTACATTGAGGACGAGTCGAGCAGGTCGGTTGAGCAGATTCCCAAGAGCATTGAGTACATCCGGAGCATTGGGTTTTGATCCTCTCTGCGAGAGGCTGGCCGCTTGTCACCAGGTATCCCACTTTGATCTTTACGATCACCTATATTCGTCGATTTGCGAAGGTATAATCTCCACATGCAAGCAAACCGACCTCTTTTTGCGGCGGATGGCCAGATCGTGAGCGATCCGGAGATACTGGCAGGAAAACCGGTATTCACAGGAACGCGGGTGCCGGCAAGCGCGCTTTTTGAATATCTGGCGGACGGTTTGTCGCTCGACTATTTCCTCGAATCCTTCCCAAGCGTGCCGCGCGAGCAAGCGGTGGCGGTGCTGCGCTACGAGCAGCAACGAATCGAACGGGAACTTGCCGCATGAAGATTCTTCTCGACGAATCCGTTCCTGTGCAGGTTCGCAACGCGCTGATCGGCCACGATGTGTCGACGGTCAGCGGATTGAGATGGAAGGGCCGGAAGAACGGCGACCTGCTCGCGGCAACAGAACATGCTGGTTTTGAAGTGCTCGTGATTGCCGACAAGAATTTGCGGCACGAGCAAAACTTGAAAGGTCGCATTCTCGCGATCGTGGAATTGTGGACGAACCACCGCCCCACGCTGGAAAAATATTTCCCAGTCATCCGAGATGGCGTCGAGCATGCGGCGCCGGGCGCCTATATCATTCGTCAACCGTCCCTAAATTAATGGTCAAAGAGGGAACGAAGAGAATTCCCAAGCCTGGGCTTCAGCTTGGCTCGGGAAAGAAAACCATATCCGGAGCAATATGCGGGCATTGTGGTTCATAGCGGCGGTTACAATTTTCGCGACAGCATTGCAATGTTTTGCCGGGCACATCGCCGAAGATCCGACCATCATTCCCGTCTCCGGCGAATTGGTCTGGCTCGATCCGGCCAATGGACACGGTAAATCGCTTTTGCGCATGGAAGGCGAAGCCCTCGGCAAGCCTGTTGTTGTTGATAAAACCCTCTACGTCGCCAGCAGCCATACCGTGCATTCATTGGACGCCATGACCGGCAAAAGCAACTGGCAATTCACCACCGACGGCTCGATTTTCTCGATCGCGGTAGCGCCCAGGCAGATTTTCGTGGGGGCGGCCGGGACGCTGATTGCCATCGATCCGGCTGGCAAGGAACTGTGGCGCTATGAAAGCGATCTGGCCATCGTCGATCCGCTGCTGGCCGACGACCTGATTGTTTTCAACAGCGTTGACGGGCCGGTTGCCGTCGATCAGAAGACGGGGAAACTTCGCTGGCGCCTGGCGGTGCAGTGGGGGTATTTCGTTTTTTCACCGATGAGCGAGCACCGGCTCTGCATCTGGAAGCCGGATGAAATCTTTGTTGTCGAGACCGAGCGTGGAAAGACGCTTTGGCACAGCACGGCCGATCAGTCGAACACGGCGCCCGGCGCATTGCCGACGGCGGCGGTGGCGGTGGATGACCTGATCTGTCAGCTTCGGGGAACGCCGAAGGACGCCAATGACTGGTCGCTGCTGGGCCGCGAAGGGGGCAGCGGCCGAACGATTTGGCGCACGCCGCTGGGCCAACACGAAGCCGCCGGGGCCAGAACGATGATTGCCGGCAAATCCGCCTATTGCATTTTGGAGGATCAACTCAGCGCCGTCGAAATGAGCGGTGGGACGCTGAAATGGCAGAAGACGATCAAGCCGATGGAAGCCGGCGGGGCGGCGCTGTTGTCGGGCCATGGGCTGGTTTATTTGCCGCAATTAGGCGGCGAAGTGACGGCATTGGAAGAGAAAACCGGAAAGGCGATCTGGATCGCCGGCGCGCCCAAGCCATCGCCGGATGGACAGATTCGCGTCGGCGGAATGTGCGTTAACGACGCAGGCGTATGGGTGACGCGGAATGATCAGCAGAGGCGGTGATGGCCGGGGACAATCCTCCGCCGAGGCGCAATCGAGCTTCCTTCCAAGTGCGCACGAAGATTATTCCCGGAGAAGCAACAGCCGCGCACGAAGGGTATTCCCGGAGTAAGCAGAGCTATTGTTCGCCACAGACTGCCCCGGCGACACGCGGCGTTGATCGTCCGGGCACCGCTGATACCGTTCCCGACGTTATCCATGATGCTGCGCAGCGGCCTTCATGCCGCCGGCGCAGCAGCATTGTGGATAACTCGGCGGCGGATTCGCCGGATGTTCTGGATAAACTGGCGCAAGGGCAGACATCCGGCTCGCCTGCCGCCAAAAAGATTATTGTAGCTCCTGCTTCAGCAACGATTGTCCCCGACGCCAGCACACGGTCACGGTCACGGAACCGCCAGCCCACGAGGCTTAAAGTAAGATCACCGGGCCGTGCTGCGGCGCCTGCCAAGATGTCTAAGAGAACACCGCCCCAACGAGGGCTCTGTATCAGGTCGAACAGCGGCAGGCCGGGCAAGGGGAATCGACGCGCTGGGCATACCCAAGGAGATGCGATGCAAACGCCAGCCACCCCGCCCGCCGATCAAGTGCCGCAGGTTTTTTCAACCCTCACCCACTTTGGCGCCATTGACTGGGGCCGGGGGGCGCACGAGCTTTGCATCGTTGATGCCGCCGGCGCGGTTGTGCTGCGTCAAGGCATCGATAATGCCCCGGAGACCTGGGCGGATCTCCGCAGCAAAGTGGCACAGATGAAGTCGGCCGACGGATCGGCGGCCGTCGTCGGCTTTGCCATCGAAACCTGCAACGGGCCGGCAGTCGAAAGATTGCTGGAAGCGAAATGGCCGGTCTTCCCGCTCAATCCCAAGGCCGCCGAGCGCTATCGCGACCGCAAAGCCCCCTCCGGCTGCAAGGATGACGGCCTCGATGCCTTCTGCTTCGCCGACGCGTTACGCACCGACGGGCATGGCTGGCGTCCGCTGCGGCCACAGGACCTGCTTACCCACGAGCTGCGGCTGCTGTGCCGCGATGAGACCACCCTCATCGCTCAGCGCACGGCACTGGTCAATCAGCTTCAGGCCGCGTTGTACGAGTATTATCCCACCGCCATCGCCGCCTTCGACGACTGGACGGGGCGCGGCGCCTGGGAGTTTGTGCTGGCGTTTCCCACGCCACATCAACTGGCCAGCGCCGGCAAACGCAAGTGGGAAAGATTCCTGCACGCTCATAAGCTCTACCGGCCCGAAACCACCGCCAAACGCATCGAGCTGTTCAACGTCGCCCGCAAACACGCCAGCCCCAATGACGCCGTCACCTCCGCCAAAAGCCTCCTGGCAACCGCCCTCGTCAGGCAACTGCTCACGCTGCAGGACCAGCTCGACGAGTACCGCCGGCAGATCAATCGGCTCTTTGCCTCTCATCCCGATCACGACCTGTTCGGCTCTCTCCCCGGCGCCGGCGAGAAGCTCGCCCCGCGTCTGCTGGCGGAAATGGGAGCGGACCGCGAGGTGTTCCAGAGCCCCGAGGCGTTGCAGCGATATAGTGGCGCCGCGCCGATCACCAGGCGGTCGGGCAAGAGTCACTACGTGCTGATCCGCCGCGCCTGCAACATGCACCTGCGCACGGCAATCCACCTGTGGGCAAATCTCAGCCGCGTCAAAGCGCCCTGGGCCGAAGCGTACTACCAGGAAAAACGCCAGCGCGGGATGAGTCACCCCGCGGCCCTGCGATGCCTGGCGATGCGCTGGCTGAAAATCCTGTGGAAAATGTGGGCGGATCGAACCCGCTACGATGGCGAACGCCACCTCCGCGACCAGCTCAAGCACGGCTCATGGGTGATCGCCATGATGCCGCAACCAGTAGTGCAATCCAACTAACCCGACTTTCGCACTTTGACGGCTCAAGCCGCATTCTTAGGGGCACCAAGGCCATTTTACCCCCGTAGGTCTGCACTACAAAATCGCGCGGAATGTGCTCGCCGCCAGCTCCACTTTCCCTCCTCGAATCCGCGGC
>DASRRM010000251.1:0-14374 GCA_035695715.1 Tepidisphaeraceae bacterium
TTCCGAATTAAAGGAACTTTATGTCAATACAAGATCTATGCGCGGTCCTGAAGCCGCCTGCTCATCCAACGGATGTTGGCAGTTCGAAACTTTGGGCAGAAGCCGAAGCAGAACTCGGCGCGGAATTGCCTTCGGATTATAAGCAGTTTATTTCAATTTATGGTTCCGGAAGCATCGACGATTTCCTCACCCCGTTCAACGCTTGTAGTCACGACCCAATTATGCGCCTGTTTATCCGTGGTAGCGAGGTCTTGGAGGCGCATCGCAGTACTCGCAGATTGTTTCCTGATGAATTCGATTGGCCTTTATTCCCGGAACCCGGCGGATGGCTGCCATGGGGCACCACCCCCAATGTAAACTCTCTGTTTTGGGTTACCGACGGCCCTCCAGACGAATGGACGATTGTCGTGGCCGAGGGACACGCCCCATACATTGAGCACTATGACGAATCATTTACATCCTTTCTGTCCGGGGTAATCTCAAGACGAATAACGTGCGATTTGCTTGGATCGCATTTCCCGCGCGAGGGTGGATCGGAATTCGTGCCATAACTTAAGCTAACATCAGGGCTATGGTCGTGAATCGAACGACGAAAAAGGAAAAGGGGATAAGGACATATGTATTGGTTCCGTGTCTCTCCGTGCAGTTAGCGAAACCCTCACGCCTTTCGCGTTTTCCTGCCCGGACGCGCTGTAGCGCCGGCTTTCTTCCCCGCCGTTCCCAGCGCGAGTTCCAGCACCTGATCGACGTTCTCCACGAAATTAAACTTCAGCGTGCGTTTCACCTCGTCGGGAATTTCAGGCAGGTCCTTCTCATTTCGCTTCGGCACGATCACCTGTCTGATCCCGGCGCGCATGGCGGCGAGGGTTTTTTCCTTTAGGCCGCCGATGGGGAGGACCAGGCCGCGGAGGGTGATTTCGCCGGTCATGGCGACGTCGTGGCGGACGGGTTTGTTGAGCATCAGCGACGCCAGGGCCGTGAACATCGCAACGCCGGCGCTGGGACCGTCCTTGGGAATCGCCCCGGCGGGAACGTGAATGTGGATGTCGCTCTCGGCGAGAAGCTTGGGGTCGATGCCCAGTTGCGTGGCGCGACTGCGGATGAGCGAATAGGCAGCCGTGGCGGATTCCTTCATCACTTCGCCGATCTGGCCGGTCAGGGTGATCGCGCCACGGCCGGGGAAGCGTGAGGCTTCGATGAAGAGAATCTCGCCGCCGACGGGGGTGTAGGCCATTCCCGTCGCCACGCCGGGGACGCTGGTTCGCGAAGCCAGTTCCGGCTCGAATCGGCGGGGGCCCAATACGCGCTCGATGAACGCGCGGTCAACCGTTACCTTGTCGGTCTTGCCGCCCACGACGTCGGCGGCGATGGATCGGCAGATCGCGCCGATCTGCCGTTCCAAATTGCGCACGCCCGCCTCGCGGGTGTAGCTTTCGATGATCCACTTCAGGGCCAAGTCGTTGAACCGCGCATCCTTCGGCGTCAGGCCGTTGAAATCCAACTGGCGGGGCACGAGATATCGCTTGGCGATGTCGAGCTTGTCGCTGTTGGTGTAGCCGGGGATTTCGATGACCTCCATGCGGTCGCGCAGGGGACCGGGCACGGTGTCCATTGTGTTGGCCGTCGCGATGAACAAGATGCGCGACAGATCGAACGGCACATCCAGATAATGATCGGTAAAGGTGTGGTTTTGAGCCGGGTCCAGCACTTCGAGCAACGCAGCGGCGGGGTCGCCCCGAAAATCCGCGCCCAGCTTGTCGATCTCATCGAGCATCATCACCGGATTATTGCTCCCGGCCTTTCGCAGCTCGGCGATCAATCGGCCCGGCATCGAGCCGATGTAGGTGCGGCGATGCCCGCGAATATCCGCCTCATCGCGCACGCCGCCCAACGCCACGCGGATAAACTTCCGGCCCATCGATTCGGCGATGCTCTTGCCCAGGCTCGTCTTGCCGACGCCCGGCGGGCCGACGAAGCACAAAATCGCCGGCGACGTGCGCTCGCTCTGGCGGCCAGTTTTTAATTTCAGTACCGCCAGGAATTCGATGATCCGGCGTTTAACTTTATCCAGGTCGTAATGATCGCGATCGAGCACCGCCCGCGCTTCTTTCAGGTCAATTTTATCCGGCGTGGTAATGGCCCAGGGCAATTCGCCGAGGATCTGCAGATAAGTGCGAATGACCCCATATTCCGGCGATGCGCTGGGAATGGTTTCCAGGCGGCCCAATTCGCGCTCGGCTTCCTTCATCACCGGCTCGGGCAGTTTGGCCGCCACCAGCTTTTGCCGGAGGGTGTCGGCCTCGCTTCCGCCGCCGCCCCCTTCGCCTTCGCCCAGTTCCTTGCGAATGGCCTTGAGCTGTTCCTGCAAATAATAGCGCCGCTGGCTCTTGTCGATGTTCTCCTTGACCTGCGATTGAATCTTGCTTTGCAGCTCGAGCACATCGAGCTGCGTTGCCAGCCGGGCCGCGATCATCCGCAGGCGTTTTTCCACGTCCAGCTCTTCGAGCATCTGCTGTTTTTCGATGGTGTCGGCCTGAAGATTTGCCGCCAGAAAATCCGCCAAGGCCGATGGATTGGTGATGCTGTTGAGGACCTGTGCCGCCTCGTCGGGCGTATTGGGCGAAAGCTCGATCACCCGGTTCGCCTGCTGGCGAACCGAATTCACCAGGGCATCCAATCCCGGTCCCGGCGTCACCACATCTTCCAAAACGTCAATATTCCCCAGCGCGAACGGCTCTGTCTGCGTTAAGTCCTTCAGCCGAAACCGCGCCAGCCCGTGCACGATAATCGACTGGTTTCCATCTGGCAGCTTGAAGAGTTTCAAGATGACACACGCCACGCCGATCGGGTTTAGGTCGGTATATGCCGGGTCTTCGACCTCCGGATTTTTCTGCGTGCAGACGCCGATGAGTTTTTCCCCCGGCATCACTTCGTCGAGCAAAGATTTGCTCTTGGCCCGTCCGACGTTCAACGGCATGACCGTTCCCGGAAAAACCACGATATTGCGAATCGGCAAAATCGGCAGGGCGTTGGGCAATACCGTGCGCTGGCCATTGGTCCCCGTGCGGATCGTGGTCGACGTCGGCGAACGCTCGATGATTTGGCTTTCTGACATTGTTTAGGCTTTCGGAATCTCAATCCACAACATCCCATCCCGATACGTGGCGGCGATCTTTTCCTGGTCCACGTTCTCCGGCAGCTCTACTTCGCGGTTGAACGAGCCATGATCGATTTCCATCAGATGGACCCGCACGCGCTTGGCCTCGGCTTCAACCGCCTCTTCGTTTCCATCGTCTTTCATGGGAACGGCCCGGCTGCCTTTGAGCCGCAGGCGGTTTTCGTGAACCTCCAGGTCGATCTTGTCCTTGTCCACGCCGGCCAGGTCGACGCAGACGAGATAGACGGTTGCCGTCTCGTAGAGATTGACGCTGGGCGTCCAGGTTTCGCTGGGATAAAACCCGTAATACCCCTTTTGCATCTGGTCCATCAATTTCCGCGCCTGTCGGGCAAGATTCTGAAAGGGCGGATCGGCAGTCGCATTCAATGGCATGTGAAATCTCCAGTTTTCCAGAACGATGAGGTATCATAGACCAGCCGATTCAACAACGGGAAGAGTTAAAGGCGCAGAATCAAAATCGGGAGAAATAGGCTCGCGTTTATCTTTTTCGCTGGGACAATATCAGGATGGATCGTGCGTTGGACCACGCCGGGAACGAGCGCCAGCGAGGGCCCGGATTCACGCCTGCCCGCGGAATCCGGGGCCTCGCTGGCGCTCGTACCCGGCGTGAGCGAAGATCATCGAGCACAAATAGCATGAAAACCTACTTTCTTATGCTTTTCATCTTTGCCGCGATGTGCGGCGCGACGCTGGCCGCGGGACCTCCGGCCGCGCCGCCCAAACCGCCCGCGCAGGAGTCCGCCCCCCAAATGTCGCGCGCGGAGTTCGCCAGGAGATTCGCGAAAATCAAAGAAGGCATGTCCGCCGATGCCGTCGTGGCCCTCCTGGGCCAGCCGGACGATATTCGCACCGATGCCGATCCAGACGGCATCAGCCTTGCCCGAACCAGCGAAATCTGGGGATATGGCGTCGACCACCATCTGGGCTTTGCAACGCGCGGGAGCATCACCATCGACACCAAGGGAAAAGTGCAATATCTCGCGGGCACGAAAGGGGCTGATGAACTGGTTGAACAGTTGGGGGAGCCGGAATTGCAACGATTGCTGCGCCTGCTGGCGGATGTGCCGGGATTAATCGGAAGCTTTGATCCGCAGAAAACGATCGCGGCCATCAATGCGCTGCAGCCGCTGGGGCAAAAGACCGGCGTTGCCCTCATGCGCGAATATTTTGACCTGCGGATTCCATATGATGACGACATCAACAGCGGCATGTTTGCCGTCATGCGGATTTTATTTGTGCCGCCAACGGGCGGAAATGCTGCGACGCAGCCGGGCTATCAGCTTGTTTTCCCCGGCTATTTTCGCGAGCCGGGCATCGCGGCATCCGACTGGCGCCCCGCCGACCCGCGCGATTTTCCCTGCTTTCCCATCGCACTGGTCGATGATATCCCGCTGGTCATCACCCATGGCACCGGCTTCGGCGGCGCACCGGAAACGCCCGCCATGCACCTGGACCAACTCGTGGAGGAAAAAGCCGTCTGGCGAAAAGAGCCGCTGCATCCGACAGCCGACCCGCTTTCAATCGTGGCCAAGATCGAAGCGCGATGCCCGCGCGAGCAGCAGGATGATCCGAATCATGCGCAGATGATTCAGTTGCAGGTCCTTCGGCTTCTGGACAGCATCTATCGCCCGGCCAGCGTGGATGACCTGTCGTCAGACTGGTGGGAGCCCGATTTGCAGAACGCCGCCATTGCCACTGCGATCAAGAAAGTCGGCGCGATGAAACTGCATTGGGATGCGGCCCGCGCGTGGTATGCGCGGGAAGATGGAAGCATCCTGCCGCCGCTGGTTAAGCCGATCTATCGGCGAAGCATTTTCGCGCCAAAGTTCAAAGCTGACCCGGGCTTTAAAATGAGCGCGGTTCTCGCCAGAGCGAGTTCCAAAAGAATGAGTTTGGGATATGACCTCTCATCATCGCCGCGCAATATTTCGCCGACGGAATTAAAGGTCGTTCAACTGGGTAAGCCGGACAAAATTCTTTTCGACAAGACCGACCGGGAGTCGAAAGACGCCGACCACGATGTGCTGAGTTACGGAAGTTCCGTCGGCATGGGATTCACAGTCCCGGCGGGGGCGCGCTTGCAGATCGAAATCACCCATGGCAAAGAACACTTTGTAAGCCCGGTGTATGAACCGTGAGTTCCGCAGCGCGCGGATGATTTGGTGTAGAACGCAACACGCCGGTTCTGAGGTACTCCGAAGAGCCGGATTTTACGGGGAAGGACCCGGCTCTTCGGAGTACCTCAGAACCGGCGTCGAGCGGACAGACTTTTGAAACGATCAAGAGAAATCGTACAACTTTTTTTTCGGGCACGCTCTTCATGACATTCCTGCAACCTCTCAACCTCACCATTCCCCTCATCCAGGCGCCGATGGCGGGCACGTCGACGCCGGCGCTGGCGGCGGCGGTTTGCAATGCCGGGGGGCTGGGGTCGATTGCCGTGGGGGCGGGCGATCCGCAGGCGGCCGGCAGAATGATCGCTGCCACGCGGGCGGCGACGGATCGGCCGTTTAACGTCAACGTCTTTTGTCATGAGCCTGCGGCGGCCGACGCGGCGCGTGAGGCAGCATGGTTAAAACGGTTGACGCCTTATTTTGAAAAGTTCGGCGCTCAGCCGCCATCGCGGCTCCGCGAAATCTACAGCACGTTTGTGAATGATGATGCGATGTTGGGAGTTTTGCTGGCCGAGCGGCCGGCGGTGGTGAGCTTTCATTTTGGACTGCCGCCGGCCGGGCGAATCGAAGCGCTGCGGGCGGCCGGCATTTTTTTGCTCGCGTCGGCAACGAATATCGACGAAGCCCGGCGCGCGGCGGCGGCGGGCGTTCAGGCCGTCGTGGCGCAAGGCTACGAGGCCGGCGGGCATCGCGGCGTGTTCGATCCAGCCAAGCGCGACGATCAAATGGGGACGCTTGCCCTGACGCGGCTGCTGGTGCGCGAGCTGGATGTGCCGGTGATCGCAGCCGGCGGAATTATGGACGGGGCGGCAATGGCCGCGGTGTTGAAACTTGGCGCAGCGGCGGCGCAACTTGGGACGGCGTTCGTCGGCTGCCCCGAATCCGCCGCCGATACCGGCTATCGCGCCGCGCTGTTCAGCCCGGCCAGTCATCACACCATTATGACCCGTGCCATCTCCGGCCGTCCCGCGCGATGTCTTGCCAATCATTTCACCGCCATCGGCCAGATGAGCAGCAAAGCGGACGTTCCTCAGTATCCCATCGCCTACGACGCCGGAAAAGCGCTGAACGCGGCGGCCAAAGCCGCCGGGGAATTTGGATATGGCGCCCATTGGGCCGGGCAGGGCGCGCCGCTGGCCCGGGCGCTGCCGGCGGCGGAACTTGTCGCACAGTTGCGGGATGAATTGAATTCTTAAGGAAACCGGGAGCGGGGGACGCGGAAAGAGGAGCCATCAACGGGAAAGCCGCGGAATTCTCCGCTCGGATCAATTCTTTGCTATAACATCCCCATGCCATCCGCGCCCGATCCACTTTCAAACCCGCCCGGCGGCGCGCAATGCTTTGAGCCGACGCAGTGGAGCATCGTGCTGGCGGCGGGGAAGGATCAGCCCGATGCGCGGGAGGCATTGCAGCGGCTTTGCACCATTTACTGGTATCCGCTTTATGCGTTCGTCCGCCGTCAGCGGCATAATCCACAGGATGCGCAGGACCTGACCCAGGAATTCTTTGCCCGGCTGCTGGAGAAGCAATGGCTGGCCGGCGTCGACCGCAGCAAGGGCCGCTTCCGCTCATTTCTTCTCGCGGCGATGAAGCATTTTCTCGCCAACGAATGGGACCACGCGCGCGCACAAAAGCGCGGCGGCGGAAAGATACCCATATCGCTCGACACGATGACCGCCGAATCGCGCTACGCCCTGGAGCCGGCTGCTTTGGACACGCCTGAGCGGGTCTTCGAGCGGCGATGGGCGCTGACGCTGCTCGACCAGGTGCTCACCCGCCTGCGCGGCGAGTTTGCCGCGGCGGGCAAGATCCATGTCTTTGAAGAACTCAAGTCGTCGCTGACCGGCGGAAGCGCGCCGTACAGCGAAATTGCCGCGAAGCTGGAAATGAGCGAAGGCGCGGTGAAAGTGGCCGTGCATCGGCTTCGGGCGCGCTACCGGGATCTGGTTCGGGCCGAAGTGGCCCAGACGGTGGATAGCGACGGGGAAATTGAGGATGAATTGCGCAGCCTGATGGCGGCGCTGTAGGGCATTTCCCGTCTTTGGTTGTTCCGGCTGTAACCTTTCCGGAAAACTTCTTCTGTTCCCTGTGGAGCGATTTCCATGTCACAAACCTGTTCCCAATGCGGCGCGGCCCTGACATCGGATTCTCCGCACGGGCTGTGCGCACGTTGCCTGCTGCAAGCGGCGGCGGCGATTTCGTCAAGTTTGACGGTTGAGGCGCCCGCGCCCGGCGCATCCAGCCAAAACCAATACGCCGGCTCGACGCCGACCGCGGTGGATATCGGCAATCTGGCCGAAGTTGCCCGGCGGCTGCCGCAATTCGAGGTGATCGAGCTGGTGGGCCGGGGCGGCATGGGCGTGGTTTACAAGGCAAAACAGGTACAGCTCGACCGGATCGTGGCGCTGAAGATTCTGCCGCCGGGCGATGCCTTGTCGCCGGGCTTTGTCGAGCGCTTCCGTCGCGAGGCACGCTCGCTGGCGAAGCTGTGCCACCCCAATATTGTCAGCGTTTACGATTTCGGCGAGAGCAACGGACTTTATTACTTCGTGATGGAATTCATCGACGGCGTCACGCTGCGCGAGCTGATTTCGGCCCACGACATGACGTGCGGCGAGGCGCTGTCGGTGGTGCCAAAGATTTGCGATGCCTTGCAATTCGCGCACGAGGAGGGCGTGGTCCATCGCGACATCAAGCCGGAAAACATCCTCATCGACAAAAAGGGGCGCGTGAAGATCGCCGACTTCGGGCTGGCGAAGTTGCTGCGCCGCGAGCAGCTCGATCTGACGCTGACGCAGTCCGGCGCGATGCTGGGCACGCCGCGGTATATGGCTCCCGAGCAACTGGACAAGCCCGATTCAGTGGATCACCGGGCGGATATTTATTCGCTGGGCGTGGTCTTTTACGAAATGCTGACCGGCGAGATTCCGATGGGGCGCTTTCAGAAGCCTTCGGAAAAGGTGCAAATCGATGTCCGCCTGGACGAGATCGTCCTGCACACGCTGGAGCGCGACGTGGCGCGGCGATATCAACACGTCAGCGAGGTGCGCGATGATGTGGAAAACGTATCGCGCAATATCACGGCCGCTCCAAAAGCCTCGCATCCCGCCTGGCAGCCGCCGATTGCGCCGGCTGCCGTCGCAGCAGCAGGCCCGCCTCCTGTTTCCGGCAATTCATCCGCGGCAAATGTCAGCAACGCCGGCGTTACCCTCGCATTGCTGGCGACCCTGGCCGCGACATGGCTGTGCCTATACGTGTTCGATCTGCACGTTCATTTTGGCGATTCAATACTGCTGATTGCCAGTCACCTGCTCATTCCCATCGGGGTTGCGGCGGCGGTCGCCTGGATGATCACGCCACGTCGTCGATAAACGGAGACTGACATGATGTTCATCGTCCTGTTTGCAGTAGTGGCCGCCGTGATCATCTGGCAGATCGAGCGCGGTCGCCCGCCTCTCCGGGCCTTGCGGATTTCTTTCCAAACGCCTGCCCCCGGGGACTGGGCGCAGGTTCTCCGCGAGCAGGGGCCGCTTCTGGTCGGCGTTCATCTCCTGATTTTCACGGCGATCATGTTCGGAATGCGGTTGCCGGAAAATGTGCTGTACGACGTGGGCCCATTCATGCCGATCAGTACGATCGACCGCATTTATTCGGAATGGCCGATCGATTTTTGGATCGGCCCGGTTGTCATCTCCCTGGCGTTTCTGGCCGTGTTTGCCCTTCTGACGACCATTGCTTTTGAAAGTTTGGCGACATGGCGCGGCGATATCCTTGCGCTTACCGGCGTGGTTATCGGCTTTACGATGTTCATTTTCTTTGAGTCCAAAACCGTGTCCCTTCACTTTTCCGTCAACGCAGTTCAACAATATCTTGTGACGGCGACCGGAAATGAAATTCAGCGAATCTCAGTCACGCAAGGCCTCAACGTGATGCGGGTATGGAAGAACGGCTGGTTTTTAAACGCGTCGTGCGTGGCCCTGCTGCTTAGCTGCGGCGTGTTAATCGCCAATTTCCCCGGAGTTTCGCGCCCCACGCCGCGTATCAGTCACATGGCAGTCTGGGGCGGATTCGCGATCGTCTGCTGTTGGCCGGCCACCCTCTTTTTTGGCGCGATTGCCGTCTGGCAGATCAAGCGATCCGGCGGAAAACTCTACGGTTTGCGCCTCGCGGCAGTCGAGGCGCTGCTCGTGCCGTGGCTCTTGATCGTGGGGGTGATCGGCGGAGTGATCTCCGCCATAGTCCTTGCACTGTTGAATTTGTTTTTTTCCTCACCCGCTCCGGTGATGCCGGAGGAGCACGCCGTCGTCGGACCGCAGGGAGCGATTGCCCCCGCCATTCCGATCCTTATCAGTATCATTCCGACACTTGCCATCAGCTTCTTTGTATGCCGTGCCCTCTGGCGTGCAGTTGTCGGGCGGCCCATGCCCCAGCGGCGCGTCTTGCCCGCGCCGGCAGCTTCCGGGGAGTCGGGGCGAATTGGTGTCGTAAGCCTTACCTTCGCGATTGCTGGTGCAGTGCTGCCGATTGCGCTGACAGCCGGCAAATTTTATTTCACTTCAACTGCGCCAATGCGCGACCTGATCCTGCTGGTGTTGCTGGGCATTGTCCTGGAAATCGCGGCACTGGGATGCGGCATCGCCGGACGACGTTTGCCGGCCGGTAAAGCCGGGATGATCATTTCCATCATCTCCCTGGGTCTGTACGTGGTGGTTCCGGCAGTGGCAATACCTTTCTTCCTGAGTCAGCCACAGATGCAAGCAGTCACTTCATCGACTTCATCGGACGAGACTATAAAAGCAGAGTCTCTCACACCCTCACAGATGAAGCACCAATCGGCACCCGCCACTCAGACGAGTTCCCAATAAGCCGCACGCGGGGCCAACAACCATCAATGATGCCGGAACCAGGCGTCGCGCATGTCTTTTTCCACCGGTAATGGCTCAGGCTTTATAGAACAAATCGCTCCGAAGTGTTAAACTTTCTTGCGTCGTCGACCTTACATCAGATTCGAGGAATCCATCATGCGGCCATTCATCGGAACGTTCGCGATACTATTCGTGATGAGCGTGTGCGGGTGCAAAAAAAACGATCCGCCAAAAAAGGCGGATTTGAGGCCGCGCCTGGAAGCGGCGATGCAGATCACGAATTCCAACGATCGCGATAGTGCGCTCAAAACTGTTGCCGTTGACTCGGCGGGATTGGGCGCAGGCGACATTACTTTGGAGGCGCTGGCCCATATGTTCAACTCAAGTTTTCGCGACGAGACGGCCAGCGACTGCGCATCGCGGCTCGCGAAAGCGCAACAACTCAGTTTTGCAAAAGACGTGGCGAAAACGATTGTCTCCAGCAACCTTCGCGATGAAACCCTGAAGAAATTGGCCGAAGGCGTGTGAAGAAATGTCCGCCGAAATACGAATCCGCCCGCTCCGGGCACATCGCCCCCAAACCCGCCGGCTGGCGATTGACGAGAGCGGAAAGATTTCAATCTATGACACCGCCGACCACGTGATTACCGCCGTCAGCCGGCAACAATCCGACCGCGGGCAAACGCTCGCGTTCATCAACCAGCACGGCAACGTGACGCCAGCAAAACTGCGGAAGGTTTTATGATGGCGCATCGGCTTCGGCGGTTGCGGCAGGGCGGACCTTGATGCGATTGTCCCGTGCTACCACACGAAGATCGCGCAAAGGGTCAGCAAACATTTGACGAAAACCGCAGCCGAAATGTTCATCGACATGGCGAAACAAGCAAAGATTGCCGACTTGGCGGCGCGGTCGGCCAGCGGCTGGCAAATCAGGCGATTTATACAACCCATCGGACTACCCAACCCAACCTGCCCGCCATGGGTAGCGTCTGCGCATACAATTAATGATTCACAAATCCATTGCAGATGCGCATGGCCGAATATATCAGCGGCGATGTGTCACGCGGACCGCAGGCGATTAAAAAGCCTCTCGCGGCAACAAGGATGAGCCGCGACATGAGCCGTGCCGTTTGCACGGCGTTGGGGAAGCGCGATGCATCGTACGGAGGAAGCCGTCATGCCTGCTCCCACACACCCCTGCGTTCGAGCCGATCTGCATTGTCACAGCATGGCCAGCAACGAAGCCGACGAGGCATTGCTCAACGCCATCAACTGCCCCGAAAGCTACAGCGAGCCGATCGAAGTTTACGAGCAGGCCAAGCGCCGCGGGATGAGGTTCGTCACCATTACCGATCACGATTCGATTGCCGGCGTGGTTCCATTGCTGAATCGCGCGGACGTGCTCGTTGGCGAGGAAGTCACCTGCTATTTCCCCGAAGACCGCTGCAAGATTCACCTGCTGGTCTGGGGATTGACCCAGGCCGACCACGATGCCATGCAGGCAGTGGCGGATGACATTTATGAAGTGGCCGCGTACGTCGAAGAAAAGCAACTGGCCCATTCGGTGGCGCATCCTGTTTATCGGCAGAACGATGTGCTGGAGCGCTGGCACCTCGAACGCCTGGCACTCTTGTTCAAGGGGTTTGAATGTCTCAACGGCGCTCATAGCGCCCTGCATCGCGAAGCGCTCGAGCCGTTCGTCGACGAATTGACGGCGGAGCGGATTGAAATGCTTTCGCGCCGCCATGGCATCGCCCCGCGCTGGCCGGAGACTTGGATCAAAGCCCGCACCGGCGGGAGCGACGATCACGGGCTATTCAACGTCGGCCGCACCTGGACGGAATTTCCGCCGGAAGCGACCAGCGTTCCGGCCATTCTGCAATGCATCCGCGAGGCGCGCTGCAAGCCGGGCGGCGAAGCCGGGTCGAGCATGAAGCTGGCGCATAATTTCTTTGGCGTCGGCATTCGCTATTACGCCCGGCAGCTTTCATCGCCTAATTCGGTGCCGGCAACCATGCTTGGGTTTCTCACCGGCGAGCGCCAGCCGCGGCGGAAAGTGGCCGTCGCCCTGGCAAAAGGCTGGGCGGCGGGAATGAGGCGGAAGGTGGGCCGCCTCGTCACGCGCCGCAAATTCGCCGAGGCTGGCACCGGCTTGCTCGCGGATGTGGTGGAAAAGTCGATCCGTAATCGGCTAAGGGAGGTGCCGGTGTTGCGCGAGGCGCTGAAGGCGGGCAAAGCACCGCTGGCCGAGCATTCGGCGATGTTCGACCTTGTGTCGGCGGTGAATCGCGACGTGGCTGAGGGAATTCGGGGATTCGTGGCACATGCCGTGGAAAATGGGGAAATCGCCTCGGCGTTCAACGCGATCTCGGCGGTGGCGGCGCATCAATTCGTCATGGCCCCTTATTATTTCGCGCTGTTCCATCAAAATCGCGAGCGGCATGTGCTCAGCCGCGTCACCGGGCACAAACGCCAGCGGCCGATGCGCGTGGCGGTCTTCACCGATACGCTCGATGAAGTGAACGGCGTGGGGCGGTTTCTATCGACGATGGCCGCCGAGGCGCATCTGAAAGAAGCTCACCTGACGATTCATACCTGCTCGGCGGCGACAGCACGCGAAGTTCCATCGCGGAAGAATTTCGCGCCGCTGCTGACATTGCCGATGCCGTTTTATCAGGGGCTGTCGCTGAATCTTCCGCCCGCGCTGGAAGTTTTGGAATGGGCCGATCGCCAGCAGTTTGACGCCGTCCATATCAGCACGCCCGGCCCGATGGGCCTATGCGGCCTGCTGGTGGCGAAGATGCTGCGCGTGCCGGTCATCGCCACGTTTCACACCGATTTCGCGCAGTACGTCGAGCGATTGACCGGCGATTACCGCCTGACCAGCGCCACGGCCGGCTACATGGCCTGGTTTTACGCCCAGGCGTCGGCGGTTTTCGCGCGGAGCCGGTCGTCTCTCAAGACGCTGGAGGGTCTTGGCATCGACAGCGCAAAGCTGCTGCTGATGCCGCCGTCGGTGGATGGGGAGAATTTCAGTCCAACGCATCGCGATGCGGATCATTGGCATAATCTTGGCGTGAACGAGCCGCACCGCGTGCTATATGTCGGCCGGGTGAGCGTCGAAAAGAATCTGCCGATGCTGGCCGAGGCGTTTAAGAAACTGTGCATGGTTCGGCGCGATGTGGCGCTGGTCATCGCCGGCGACGGTCCCTATCTGCCGCAGATGCGTAAGGCGCTGGCCGGGTTTCCGGTGCATTTCCTTGGCTTTCAGGAAGACGCCGCCCTGCGCGTGCTTTACGCCAGCAGCGATTTGCTCGCCTTTCCCTCGCGCACCGATACGCTGGGGCAGGCTGTCATGGAAGCGCAGGCATCGGGCCTGCCGGTGCTGGTCAGCGGCGACGGCGGCCCGCACGAAGTCGTGGACGACGGCCTGAGCGGCCTGGTATTAAGCGGCACCGACTCGGGCCAATGGAGCCATGCCATGCAGGAGCTTCTCGATGATGCCCCGCGCCGCCTGCGCATGTCGCGCACCGCTCCAACCCGCATGGCCCGCTTCGCACCAGCCCTGGCGTTTGAGGCATTCTGGGAAGCGCACGTGAAAGCCGCCGCGAGCGTCAACGAAAAAGAGGCCGCCGAAACTGCTGCTGCGTCGGATTACACCAGCGAGCAGGAAATGCATCTTCGCAACACGCTGGCTGTTTAGGTGAGCTTTCGCCTTTGGCCGGTTGGCGGGCAGGCCTTCGTGTGGTTCGACTTATACGCGCCTTCGCCCGCAAAGATTTTTCTCTTTCTCTTTAATCAGTTGCGCAAAAGGAGCCGCGCACGAAGGTACTCCCGAAGTAAGCGGTTGACATTCCCCACGATCGGTGGGCGCAGCGATGAGCCGGCATAGTAGCCTGCAAAGGACCATTCGAAGCGGACAAGAATGTCCGCTCCACCAACGTGGCAAGCCGTTCGCCACCAGGAAGCGCTACACCCTCGCGGTCGGGTGTGACCGTCTTTTTTGGCAATCGGTCGCTCAATGTAATCACATGAAAGGCTGTCCCCCTGCCGGACATTACAATGTCCTGTAGTGAACCTTTAACAAGGAGACAGCCATGAGAACAGAGTCGAGGATAACGCAAGCAGGTTTGGACAACCACAAGAATTTCAGCCGC
>DASRRM010000252.1:0-12929 GCA_035695715.1 Tepidisphaeraceae bacterium
AGGGTGGAGTGTTTGCGCGGTGCCACCGCCTTATCTGTTGGCGCCGCGTTGACGGCGCAAAATTGGCGCGGAGAGATGTTCAAGTTTGCGCGGTGATTGTTCCGAACATTAAAACAGGCACGCGGCGCGATTCGCAAGTCGCGCCGGAATTGCCTTGCCGCTCCTGCGGACGGCAGTATTGACACCAAGAAGACGGCTCATTTTGAGCCGTCTTTTTTGTTTGGTGCGCGCCACACTTTCACCGGCCTTGCCTTGTCGTATCATGGGCGTCTCGCCCATGCTTCGCGGTACACCGATCGGAATCGAGTGCCATTGCTCATGGGCGAGACGCCCATGATACGGGTGACGAATTGTCCCGCGATTTTGTCCAGATGACTGCCAGACCCCTCACTTATCCCCGCACGCACCGCCTGTCGTCGCCTTTGCGATTCAAGGCGGTTTACGATGCGCGCGTGCGCGATACGCGCGGGCCGCTGGTGATCTATGCGCTGCCCAACCGCCTGCAGCATTGCCGGCTTGGGCTGAGCGTCTCGCGGCGGGTGGGAACGGCACCGCGCCGAAACCGGATCAAACGCCTGCTGCGCGAGTCATTTCGCGCGATGCAGCATGACATGCCGGGCGCCTATGATCTGGTGATCGTCCTTCGCCCGCATGTGCCGATGACGCTGGCGGAGTATCAGGGCATTCTTCGCGCGGCCGTGGCGAAGGTTCACAGCGCCTGGGAACGGCGCCCCCGCGATGAAAAGCCGCCTGCGCCCAAACCGGCCGACGATTCGGCGCCCAAGGCGTGACAAACCATGCGCTGGCTCTTCATCCATCTCGTGCTGCTCTACCGCGCCACGCTGGGCCAGTTCCTCGGCGGGCATTGCCGGTTTACGCCCACGTGCAGCCAGTATGCGATCGACGCCATCGAAAAATACGGCCCATGGCGCGGGGCATGGAAGGCGATCAAACGCATCGGAAGATGCCACCCCTTCGGCGGAAAGGGTTATGATCCGGCATGACTGCAGCGCCTCGGGAAAAATAAGCCCATGCTGCTTGCAGCATGGGTAATCGCTCGTTCAACATCACAGAAGGTCTTTGAATTTCTCGAACCGTTTCTCCAGCCGCTTCTTCAGCGCCCCATGCCCCGGCTCATATTCATGCCCGCGCCGCGCCAATTCCACAAATAGCTTCACCATGCTCTCCCAATCCCCGGTGTCGATAAACTCCGGCGCGATTTTCTTCTTTTGCTTGTCCATGTTGTGGTAGTTTCCCAAGGCGACGCAGATCGAGGCGGCGGTGAATCCGTAAATGTCGTAGACGGTTGCCTCGCAGGTGCCGCCGGGCATCAGGGCGCGCTGGAATTTGAAGTGCTTGTCCCTCTTGGCCAGATCGGTTGCGGTTTGGGTTAGAAAATAGCTGAGGGAGGAATTGAAAACGCTGGTGCGGTCGCCGACGCGAATGATCGCGCCGTTGCCTTGCGGCGCGAAAGTCTGGGCGGCGGAGCATTCGATCGCGATCACCCGGTCGCTCTTGCGCAAAAGCGCGGGCCGCAGCGACGCGGCAATCGCCCCGATGAATCCTTCCTCTTCGCCGCGCGTCAGCAACACCGCCACATCAGACTTCGGCGGCTTTTTCGTAAGCTGATCGAGCATCGCCAGGGCGGCGGCCGCGCCGGCAAGGTCGTCGCAGACGCGGCAGAGGAAGCGTTTCCCGGCGAAGCGACCCTCGCCCTGATCCCACATGCCGGGCGCGCCGCTTTCCACTGGATGAGCGACGCGAAGCGTGGCGCGGGTGGGCCGGCCGTCGGCATCGGTCCGATAACCGGTCACCGTCGCGCGCACGGCAACGTCCGAATTAAAAAATTTTATCCGCTCGCCGGGGAAGTATTTTGCCTCCACGCCCCCATAAAAATGGGCGGCAAGGGTATGGGCATCGAGCATCTGGTCGGCCACGAAGCCGGGATGATCCATGTGTGCGGTGAAGACCCATCGCGGCGATTTCTTATCGGACGCCGACGGCTTTTTGCCGGCCAATTCGATCAGCAAATTCCCGAATTTATCTCGCGATAAGTGCAGCCGACGGCGTTTTTTTACAAACACCTCGACGTGACCGGCGACGCGGTTTTCGGCGAACGGCGCGGTGGGAACCGAGCAGAGTTCCTGAAGGATTTTCCGCGCGGATGTCGAAGAGAAAGAGGCGGTTGGAGTTGCCATGGCGGATATTTAACCGCCCGCCGCCAGGCTCGCAAAGTGGAGTACGTCAACCATGTCCCGTCCAACGCACTTTTCCCTCGCGGCTGTCTTGTCGGTGGTTTTTTTCTCGGCCGCGATTTCGCGAGGCGGGCTGGCGCCCCTGGATGCTTCGGTGAACGTCAACCAGACCGCCGGGAGCGCCACCTTCACCATTGATTTCTCCCACCCGCCCGATTTTTACACCGTCGACGCCGGCAATCGTCCCGCCGACGCATTCTCCATCCAAATCGCCGCCAATCCCACCGGCTCCAATCCGCTGGCATTTAATAATCTGACGACCATCGTCAGCGGCACTGAAATTCGCTTCAACAACAACATCCCGGTTCGCAACGCCTTCCCCGCGAGCAATGATAAAGCGGCCGGCGGCTGGGGCAGCGTTCGCGGCAGCGTTCCGTTCACCGTCACCGGCGACACCCTCACCTTCACCGCCCCGCTGCAACTCCTCAACGCCTCCAGCGGAAAATTCGCCTATCAGGCGTTCACCACCCATTATGGCGCCGAAACAGCATCGAAAAGTTCCAGCACCGCCGTGCCGCTTCCCCCGGCTTTTGTCCCGGCGATGGTGATGCTGCTGATCGGAATGCTGCTAAGCCTATGCCGGCCGATGATCCAGGCCCGGCGCGGATGAGCGCAAAGCCGCAGAGGCTTGGCTCACGCATCCCCGCAATCCAATGTAGGGCGGGCACTGCCCGCCACGACGTCCCTTCGCGAACTACGCATTCGGCGGGCAATGCCCGCCCTACTGAATTCTTCTCACCGCGAGAAGATTGGACACCCGTCATCGAAATGCGTCACGCTTGCACCGCCAGCGCCCGTAGCACAACGGCGGCTGATAAAACATCCGGCCCGCCCCGCCGCGGCTCGAGGCGGCCATGCAGCGCCAGCTTCGCATCGCGAATGAATGCCTCACGCCGCCTGTTGGCGCGGACGACCGGCTTGCCGGTTGCGTCAATCGGATGCATGTGCGGCATCGGCCAGGCGTGAACCAGCGCGGTGGCGGATGTGACAATGTCGACCAATTCCGAGCGGCTTTTCACTGGGCCGTTGGCGAATCGGGCGAACTCCTCCAGCGCATTCCATCCTTCGCCGAACAGCTTCAGCGGAAACTTTTCGCCAAGCAGTGCGCGAGCCAAACCCTGTTGCCAGGCATGCAAAATCACGCCATCGAGAAAGGCGGCGCGGTCGAATCCCTCGTCGGAAACATGGGCGCGCTGCATTCTGGCGCTCAGGTATTCGTCGGCCGAACCGTCCATGGCGAAAGGATCGTCAACGAGCTCGCGCTCGATCGATTCCCACAGCAGCCGATGGCTCGAATATTCGATCACGTGCGGCGGCGCTTCCAGCGGCTGGGTGTTGAATATCAGCGCCAGGTGGGGTGCCGGCGGAATCTCGTAGACGCCCGCCGCCGCGCCAGCGGCATGCGCGTTGTACGAGCCGGGCGGCCATCCCGCCAGTAAAATGCGATTCGCATCCCACCCCTTTTCCATCGCCGGGATTTTCCATTCCCGGTCGGCCAAGAGCAGCGTGTCGCGCGGGCCGGCTTTGTGCGCCGAAGGAATTCGCGGCGTGGTCAGCCACGTCGCCCAGGGCATTGCTTCGGGCAACAAATCGGGCAGATCGCCCCGGCCGATGTTCGGCGTCACAATCGCATCGCACGCCGTCGCGGCTGATGTAAGCGCCAGCGACGATGCGCTGGCCGGGTCATCGGGGTTAAAGCGGGAAATTTCGATATTCTGCGTGCATGACGCCATCGCCTCTGCCAGGGCAGTTCCGGCATCATCCCAAAGCCGAAACAATTGCGGGGCAACGACACAAACGCGGCGCAGGCCGGTTGATTTCCAGTTTGCCGTCAGCTCAGCCGCGCGCTGTCCGCGACGAGTGGAATGATCAGCGAAAATCTTCTGGGCCGGGGCAATCATCTCATCGGCCAGAGTGGAATCCGCCAGAATCGGGCGGATAAACTGCGTCGGCGTGGAAAGCCCCGGCATTTGTTCCAGCAACTCATCGAGTTGGCTTTCCCACCCCTGCCCGGCGGCAAAATAAAGCCGATGAGCGTCGATCTCCGCCGCGAATTGCTCGCACGCCAGCAGCATGGCCAGCGTTTTCTCGCTGGGCGTCAGCAGGAGCAGCGCCTGTCCCGGCTTGGCGCGATCGAGGGTCACGCGAATCTGTGCCGCATGAACCGGATAGAGAAAGCAAAGGACCGCCCCGTCCAGATTTGCCTTCTTCAGCATGAATTGTGCCGCACGTTTGGGAAGCGAACAGCCGGCCCACCATTTTCCTTGCGCGTCCAGGGCTGTCAGCGCGCCATCGCGCCCAAAGACCCATTCCATGTCCGGCGGCAATGTGGTGACCAGTTCGGCCACGGCCGGCTGGGTATTGCGCAGCGTCCTGAGATTGGCCGAGAAGTTCATCGCCGCGGCGCGAATGGCGGCGGTTTCGGTCCTGTCTGCGGGAAGGGCAGTGTCGAGCGAATGAATCATGCGCGCAGGCTTTCCGGGCCGGGCCAAGCCGGCCGCTTCGACAGGCTCACAACAGCCGTTTGATCTGTTATCGGACTTTGCCCGGTGGATGGCGTAGAAATTTTCGGTTGCGTCCAATGTGGGGCGGGCAATGCCCGCCGGTTATGTCGCTTACCGAACGACGTGACGGCGGGCAATGCCCGCCCTACATCATTCAACCACCGCGATTTTATTCGTAGCGTTTGCCCTGCTATTGTTACACCATGCGCTTCACGAAAATGCACGGCATCGGGAACGACTACGTCTACGTCAACGGCTTCACCGAAGCTGTCGCCAACCCGGCCGAGATCGCGAAAAAAGTTTCCGACCGCCATTTCGGCATCGGCAGCGATGGCTTGATCCTCATCCTTCCCAGCGAGAAAGCCGATGTGCGCATGCGCATGTTCAACGCCGACGGATCGGAAGCGGAGATGTGCGGGAATGGCGTGCGCTGCGTCGCCAAATATGCCTTCGACCACGGCCTGACGCGGAATAATCCCATGACGGTTGAAACCGGCCGCGGCGTGCTGTCGCTGGCGCTGGAAGTGGGCGCGGATACCAAAGTGCTGCAGGTGACGGTGAACATGGGCGAGCCGATTTTGGAACTGGCGAAAATCCCGGTGGATTTCCCACGGTCAATCGGCTCGGAACAAGTGATTGACTTTCCAATGGGCAAATACATTCCCCTCGACGAGCGAGCGCGCGATCACATCCTCGATATCGCGGGGAGCGACCGGAAGATGACCTGCGTTTCGGTGGGCAATCCGCATTTGGTGAGCTATTGCACCCGGCTTTCAGACCTTGACCTCGAACGCATCGGCCCATTTCTCGAGCGACAGCCGATCTTCCCCAGGCGGATCAACGTCCATTTCGTGCAGGCTCATTCGCGCAGTGAGGTCACCATGCGCACCTGGGAGCGCGGCAGCGGCATCACCCTGGCCTGCGGCACCGGCGCATGCGCCGTCTGCGTGGCCGGCGTCCTCACGGGCCGCACCGACCGCAAAATCCTCGCTCACCTCCCCGGCGGCGATTTACAACTCGAATGGCGGGAGGCCGACAACAACGTCTACATGACCGGCCCGGCCACGCAAGTGTTCAGCGGAGATTGGGAAGAAACATGATGGGCCGGTCAGAGGCCGCTTTATGTTGATGGCGCATCGGCGCGACGGCATTGCCCGATGTTAATCCGCATGCTTGCTTCGCAGCCGGGAGCTTAATCGCAGCATCAGTTGGATGCGCTCGAATTCGTCCATCCAATCGCTCAGCGTGGCGGCCAATTCGTTTTGGTCCGGCGGGATGACTCCGAGCGGGCAGGACGGGCCGAGCTGTTTTTTCGCCAGGGCGCGATAGCGGTTGATAGTGCGATCCCCAAACACGCCGCACGGCTCGAAATCCTCAGCCATGAAAATGGTGACCGGCACCCGATCGCCGGCGTTGATGCGAAGTTGCTCGATCAAATCGCGATTCTGATCGCGGTCGACGAGGCGCAGATCGATTTTCCCAGGATTGGCCTCGGCAATGCGCTGCTGCAGCGGGCATTGCTGAACGCAATCGCCGCACCAGATGCCGCTGACAATCAGCACCTTCATCTCGCGGACAAATCCGCCGGCGAGTTGCTTCTGCGCATCGGTGAGTGCGGCCAGGTCATATACCTGCCTCCAACGGCGCTGCTGTTCTTCTGTGCCGGTGAGGATGTATTTGTGGTAGGGAAGGCCGGCGGAGAATTTCTCAGAGAGGTAGGTGGAGTTCATGGACAATCATAGCCCTTGGCTCGTCATTGCGAACGCGTCTTGGGGAATTGCCGCCATTGTTTCTGCATTTTGACCCGTGATTGGGCGATCGTTTTGAGTGCATCGCGGGCCATGAAAAATGCCTCGGATATTGTTTCGCCTTCGGTAACCAACGCCGGTTCCATTGGCGACGTCACGACGTAGCCGCCCTCCTTCGCTCCTTCCAAGTAATCAACCAACTTCCCATCGCACACCGTGTATCGCTTGGCCACTGATGCCTCCATTCCCGATCATACATTATCCGACTCTTGCTCTTCCCGATCCGCATCGCGCACGATGGCGATGTTCTCCTGCCCTTCCCCCATTAATCCCGGCATTCGTATCCAAAGCAGCAGGAATACGCAGGCCAGGAACAGCACGATATCCATGATCAGCCCAACGATATGCACTTCAGAAAAGACCGGCGTGGCTTCGGTGGCCAGCAGCGTCATGGGGCTGATGAATCCCCCGCCGCCGAATTTGGAATAGAGCGGAAACGGAAAGCCGAAGTGTTGCTCGGTGCACGGGCCGTTGGCCACCTGGGCGTTTTCATCAACCGTCTGCTGCTTCAACTTGCTGGGAATGGCATTGAGGATGATAAACGCCAGGAGGAATAAGGCGACGATGATCAGCCGGCGCTTGGTGAATTGCATAATCGGTGTTCCTCGATAGAAACCGGAGAAGAAGGCGATCCACGAATGGACACGAATTGACACGAATAAAAAACAAAAAGTCGGATGAGAAGCAGTTGTCAGATTTCGGCATCCAATCCGAATTGCATTTCATTCGTGTCAATTCGTGGACAATCCTTTGCGCTCGTTCACACGCCGTCCGCTCATTCAAACAACCCTTCCTCTTCTCCCTGCTTCGGCTCAAACTTCAACCCCAGATGCTCATACGCCGGTTTCGTCGCCCGGCGGCCCTGCCGCGTGCGCATCACGAAGCCGTTCTGCAATAAATAGGGCTCGATCACATCCTCCAGCGTGTCGCGCTCCTCGCCCATCGTGGCGGCTATCGCCTCCACGCCCGCAGGCCCGCCTTCGTACACCTCGATCAGCGTGCGAAGATAAGAGCGATCCTGCTCATCGAGGCCCTTGGCGTCGATCTCGGCCAATTCCAACGCCGAGCGCGTGATCGCCAGCGTGATCTTCCCATCCCCTTCCACCGCGGCGAAATCGCGCGTGCGGCGAAGCAGCCGATTCGCCACGCGCGGCGTGCCCCGGCTTCGCCGCGACAACTCCCACAGCGCATCCTCCGCCGCCGCGAGTTTCAGCAATTTCGCGTTGGCCTTCAAAATCTCGTGCAGGGCTTCGGGTTTGTAAAATTCGATATGCTCGGAAATGCCAAACCGCCCGCGCATCGGGCCGGTCAACAGGCCGATGCGGGTTGTCGCGCCAATGAGCGTGAATGGCTGCAATGGAATGGTCATCACCCGCGCGTGCGCGCCCTGATCCAGCGTCACATCGACCTTGAAATCCTCCATTGCCGGGTAAAGGTATTCTTCCACGACCGCCGACAGGCGATGGATCTCGTCGATGAACAAAACATCCCCGCGATTGAGCTTGGTCAGCACGCCGACCAGGTCGGCGGGCTTGGTAAGCGCCGGGCCGTTGCTGGCGTGAACCTTCGCCCCCACTTCGTTGGCCACCACATGCGCCAGCGTCGTCTTTCCCAGCCCCGGCGGGCCATGCAGCAAAATATGATCGACCGGCTCCTTCCGCCCGCGAGCCGCGTCAACCGCGATCTTCAATTTCCGAATGAGCGATTCCTGCCCGATATACTGCGCGAATCTCTCCGGGCGCAGCGCATAGTTGTACTGCTCCTCCTCCTCACCAGCCGACCCGGGGCCAACAATGCGGTCTCGCGCCATGTTAGAGTTTTATTCGGTAACGACGCGGGAATCCACTGCGCAGACGGAAATCCGCGAAACCCTGGAATCCGGGCCGGCGCGGCGTCCGCGAGATTTGTGTCATCCACGGTTTTACGCGCCGCTTGACCCGGCGTGGAGGCGTTTTCCGCGGTTAATCAAACCACGCCGCCGCCACGGCCTTTAAGGAACTGCCGGGCGGGCGAATGATCATCAACGCATCACCCGGCCGAAGCCCGGCCAGCGATGGCGGCAGATACACCGTGAAAACCCGCTGGTCTGCTTCATCCGCCGGCGTCACCTGTGCCGCCCGGCAGCGCGGGGCGACGGCAATGTGTCTCGATTCGACGATCAGCGCCTCGGCCAATGTTCCCTCGCGCCATACACGCAGCGTCTTGCGCTGCATGAAAATCGTCCAGAGCCAGGTCAGCAGCGCAATCGGAATCACCACGAACGCGCCGATCATGCGCGTCACCGCCGGCAACGGCTCATTGAGCCAGGTCCAGTCTTCCGGATCTTTAGGATTGACGTGGATCCAGAGAGGCGACCCGGTCGTCACCCACTCCTTTCGCCCCTCCAACACGCGCGCCTGCGGCTGATAGTCGGCCCCGTTCCACGGAAACTGAATCTGCACCACGCCGCCCGGCTTTTCCGGCCGGCCCTTGACTGGCTCGCCGTCGGCGACCATCACGGTGGATTCAATGTGAAGCCCATCGCGAATCAGCCACGCTTCGTGATAGCGGGTATGGATGCCGTTGATCATGAACCCCACGCCGATGATGCAAAGCACGATCGCCAGCAGCCACCAAAAGCGCACCCGCGGCTCGATCCACGCGCGAAATCGCACCCGGGCATCAAGCGGTCGCGGCACGGATTGCAGGGAAGCGTCTTGCTGCATGATTGGTCAAAGCTGAAAGCCGGTTGAAGCTCGAGACAGCCTGCAGGCATGCAGTTCTGGTCCCGTTCCAGGCATGTTAATCGCAAACGCCGGATTTCGGAAATGACCTTCGGCAATATCGAAGCTCTTCCAGCGCGGCCTGTTGCTCCGCGCACCATCGCGCATCATTTGGCGCCCCAAAATGGTGCGCACCATAGCCCCTGTCCCAACATGTCCCATTTTTCGCGATTTTTCACTAAAAATGGGACATGCAAATCTTTTCAAAGGCTCCAACCCATTGCCGCCCAAATTCTTACGCCAATTCGCCAAAAACCCGCCCGCCAAATCGATGGGACATTCGGGACATTTTTGGGACAAAAATTGTCCCATCGATGTCCCATCGCCGCCGCGCCCGCCCGCCGCCGTTGACAACCGCCGACGGCGTCGTGAGCATAGGGCCATGCCGGTCCGCAATCGCTAAAAACTGCTCGCCCCGGCGCTCCCGGTCCAGAGCGATGGCGGGCGAAGGTGCGATCGCTTCTGAACACGGGCCGTTGGTGAGAGCGCCGGCGGAGAAAGGGATGAAAACGCGAAAACCGGACCCGTCCCCCGTCCCGCTCGCCCCACTTTGCGTTTGCCGTCCCGCTTGGCGTTTTTGGCCGGATTGACGAAGACTCGGCAAGGAAGACTACACAATGCCAGGGAAATACATCAATTATCTTGGTCGCACGCTGGTAGCATTATTGCTGCTCGTCATCCATTTTGCCGCGCCGTTTTGCAAAGCGGGACCTGTTGTCGACAAGACGCCTCAATCCGAGGATACATTGATGAAGGCCGTAACGGCAGACGATTATGATGCCGTGACTGCGCTTATCAAATCGGGTGTCAGTGCCAATTCGATAACCGCGCCGCCCCTCTGTATCGCCGTTACCAAGCAAAATCTGAGAATCACGAAATTCCTGCTGGAAAACGGTGCGGACCCAAACTCGGTCGATCGTCTTGGCCGGTCTGCGCTGTTCAGCGCGATAGACCAGGAAGACTTGGAGGCGGCCAAAGTTCTTTTGCAAAAGGGCGCGGATCCGAATCTCGGGAAGCGGCTCACGCCCCTTATGTTGGCAGCGTGTAATGGGTCAAACAAGCTGGTTGCCCTGTTAGTAGAAAATAAGGCGCATGTCGATACGCAAACCGAGCACGGGGAAACCGCCCTCTATTTTGCGGTGATTTACGGACATCTCGACGTGGTGCGGACGTTGGTAACTGCCGGGGCCGATCGCGGAAAACAAGGCGTTTTTAACCTCGAGCCGATCGATTACGTTCGCGATGACGAGATTGAGATTTATCAAGTACTTCGATCAGGCAACGCTCATCCCGCTTCCGAGCCTGCGTCGGAGCTCGATTCCATGATGCTCGACGCTGTGGAGACAAAGGATAATCAGCGGTTGGAGCGATTGATTAAGTGGGGTGCAAACCTTAATTCTTCGAGCACCCATCCGCTCTGCGCAGCCGCTCGCAACGGCAACGTCGAAGCTCTAAAGCTATTTCTCGATAAAGGCGCTGATCCTGACTCCGTCGATGCTTACAGTCGATCGGCGATATATCTTGCAGCAGAGCGCGGTGATGTCGCGGCGGTTCAGGCGCTGGTTGATAAAGGGGCAAATATCAATCTCGACAGCAATATGAAGCCGCTGATGACTGCCGCATCGCATGGTTACGGCAAAGTTGTAGCGTTACTCAGTAAGAATAATCTGCAGATAAACGCCCAGACGACCCGGCGTCGTTCAACGGCCTTGCACTTTGCAGTTCAAAATGGGGACATCGAAACTGTTCGTGCCTTGGTTGCCGCGGGCGCAGACCCGAATATTCAGGACGAGTCCGAGCACACTCCGTTCGATTACACCAACGATGACCAATTAGATATCCGAGAAGCCCTGAAGACGAAAATGCGTACAAAATGAGCCGAAAATGCGGACACGGAAAGGTGAGCCCAATAGCTATTTTGAATCCAGTTTTCTCAATAAGCGAGGTTCCCCCAGGCTGACGACATATGAAACGGCTGATCCATCAATGCACTTTCGAATTTCTCTGGGCTTTACTTGCGTGCCGACGTTTGAGTTGTCTTCGGAGAATAACGATGCCGGCCCTCGACGAGCGTAGTCGTCCTTCAATCCCATTGTCGGTTGTTACGATCTTTCTTGGCGTTGTGAGTCTCGCCGCTGCGCAGGATCGGAAGTCTGACAAAGACGACATTCTCACTATTGGGGCAAGAATCTACATAGATAATAATTCCGTAAGCCCGTCGTCTCGCTTTGTGGACCTTTCCGGCACGGGTGCGACAGATGCCGATTTGAAATCCCTGTTTCGATTGACGAATGTAACAGGGATCAGTTTATCGAGAACCCAAGTAACCGACGAGGGAATGGGAACGATTTCTCAACTATCGGCGCTGCAAACTATCGATCTTACGGCCACCAAGATCGGCGACAAGGGTATCGAACCACTTGGCAAACTCAAGGCACTTCGTCAGCTCTCTCTTCCGACAAACATCACGGACCGGGCGTTAGTCACAGTTGGTAAATTCGACAACCTTGAGGAATTGTCGTTGCCCTCTCCCTACGTCACGGCCGACGGAATAAAGTTTTTGTCCCGACTTCAAAAGCTCCGAAAATGCGATCTTTCAGGAACGCGTCTTGATAGCGCAGGATATTCATCTTTGGGTCAGCTAAAGGGGCTGAATGAACTCTCCCTCACCTGCAATTCATCTCTCACCGACTCAAACCTTAAGACCATTTCCGAATTGCGGGGGATATCTCGACTGGAGATATTCGCAACGCCAGCGATTTCCGGCGAAGGGATTGCCTTTCTCCGGAACATGCACTCACTACGTTCCTTGTCGCTTCAAACCGACAACGTGGAGAATGCGCAGGCAAATGGATTAGGCTCCTTGGCCGCTCTTGCAGAATTACAGGACATTAGTCTTGCAGGATGGAATTTACGAGACAAGGATATCGCTGAGTTGAAAGTGTTTCTGTCTCTGACAAGCGTTCGTATCAAGGGCCGGCATATTGACGATGACGGATTCGCAAACCTGATCCCGCTCAAAAAGCTCCGACTAATTGATGTTTCACATTCAGGCGTATCTGACCAAAGCATGACTTTGCTACGAAGCTTTCCGGACCTAATCGATCTGGACGTATCATCCACACACATTACCGATAACGCAATGCCGCCCATTTGCATGTTGAAAAACCTTCGTTCACTTTCTCTGGCATACACGCGAGTTCATGATACCAATATCAATCAGATTGCTGCGATGAAAGAACTGCGGCTCTTGAATCTCTCCGGAACGGCTTGCACAGACGCTGCAATTCGGGAGATAGCAAAGCTTCCAAATTTAACGGTGCTAATGGCTCCGGAACAGATGACGAACGCGGGCCTCGAATCGCTGCTCAGTACAAAAGTAACGTCTTTGGACCTTTCTTTTACCAAGATCACCGACGATGGAGTATCGGCATTGAGCCGGATGAGCGAGATCGAAGAACTAAGTAAGTACGACTAAGTTTTTCCGAATGCTGAAGACACGCGCGCCTATAAATCCTCTGGTTCGGGCATGACGCCCGGCCGGAGGATCCGGCATGCGACATTTGGAAGTCCGACTCAAGCCATGGGAATCACGACGGC
>DASRRM010000253.1:0-30795 GCA_035695715.1 Tepidisphaeraceae bacterium
GACGACCGCCGCGACGGGCGGAAAATCGTCGATGACAACTTAAAGCTTCTCGATGAAATTAAGCAGGATCGGCTCAAGCTTTTACGCAATGGATACAAATTGGGAGACATTTCGGTTGTCAACGCCAGCCCCGATGGGATCAAGTTCACCGTGCAGTTGAAGAGCGGCACCGATGGTCACAACGTGCCGACCGGATTCGATGCCGAGCGATTGGTCTGGCTGCACGTGGTTGTTAAGGACGCCGACGGGAAAGTGATTAAGGAATCCGGCGACCTGGATCCCAACGGCGACCTGCGCGATTTGGGTTCGAATTACGTGAACAATCGCGAGTTGCCGCTGGATGACGAACTGCTAAGTCTTCAGGGACGTTTTTTGGTTCGTTTGAATCGCGGCGGGGAGAAGGAACAGATTCTTCCCACCAATTTTTCTCCCTCGCCGTTGCCGTTCCTGCGGCCGGAAATCGAGGCAGACGTCCTGGTGGGACGCCCCACTTCCGCCCGAAAGGAAAAATTGAGCATCGAGCCGCTTGGACAGAGAACCGGCACGTACGAAGTAACCCGCGCGCAGCTCACCGGACATGCGCCCTATACGGTGCATGTCGAAGTCAAAGCCGCGATGATTCCGGTAAACCTCCTCAATTTCGTGCGAGGCGTGGGCTTTGACTATAACCTGAGTCCAAGCCAGATCGCGCGGAGCCTTGTTGCGGGGCATCAGATCGTCTGGCAGCGCGACATGGTGCTGATGAAATAGCGCAGATTGTGTCGAGCGGCTAGGGGATTATCGAAAAAAGCCGGGCGCGGCGACGGCACCCTTGGCGGCTAGCAAGGTCCGCGCCCTTTGAAAGAGAGCCTCTTAACATGTCCCTCAAAAAGGTTTTATTTCCGGCATCAGTTTTCGCCGGTATCGCTGTCTTGTTTTTGGATTTGGGGACGGTGCTGGCGGATGACAAAGCGCCCGACCCTAATGTGATTAGCCCCGCGACGCTCCCGGCGACTCTTCCCGCCAGCAATCCCGCGATGCCGGAGGGACCTATCTCAGCGCCCAGCCGGAGCCGCATCATCGACAACGCCATTCCCGACATCAATCCCGCCAATGTTCCCCCTCGCCCCGCGCCCATCATCGAGCTTGGGAATCCGTTTTTTGGCACCGGGAAGATTTCGCCGGGCTTGGAATTACCAGGCGGGGCGGTCTGGAGCCCGACGTTCATCGTGTTCGGCCAGTTTCAGTCGGTTCTCCAGGGATTCGAAAACCCTGCCGAGGAAAGCCGCGCCGCCGAAAACAAGCCCCGCACCGAATGGGCCAACCGCCTCGATCTTTATGGCAATCTGCAACTCTCCGGCTCCGAGCGCATTTTGATCGGCGTGCGGCCGCTGGACGACGGGGAATTCGCCCGGCCGGGAAAAGCCCGCTACAGCGGATACAACTTCGGTCCCGAAGGCACCGAAGGCGGCGTCGACGCCATCAACCCGCGCATCACCACGCTCTTTTTCGAAGGGGACTTCGGCCAGCTTTTTCCCGACCTCGATCCGTTTAATACCAAGCAACTCGATATCGGCTTCTCCATCGGCCGCCAACCGCTCCTCTACCAGGATGGCATTTTTATCAACGATGACGTGGATGCGGTCGGCATCACGCGCAATAACTTTCTGCCGCCGGGCGGTGCGAACCTTCAGGTGACGGCGGTATACGCCTGGGGGCAGGTCAATCGCGGCGACGGAATCAACCATGGTGACCCGGGCCTGCTCGGTCTATTCTTCAACGCGGATCTGGGAAAGACCACCTGGAATCTCGACACGGCATATGACATCGGCAGTGGCGCGCACGGGGATGGCGCGTATGCCGCCCTCAGCGCTACGCAAAGCATCGGCCTTCTTAATACGACTTTTCGCGTCCTGGGCTCCAAGGCGCTGGAAAGCCACGCGCCGACGGGTGACAGCGCATTGTCGGCTTATGGGAACGGATCGTCGGCGGTGGGAACCGGTGTGCTGCTTTTCAGCGAAGTGTCGTGGACCCCATCTTACAGCAGCGACCTCGTTTATATCGATGGATACTGGGGAATCGACCGTTTCACATCGGCCGCGCGCGGTCCCGATCGCGGCGGTGCGCTGGGGCGAGTGGGAATTCTTTTCGCCGAGCAACCGATCGGAAGATACGGGTCGGCGCTGAGCAGTGATCCCGAGCGTTCGGTGGGCGGTGTGATTGGATATCAGAAATTTCTCGACGCGGCACAGCGTCAGCAATTGATTTTGGAACTCGGCGGTCGGGCCTCGACTGATAATTCGGCGGCCAACGCCGTGGCCGTCGGCGCTCGATATCAACACGCATTCGGGCAGCATGTCGTTTTGCAATTTGATGCTTTTACAGCTTTGAACGAGGGCACGGGAATGGGATACGGAGGCCGCGCGGAGTTTCGTCTGGAGTTTTAATCGCAACCTTAAAGTCGCGGCGACTCGTCCAAAAAATAGACGCGCGGACCCGGAACATCACGGCAGCGGGAAATTATCGCTTGGAATTTTGATCCATGCGCTCTATGTTTGGTTTCGCGATCCGTCTTGGAACCAATTCGCCGGAGAATTTGAGTGATGTTCTGGGTCACAACGCTCGTACCCGTCGGTCCTGCCGTGACTTTCGCCGACCACCTATGGCTGGCCGGTGCGGTCGTCATCGCCCTGGTGATGTTCGAATGCGCATTCGTGGCAGTCGATACGCTTCGTCGCGCGATGCATGCCGGGGCTCAGCGCGCCCGCGAAGCACGCCTTCTTGAAGAGCGGGTGGCGGTCGCCCGCAAACGGCGCGATGCCGTCCAGAATCAGGTGCTGGCATGGAACGGCTGGCGCAAGTTCACTGTCGCCTCCCGCGCCCCCGAATCCGGCGATGTTTGCTCCTTTTATCTAAAACCTCACGACGGCAAACCCCTGCCTCCCTTTAAGCCGGGCCAATATCTCACCTTTCGCCTTGATGTGCCCGGCCAATCCAAGCCTGTCATCCGTTGTTATTCGCTGTCGGATTGTGAGCACGAGGATTACTACCGGGTTTCAATACGCCGGGTCGGAGCCCGCGACAAAAGCATTCCGCCAGGGATGGCATCCTGCTTTTTCCACGATCAGCTTCGCGTGGGAGAGATCGTCGATGTCAAAGCCCCCAGCGGAAGTTTCTTCCTGGATATGGAAACAACCCACCCGGTGGTGCTGCTTTCATCGGGCATCGGGGTGACTCCCAATCTCAGCATGCTCAACGCCATCATCCGGGCGAAGCAGCCGCGCGAGGTTTATTTTTTCTACGGCGTTGGCAATCGCACCGAGCATTCCTTCCGGCAACATATCGAGCAAATCGCCCAGCGCAACTCAAAGGTGCATCTGCACGTTTTTTACAGCCGCCCTCTTAATGACGATGTGCCCGGCAAGGATTTTCACGCCAAGGGCCGCCTGACGATCGAAGGCATCAAGAAGGTGCTGCCGTCGAATAACTTTCATTACTATCTGTGTGGCCCACCTGGAATGATGGAAGCGCTCATCCGCGATTTAAAAGCGTGGGGTGTGCCCGAAGCGCACATTCATTCCGAGGCTTTCGGAGCGCCTGCCCGTTCGGCCATCGCCACCGCCGCCGGGACCAATGCCGCCGCCACCTCCGCCAAGGCCGCGCAGGTTGACGCGATTGAAGTGCAATTCGCCCGATCTGGAAAGACCGCATCGTGGCGGCCCGACAACGGGACACTGCTGGAATTTGCCGAGGCACATCAGGTGGCCATTCCCTGTGGATGCCGCGCCGGGAATTGCGGAACCTGCATGATCGCTATAAAAAAGGGAAATGTATTTTACCAAACCGAGCCGGGTTTTGCAGCAGAAACCGGCTCATGCCTGACCTGCTGTTGTACGCCAAAAAGTGATTTGATTCTCGACGCGTAGTCTTAGGAAGAAGGAGAAGTCATGGATTTGGAAAGCAAACCTGCCGAAACGATCTCTTCACCAGTGCAGCCCGGACGTTTCGCCCGCCGGCTCAAACGCTCGCTTATGCTTCTTGCGACCGTCGGACTGTTATTTACCGTGGGCCGCACGCCCGCCCCGGCATTGGCCGGGGGATTGCGATCCGAGGCAGACCAACTGGCCGAGGCGGCGAAAATCGTCGGTCCCGACGGGAACAATGACAACGCCTGCTCCAAATGCCACATCGTCGAAAACAATGCATGGCAGAACACCCATCACTATTCCACCTTCAAGGAGCGCCATCAGTCGCCCGAAGCCAAGGCGATTCTTGAGAAAATGAAATTCCGCAGCATGAAGCGCCAGGGTGAATGCCTGCAATGCCATTACACCTCCGTGGTCGACTCCGGCAAACTCGTTCCGACGTGGGGCGTTTCCTGCGAATCGTGCCATGGCCCGGCGGCGGATTGGGTGACCATTCACAACAAGCCCGGCGGCAATCCCGCCGCCAAGGCATTGGCGTGGGGCACCGGCAAGAACGAGCCGCCCGCGCAAAAAGAGGCGCGCCTCAAGGCCGCCGAGGCCAAGGGAATGATCAGCTCGCAGATGATCTACGAGATCGCCACCAACTGCTTCAGTTGTCATACCGTTCCCGATGAAACGCTGGTGAACAAGGGCGGCCACAAGGCCGGAAGCGACTTCGACCTGGTCGCCTGGTCGCAGGGCGAGGTTCGGCATAACTTTGCCGACTCACCGGGCGCGCCGAATCATCCGACCAACCGCCCCGCCACCGCGGCGCAGCTTCGCCGGCTCTATGTCGTTGGCGCGGCGGTCGACCTGCAATTCACCCTGAAGAATCTCGCGATCGTCAAGGAAAAAGGCGGGGTGTTTGACAAGGCAATGGTTGAGCGCGCCAATCGCATTCGGGCAAAGGTGGCGGCAATCCTCGCCGCGGCCCCGATTCCCGAACTTGCCGATGCCCTCAAGGCCGTCCCCGCGAAGATCGACGCGACCACCGTTCTTCCAGCCGGTCTGCCGGAAACGCTCGCGGCGGCAACGAAGAAATTCGCCGCCACCAATGATGGATCGAAGCTGGCGGCGATCGATCCGCTGATCCCCAAGGTGTACATGGGGAAGGTGACGCCATAGCCGATCGCGGGTCTTAACCATGATTGCCACTGAAATTGAGTTCATGACGCGTCCCCAGCGCTGGGACGTTGCTTTCGGACCGGAAATGTCCGAGCAGGATGTCGATCGCCTGCTGGCGGTCGAGCCGTTCCGCAGCGTCGACGCCACCCGTTTCCCGGCCAAGCTTTCCCTGCGCGACATCCTCAAGAATGACACCCGCATCGTGCGCTTCAAGGAGGGCGACATTGTCCTCCGCGAAGGGGATTATGGCGATTCGGCGTTTTTGGTCCTGTCGGGGGCTGTGCGCGTGGCGCTGGACGCGCTCAACCCCCGGTTGCTGGGCCGCCGCGAGCCCAAAAAAAGAAGCTTGCTGCGGGCGATCGCCCAACACTGGACCAACCCTCGCAATATCGAAGTGCGCGACTTGCACGCCTATGAAATAGCCCGCCAGGGCGTCGGTTCGCGCGGCGAAGGCGCCCACGATACCCATATCTTCCTGCAGGATGTCGACCGGATCATTTCCTCGGCAGCAACCGCGCGCCTCGAAACCGGCGAAGTTTTCGGCGAATTGGCGGCGCTGGGTCGAACCCCGCGCACTGCCAGCATCTTCGCCGAGGGCGACACCGAGCTTCTGGAAATCCGCTGGCAAGGTTTGCGTGAAATCCGCTCGCGTTCGGAGGCAATCAAGAATTTTATCGACAGCCGATATCGCGAGCGCGCCCTTTCCAACCAGCTTAAGCACACCGCACTGTTCGCCGGTCTTTCCGATGCCGATCTGTCCGAGCTCGCCGACGCCACTGAATTTGAAACCTACGGCACCTTCGATTGGAACACTTCCTATGCATCGCTGGCCCGCCAGGATCCCGCCGCGCGCCTGCTCCAGGAGCCGGTCATCGCCCAGGAAGGGGATTATCCCAACGGGCTGATTATCGTCCGCTCCGGATTCGCCCGCGTCTCGGTCAAGCATGGCAACGGCAGCAAGACCACCAGCTACCTCGGGAAGGGACAGGTCTACGGCCTTGACGAGCTGACCCACAACTTCGGCGTTTCCGATCCATCCAAATGCCTGCCCCTTCAACATACGCTGCGCGCCATCGGCTATGTGAATATCCTTCGCGTGCCGACTGCATTGATCGAGAAACACGTCCTTCGCAAAATGGCCAGGGCGGATGAAAGGGACCGGCCGGTTCCACCCAAGACTCCATCCGGCGGCAAAGCCGCAAATGGCGCAGAGCTGATTGACGCCGGCACATTGGAATTTCTTGCCGACGGCCGCTTTATCAACGGCACGCGCACCATGATGATCGACATGGATCGCTGCACCCGTTGCGATGATTGCGTGCGAGCCTGCGCATCGACGCACGACAATAACCCGCGATTTATCCGCCACGGGCCGATTCACGGCCATCACATGATCGCCAATGCCTGCATGCACTGCCAGGATCCGGTCTGCATGATCGGCTGCCCGACCGGCGCTATTTCCCGCGACCCGGCCACCGGAAATGTGGTCATCAACGACAATACCTGCATCGGCTGCGCCACCTGCGCCAACAGTTGCCCCTACGAGAACATCCGCATGGTCGAAATTCGAACCGATCGCGGTTTGCCGATATTGGACCAGAACACCAGTGCTCCTATCTTCAAGGCAACCAAGTGCGATCTGTGCGTCGATCAGTGGGGTGGACCGGCATGCGAGCGCGCCTGTCCGCACGATGCCCTCAAACGCGTTGACATGAGTGATTTGGCGAGCCTCGGCTCCTGGCTGAGGCGATGACTGTGACCTTCAACTCCCGACGACTTCGAAACCTCATCGTTACTGCCGTGCTTGCCGTTGCACTGGCGGGGTATTTGTGGATTTATTCCATGAAGCTGCGCCCGGCAACGTTTGTCTCGGGCTGGATTCTCGCCGGCTTCGTGTTGTTCCTCACACTCTATAACGTGCGGAAGAAATTCGCCTATTTCCCTTTGATCAAGTCCTCCATCTGGCTGCAATTTCACATTTATGTCGGCCTGTTGTCGATGGTGGTCTTCACGACGCACGCATTTTTTATGTACGGCCACCGCTGGCACGTGCCGTCCGGGCCACTGAACGTCATCCTCGCATTCGCGTATATCGCCACTGCCCTCAGCGGGATTCTCGGCCTGGCGCTGACACGCGCATTCCCCAGCCGCATCACCGACAGCGGCGAAGAGGTCATCTACGAGCGCATTCCGATATTCGTGCGCACGCTTCGCGAACGCGCGGCCGAACTGATCGTCGAAGTGGTCGGCAAAACCGACGCCTCCACCCTTCCCGACTTTTATGCCCAGCGGCTGGCGGCGTTCTTCGCCCGGCCGCGATATTACTGGCTTCACCTGTTCCAATCCCGGCGCCCGCTCCTGGTTCTTAACGGCCAGCTTGCTTCCCTGAGCCGATACCTCAACGATGACGAGAAGCATATCGCCCACGAATTGTCGGTCCTCATCAAGAAGAAAGACGCCCTCGACAGCGCCTGGGCACTGCAGGGCACGCTCAAGGGCTGGCTTTTCTTCCACATCGCGATGACCTACAGCCTGCTGGCATTTCTGGCGGCTCATATCGTGGTCGCGTACGCCTTTTCCGGAGGTGTGCGATGAGCGAACCAACCCGGCCTGAGAACCAGCCCGTCCGCCTCCAGCAATTCGGGCTGAAAGACAGCACCTACGAGCGGCCCAACCAGACGTGGGTCTGCGGGCGGCTATGTGAAGGCGCCCCATGCGACATCGGCCCGAACTCGCGCGGCAGGTGCGTGGCAACAGCCGAATGCCGGCCGGTAAAAAAGGGAGATCGCTGGGTCTGCACCCGCCGCAGTGCCTCGACCGCGCCTGATCCGTGTGCGCAAGGTCCATCGCCTGATGGGCAGTGCGCTTGTTCGATCGCCCCCTGTTCCCCGCAGCGCTCGACCCGCTCGCGCCGCGCCCGCGTTGCGTTCATGGCCTTTGCGCTGAGCGTAGGCGTTCTGGCGTTTTTCCTGTTGGAGCCGGGAAGATCGTCGTTCGTAAGCCCCGGGCAACTGACCGACGCCCATGCCCAGGTGCTCAAGACGCAGCGTGCCGAGGCATGCGGCTCCTGCCACGCCGCCGGCGCACGTCACGCCAATGGTTGGATTCGCCTGGCGCTTGCCACGGGCGTTGGCCCGGTGCAGAATGGCAAATGCCTGGTCTGTCATCGCGCCAAGCTGGGCGCGGATGCCGGCCTGCCGCACAGCCTCTCTGCCAGGAGGCTCAGCATTATTGCCGCCGCTACCCCAGCCACCCCCCCGGCCACCGCCCGCCAGATTCTCGCTTCATTCGCTCCGCCGCCGGAGACCAGCGCCCACGGCGAGATCGCCTGCTCCGCCTGTCATCAGGAACATGGCGGCCGCCGGCAGAATTTGAAATCGCTATCCGACCTCAGTTGCCAGTCGTGCCATAAGACGCAATTTCAAAGCTTCGCGCACGGACATCCGGAATTCAAATCCGTCCGCCACGAGCGCGACGGAATTATCTTCGACCACGCAACTCACGAGCCGCGCATGCCCGGCGGAAAACTCGATTGTGCCAAGTGCCATCTCCCCGATCCTGTCGGGAAGACCATGCAGTTTACGACGTTTGCCAAGGCGTGCTCCGGCTGCCACGATCAGGGAAAGCTCGATCATCACGGCGATCAGATTCGCGAAGGCGTGCAGGTCGTGCTGCAATTGCCCTCCATGTCGCTGGATAAGCCGGCCGTCTGGCCCGGGGCGACTTTGGCGCCGGGCACGCAGTTGACGCCGATGCTGCAATTCCTGATTGCCGGGGACAAGGATCCCGCCGCCCTCAAGGCGCTGAAATCGCTGATGAGCGATGTGGTCGCCAACGGGTCGACCGATGACTGGGACGCCGACTCCCCAACCAAGGCTAAACTGGGGCTGGCGATCGAGCGGGTGGTGAAGGAGTTATCGCCGGATGATGCCGCCGGCGCTCAGCCGTCAAATCGCGATCTGCTTCGCGCGCGAATCGCCCGGGCGGCGGGCGTGAGCGAAACCGCCCCGGCGGTCACGGCGTTGCTCGATGGCCTGACCGCGCCGGCCGACACGATCAAGTCGTGGCAGGGACATACGCTGCCGCAACTGGCCCAGTATTTATCTCGCCCGACATCCCCCGCCACCGCGCCGGCCACCGCGCCGGCCAGCCCCCCCGCCGCTGCGTCGGCCAGTGTCTCGCCCGCCGCGCCCGCCAGCGCTGCGGCTCCTGCTCGAGCCCTCGCGCCTGCCAGCGCTCCAGTCGCCGCGCCTCGCCCCGCGGCCACGCTGGCGATTGCTCCCGCCACTGCCCCTGCCGCCGCGCCAGCACCTGCGCATGCACCCGCCCACGCGATCGTTCCCGCCACCGCCCCTGCCTCAAACCCGGCAATCGCCCCGGCGATTGGCCCGGCTACCGTACCTGCCTCTTCGGCGCCCGCCTCCCCGGCAATTGCCCCGACCACCGCGCGTGCTTCTGCACCGGCCACCGCGCCGACGATTACTCCGGTCGCCACTCCGGCCACCGCACCCGATACCGCTCCGTCCACTATTGCGGCCAACAACCCCGCCGCCGCGCCGGCCACTGCGCCCGCCGGCACGCCAAGCGCCGCTGTCTCAACACCAGCCACCGATGCGAATGCCGCCGCCCCCGCCACCGCCGCCCCGGCAGAATGGAAGCCACCGGCCATCGCCCCCGGCTGGCCAGGATGGTTTGTTGACTCGTCGGCCGTCTCGATCAACTACCGCCCCATTCACGGCGATCCGCTTTACAAGGCCTGGATCGATCTGCTTGCCTCCCGCGCCAAGCCCGCCAAGATCGTGACGACCATGAGCGACGAGGATTTTCGCGCCGCCCTGCGAGTGCAGCTTTTGCAGAAGGTCGGGTCCTCGTGCATCAAGTGCCATGAAGTGCAGGCTGAAAACAGCGCGTTCGTCGTCAACTGGCAGCCCGCCGGCCATGCCACCCGCGTCCCGGGCTACGTGAAATTCGACCACAAGCCGCATCTCACGCTTTTCATGGGCGCTGAGAACTGCTCGGTGTGTCACAAGCTGCAATCAGCCCCGTCGACGCCGGCAAATCCGCCAGCCACCCCCGCAAACGCCGCCGCCATCCCCGTGCTGTTCCCCACCGACAAACCCAACCACAACCTCGCCGCCCACAGCAAAGCCAATTGTGCCTCGTGCCACATGCCCACCGGCTCGCCGGACACCTGCCTGACGTGCCACGTCTATCACATGGTTCGGTGAGTGCCATCCGTCACCTTTTTGAACGCTCCATGAACTCGCGAAGGTCAGCAAATGAGCAGCCGTAGGCGTTAAAAGCGGTATCGTAACCCTTGAGTGTCAGCGCATGACGGGCAAACGGCGACCGCCCGCCCAGCGAAAACTCCAAAGAAGCGGGCGGCCTGCATTGGCGAAAAACCTGGTCATAGGTGTTTTCCCCGATCATCACTTCAACACCAGTTTGTTTGGTGGCCGATTCCAACCGGAAGGCGGCGTTAACGGTATCTCCGACGGCGGCGTATTCGGGGCGGTCGCCGGTGCCGATGTATCCCACCATCGCAAACCCCGTGTTGACGCCCGCTCCAATCCGCAGCGGCACATTCAAGGCGAATTCGTGCTGCAGTTCCCCGGCCATCTCCGCAATCGCCAACGTTGCACCGAATACCCGGCCCAGATGAACGTCGATGGGCCCCGGGGCCGCTTCGCTGCCTGGCTCGTTCTCGCTTTGGATGACCGGTTGCTGGCTGGGAACTGCAATTCCGTCCTCATGCGTCCACACGGCGGTTTGCCCGTCGCCCGTCGACTTTGCGCCCCAGCTTCCGTGCGCGCGGAGGATGCGCGAGGCGCGCGTGTGAAAAGCCGCAACTGCCTTTGAAAACACCTGGTCGTCGATGGTTCGGGCCAGCACTGTGAAATCACGGATATCCACGACCAACACCGAAACCAGCAGCTTATCCCGCAGCGCAACGGTCATCGCCTGCTGGTCGCCCGCGCTCGCTCCTGCCAATGGTCCGCGGGCGGCAGGCGTTCCCGGTGCGCGGAATTCCACCATTACACGCCCCAGCACCAGCCGATCCCCGTCGGCAAGCCTGACCGGCGCAACGATGCGCTGGCCGTTCAGCGTCGAGCCGTTATGGCTTCCCAGGTCGATGAAATAGACCGATCCCTCATCGGTGCGCTGGAACATCGCGTGATGGCGGGAAATCCACTGGCTGTCGATCATGATGTCATTATCCGCTGAGCGCCCAATCGCCCACGACGCCTTCCCCGCCAGCGACTGCTGGCGGCCTTGCTCGTTCAACATGACCAAAAATGGGTCCATCATCCTCATTTCCAAGATGAACTGATAAAACGACTCAAACCCGGCGGTTGTTGCGGAAAATGCCTTCACGCCGGGGCAAGCGGCGCGCGTAACGCTTCCTCTCGAAAACAAGGCTCATCGCTGCGCCGCCCCGGATTTGCGCAGCGCTCCGTAAATCCGATCCCGGCGCGGCGATAGCGTCCCGCCGTTAGGCACGATAGTGCGCGCCGCTCGCCCCGGCGTGAAGGCTTCTTCCACTTTTCGGGCAGAATTCTGCGACGCATTCTTTATTGCGATTCAAAAGGCTGCTCAATTTGAGCAATCAGTTTATACCGGACGATGTTCGGAAACCCACGCGCTACGGCCGCCAGCGAAACATCACTATTTTCGCCTTTGCATCATCCTCAAGCAACACGACATATTCGCCGTTGGCCCGGCGAATGGCACTGACGCTTTGCACCAGGTCGAGCAGGCCAGTCTCGCCAAACTCCTTTTCGCTGCTGAGGTTTCCGACGAATGTACCATCCGACAGCCGATAGGCCTTCACAAATGCCGACTTCAGCTTGTCGACTTTTAGTCCGCGCGTATAAGCCACGAACAGATAATCCCCCGCCACGTCAAACGAAATCGGCTCAGCCGACTCATGGCCCTTCGCCCCGGTTTCATAGGGCAATACCCTCTGCCATCGCAGCTTTTGCCGATCAGTATTCCACCCATCGTAGCAGCACAAAACCGGTCCCATCGGCTTCCAGTGCTGGTTATGGTCGGCCCCTTTATTGCCGCCGAGCAGCATCACATTGGTATCCGCGCAATAATGGATCCGCCGAACCTGATCCAATTCCGGCGGTTTTGGTCCGACCACCGCCTTGGAAAAATCCCACATCGGAACGCCATGCGCGTCGACACCCTGAATCGGCAAACAGCGAATCTCACTTCCAACCAGCGACCAGATCGAGCCTTTATCGTCGGGCGTCAGCATAACCCCGAGTTCTTTCTTATCGCTCGCCTGATATTCCCCTTCATCAATCGAGCCATTGGCATTTTTGTCGAGCCAGAGCCATTCGCCGCTCTCCGGATGGTGCGGCGGATATGCCGCCGTCCGCCCATTTCGGCTCTTTCCAAACAGCGCGCACGGAATGGCGATCTCACCGTCGGTTTGCGGGCTAAAACGGTACACATGCAGATATTCACCGGTCATGTCTGTGACGAACAGAAACTTCCGCCCGTCGATCCGCCGAACTAATGCATTGGTCGGCGAAAGATGCAGGCGAGGATCATCGGGATAGCGATATGGATCGACAGTATAGCCGCGATAGGCCCATTCGCCTCCGTCCGCCTTTGAATAATCCAGCGTGAAATGCTCTTCCTTGCTGAACACATCCACCTCCGCGCCCGGATCAACCGCGGCCAGGTCAACGAACGTCAATCCCGTCGCCCGCCATGCACATTTCCCCTCCGGCGTATAGCACTCGATGACGCTGCTTCCCCCCGCCACCGAACCGCTTGAAGCGACGTAAATATTTCCCTCGGCATCGGTCCCGACGCCGGTCGGCTTGTTAAAGCGCAAATCGCCGAACTGTCCCCGAATCGGCCCGGCGAAAATCCCGCCCTTCACACCCAGCGTCGCCGCCAGCGCCGGCGTCTTCCCCAGGCCGTCATAAATCTTGATCTGCTGATCCGCCCCCGCGTCCGCCACCAGCAGCCGATCATGGCTGTCGATGCAAAGCGCACTTGGAATCACGCCCGCCGCAAACTGAATCCCTTCTCCAAGCGGCTTTCCGTCGGCGGCGAAGTGCAGCGCCCGCCATGAGCCTCCTGACACCGGCCGCTGCAGCACCCACAGATTCCCGTCATGATCGAGGCACAACTTATCCGGCCGATCAACCCTCCAGAACCCCGCCGGCTGCATTGTATCGACGTCGTATACCTTGATTTCCCCATCAAACGGGCTGCTCACAAACAGCCGGCTCTCAGTCGCACACAACCCGCGGATGGCGCCTTTGCCCTTGGCGGGAAACTCAACCACCGGCAGAAACGACCCCTGAATCACATCCCCTTGCTTTCCGTGTCCGCCCGAAAACGGCGCACCCTTGCGAATATCCGCCCGCATCCGCCGCGACACGCCCGACCACGACAATCCCTTGCCCGGCCACGAATCTCCCTTCAGTCCGCCCCCTTCGTTGTCGACATTTTGCGCGATAAACAGATATTTGGAATTGGCGGCCACCGCCTCTCCGCCTTCGTAGCCCCAGCCATGGGTATGAAACGCGGTGGCGACGATTTTCCCATCGCGATACGCCTGCACATTTCCGCCCCCTTCATCCCAGACGACGTTGGTAAAGAGCGTTCCATCAGGGTCGACAAAAATATCCGCCACATCCTGCAATACCCAATTCGGATTCCCGTCAAAAGTGTTCCCAATCCATGACACCGAATATGTCAACGCCGCCCGGCCTTCGTCCGCCGTCGCCGTCGTGGCTGACGCCCCAAGCAGAAACACAGACACCGCCATCAGAATCGCCAGACACCGGGTCACGGAACACTGGTTGTGGAAAGGATTCATCTCCGCAGGATACCACGCCGCCTTGAAACGTCAGCCTCAGTCGAATTCCTCCGCGGCGGGAACTCCCGACCCGTCTGCCAGACCAAAGCCGCCCTGGACTTTCCGGGATCAGGAGCTGATCGTGCGGGCCACGGTTGAAAGCCATCTTCCCGCCGGGCTTATCGCATCATTGGAAGAGCGGATCGGGATTCCCCGCGGCGCGGGGCTTTGTGCGCGGCATTTTAGTGAATATCGCGAGCAGCATTCCGCGGCGGATCGTCGCATCGATTAAATCTTTCGTCGATGCGCGGCACTCAAAGCAACCCGATCCGCAATTCGCTGTATATTCAGCGCCTGCCCACCCGACAAGGAATTACCCAATGAAGTGTTTTTCGCTGCCTTTCATGATTGCAATGGTCTTTGCGACGAGCCTGCACGCCGCCGAGAAATCTTCCATCGACGAACTGACGACGCGCGCCCAGGCCGGCGATTCCCACGCCCAACTCGACCTGGCCGTGCGCTACCGCGACGGCAAAGGCGTCGACAGGGACTATCCCCAGGCAATGCACTGGGCGCACCTCGCCGCCGACCAAGGCGACGCCGCGGCCATGGACTTTCTCGGTTATGCCTTCCTGACCGGCACCGGTGCCAAGCGAAACCCCGCCATCGCCTTTGGCTATTTCAATGCCGCCGCCGGTCGCTCGGCTCAAGGCGCGTTTAACCTCGGCCAATGTTACTTCGGCGCACAGGGAATCGCCCAGGATATCCCCAAAGCGCTGGCGGCGTGGAAGCATGCCGCCGACATGGGCCACGGACGCGCCGCCGCCGAAGCCGCCATGGTCTACCTTTCCGGCGAAGGCGTTCCAGCCGACCTGCCCGAGGCGCGACGCCTGGCTCAGCGCTCCGCAGAGTTGAACAACGCCGCCGGCCTGGTTGTCCTGGGCGAAATCCAGTTCGAAGCCGGCGAACTGGACGCCGCCCGGGCAAATTGGACCAAGGCCTCGGCCATGAAGCCCGTCGCCGCAACGGGCCAGCCGGTGCAGAGCGACGATAACATGTCCGCCCAGGAAGGGGCGGACTTACTGAAGCTCATCGAGTATCGCCAGCAAAAGTCAAAGCCCGGCGTTTTCGCCTTCGTCGATGGGCCGCACGTGCATCAGGGATACAACAACTGCGGAGCGACGGCATCCACCATGCTGGCACGATTCCAAGGCTCGAAAATCGGGGCGTGGGACTTCAAACGCCTGTGCCCTTCTCCCCTTGGCACCGGCACCGACTGGGGCGATCTGATTGCCGCGGCGGGGAAGATCGGCCTGCATTGGAAATTGGTGACATTTCCCCCCGACGACCCCGGCTTCGACAAAGCCACCGCCTTCCTGCGCTCCCAGCTTGACGCCGGCCGGCCGGTGGTCATCGACTTCAAGTTCATCGGCCCCCAATACCCCGGCGGCGAGGCGGGCCACACCCTCGACGTTGCCGGCTACATCGCCGACGAAAACCTCTACATCCTGAGAAACCCCGCCATCGCATCGCCGGGCCTGGAACTCATCGCCGCCGACGACCTCAAACGCTATTGGCGTTCCGACCACTACGGCTCCCTCTCCCACGGCATCCTCTCCCGCCCGGCCATTGTCATCGCCCAAGACTGACCGCCCCTAAACCACCGCCGAGGTCATTCGCCCCCCGCGCCTTCTTCCGCCGCGCCCCAAAGCGCAACACTTTTGCAGAAAAGTGTTGCGCAACACGCTCCCATGTCCCGAAATGTCCCATTTTTTACGATTTTTCCTCAAAAATGGGACATACACTTCTTTTCAAAGCTCCCAACCCCTTGCCGCCCAAATCCTTACGCCGTCTCGCCCAAAAGCCGCCCGGCAAATCGATGAGACATTTGAGACATGGGTGGGACAAAAATTGTCCCATCGATGTCCCAATCCCGTCCCAGGCACTTTCCGGATTCATGCATGGCACAACTTCTGCCTTGAGTTTGGAACGCGTGCAAATCGAATAGATCCAGGTTACAGGGTGCCGGCTGCCTGTTGATTTGGAGACGCCAATGAATTCCAATCGAATGAGACTATTCGCGGATCGGCTTATCGCGACCGGTTTCGCATCGCCCGCTAGAATCCGCGGATATTCCGATAAAGACGTTCAGGATTTAGAAGCATCTTGGGGCCGTCCGCTTCCATTGGCGTATAAGGAGTTTCTGGCAACCATGGGCGCGGAGGCGGGAGATTTGTTCGCAGGCTCTGACGCCATATTTGCCGATTACAGGGACTTACTCAAATTGCACGTATGGGCCGAGGGCGCGCTCGCACGTCGCGGCAATCCATTTCAACTGGCAGAAGACGAATATGTTTTCGCGATGCATGGTGGTCATCAGTTTTGGTTTTTTCGTACGCATCCGTTAGATGACGATCCGCCGGTGTCGTGGTGGCATTGGCATTGTTCGCTAAATCGCGACATGTATCCAACTCTGTCCACGTTCTTGAATTCCCATCTTGATTCACTGGTAAAATGCCGCGAGCAAGTTGAAGCTATCCAGCGCCGAATCCCGAAGGCGGAATGAAGGCGGTATCGTATGGCGATGAAGCGGAATTTCAATCACGCTCAAAGGCGGCCGAGGAAAGCGGGCGGAGGAAAGCGGAATGGGTGCGTCCCGGTTTCATTCGGCCGCCGTGGTTTCATTCGGCTTTTCGCAGATATTCGCGTCGACGCCCTGTAATATATTGATGCCACCTCGAAAAAATCCGCTCTTCATTTTCCTTAATGCTTCCAAGGCTTGGTTCATGGCTTGGCATATATCTTACCAACGGCGCTATCTCTGCCGGATAATCGAAATCAGCATACAGCTCTTCAACGATGCCAAGTGGATCCTGCAAAGTCGCCCTGTTCTCGTAGAGCCACGAAAGCACGATGCAAAGCCATTTGTCTGAAGTAATCGACTTGTCGGACTCCCCTTCTGCCGAGGCGAGTCTACTGACCGGCTCAATGCAAGGATCGTCCGGCAAAGACGAAGCGATCATCAATTCTTCTGGGTGAGATTCAATGTCGTCGATGATTTAGCGGCTGCAAATTCAATAGCGACCTTTGGTGAAATATACTGATGACGAAGACCGAACTCAACATCTCGCCAAGTCAGCGGACCGAAGCTTTGCAAGAAACCGTATGGGATTTTCACGGAGCTCATTTTTTCATTCGAGGACGCAAAGCGAGACGGGTCCAGCTACGTCCCGGTTTAATTCGCTTTTTGACCATACGCACACCGATCATTGTTTGTGGATATAAATTATCGCACCGGTTGTCCCCAAGGCGTAGTCCGCGCCAGCTAAATACAGTTCGAGGTAATTGTCAAAGCTGCAATTAGAGTTGACCAAGCTCGCTGAAAGCGCAAACTGCAAATGTAGATTGAACGCGATCTTGTAAAATGCGTCACTGAGCGCCCGCAGCTTTTCATCCATATCGGCCGCTAATCGGCCATAATAATCACCGAGGGAATCTATATACTCAACATTAGAAGGCGCGACGAAGGCGTTCCAAAAAATCGCTTCGTCCGACACGGTTGTGTCAACGCCGTAGCCCATCGCCGCGAGTACAGGTTTACTGTTGATCAAAGGGCGCATCTCACTCAAATCGCGATTCACTAGATCAGCGATGTCCTGATGACGTTTCCCGCCTTTAGCATCCGCCGGGTGCCCAAGCCGCAGCAGCCAATCAAGCGCACGAGACGAATTCGGAATATAGCCAAAAACCGTGCGCAAATTGCGTTCGTCATCCTCACTAAGTGGCTCCGCGAACATGCCCATGAACAGGTTCGAGAACATCGCCTCCGGATAAGGCCCTCGGCCTTCGCAAAACTCACGCCAAGCGTCTAATTCTTGTCTGTCCATAATTCACCGCATTTCCGCCGCCGACCGCGCGCAAGGAAAACGGGACAGGCTTGATTACGGCCGATTCCACGATTCACGGCTTTCCCTTCTTCGGCCAGCCGGCCTTCCCGTAGCTCGATTCCATTCCCAACGGGGCGGTCACGCATGCCTGCTAATGCTCTTCGCCAAGAGGCCGTCCTTGTTCACGGAAATCCTTAGCGCCTCCAACTCCGCCGAGGTCTGCGGCTCGTTCACCCATCCCAGCCAATCGCCGCGCTGCTCCACGGGCCACGCCGCCAGCGGCAACTGTGCGGGGTCGGCGTTGCCGTTGCGGCCGAGGCGCCGATACAGGCCCGATCATCGCCAGTGCTCGGCGGCGCTGACCAGGTTGTCCTTGAAAAACATCTGCTGCCGCCCAACCCGGCGGTTGCGGGCGTGAAAGATCACCCCGCGCGCAGCTCGCGGCATCGTGTCATCCTAGCGAGGCCGGCCATGCCGTCAAATCAAACCTGTCCCGTTTTAATTCTCTGTCCCGTTTTAGTTCTCTGTCCCGTTTTAATTCTCCGCCTCCCGGTTTCATTCTTCGCCTCCCGCTTTCATTCCTCGCTCCCTCTCGTAACGATGAGAACCAAAAATGTCTCGATTCTCACCGATTGAATAACAGGATCCCACCTCGTTCAGGCGTAGCGGGACGAGCATCAGTTCGTCGCTACTCGATCCCTCCTTTTGGATATAAATGCAGTAGAGGAGTTCGCGGCCGCCGCTGAACACGTACGAAACCCCGGCTTGCTTAGGCTCTCGATCGTCCACATGATCTTCAAATTTCCAAACCCGTACGTCCTCACAACTCTGGCCGATTAACGCTTTCATTTCAGGATACACACCAGTAGACGATGATAGAAACGCGAGATCAGCATCCGCCTGAGGTTCAATTTGCCCTGGCCTTGCAACCAGCGATAGCGCCTCTCCCCAGACCCCAAAGGTGTGTGTCACCCCGCCTTTGAAAATGAAACTCGTTGGTCCGGAATTCAGGGCGAAGTAGTCCGTTTCGGCACCGAGATCGGATTCGAGAAATCGCGGAAAGCTCAAGTAAAACAGGCGTGCCACGTCCAAGAGCACCCTGCCTCTTGCCCTCCCAAGAAGCTCTTGTTGGTTTAACGGCAGTCTGGACAAAAGATCTGCATCGCCATCCCATTCCATTATTTGCCTCCTGCGGCCTTTTGCCGCTCCAAGATTGCCCGATGAGCCGGTACATCGTCCGATTATCGAGATGCCCGCGTATTTTCTCGCCACTTCCTTTGCCGCCGCGGCGTAGGCTTCGCTGCGGAATTCGGGGGTGGCGGTCGGGGCGTCCTTGATTCGAGCGATCGCCTCGTCGACGACGCCGGCGCGGATTTCGATGCCGGCGAGGGTGCCAAAGGTCCTGGGGTCGAGACGATACAATCGTTTATCCAGCGCGGTTTTCGGCTCCGCCAGGAGAAGCTGCCGTGCATCGGCAACATCCTTGAGGGCGCTGGCCGCGTCGCCGGCGGCGAGTTCGGCATGGGCGATTTCCGCCAGGATCCTGGCACGCTTGTTTGCCGTGTCAGTGCCATAGAAATTGGTTGGGTCGATTTTCCCGGCGGTGGCGCGGGCGGATTTGAAATCGCCACGCTTGATCTGGGCGGATGCAATCGCCTGGTAGGAGGCGTCCAAATGCTTTTCGTCGGCCACTTTCATGGCGGCGGCGAAATTCCCGGCATCCGCCAGGCCCCGAACGATCTCGTCCTGGCCGACCTTGGTGCTATAGGTGGTAATGACCTGCCGGGCTTCATCGATCCGCCCGAGGTAGGCCAACGCTTCGACAAGGTCGCCGGCGGCCTGAGATTCGCGGTCGCTCTGCGGGATGTTGCGGCACTCGGCCAATGCCAGGGCAATCGTCCGGTTCGCGCCATCGCGGTCGTTGGCCTGCGCCTGCGCCCGGGCGAGGCTGCCCATCGCGTTCACGCGCACGAGCGGCTTGTGTATGGCCGCGATCGCCTCCTGGGCGCTATCGAAATATTTCCCGGCGCAAGCGCCTCGGGCCGCAATTAACCAAACCGTATCCGTATTTCCGTTTCGTGCAAATTTCCCAATGGACGCCTTGACGCCAGCGAGGTCGCCGCGGCGGGCCTGGGCGTCCAGGATTGACGACCATACCCAGATACTCGGCTGGTGGTCGTGGGCGGTGAGCATCGCCACGGCGTCCGCCTCGTCATCCCGGCCTTCCTGGGCCAACCTGGCGGCGATCTCCGAATATGCCGCGTATAGATCGCCTCCGTCGGCGGCCCGGGCCATCTCCAGCGCCGCGCCACTGTCATCCATCTCGTTCAGCGCGATGGCGATGTCAGAGGCGGCATCAGCCCGGGAGTTGAAGACATCCTCGCGCCGCTCCGGCGGCGGAATCTGCCGCCAGTCTTTCACCGCCAGCAGGATCAGTTGATCGGCTGGCCTGGATGAATCGAGCCTGCCTTCAAAACTGAAATGCGTGAGGCGATAGATATGCCAGGACAATCCCCCCGCGGCCGCCAGCACAATGGCAAGAGCCGAAGCGATCACCACCCACTTGTTAACCCGCGGCATTCGCATACGAGGCTCTCCCGCTTTGTGCCTCTACGCCGGCAGGATCTTCCCGTGGCTTGGCTTGGCCTGCCGGCGGAGCCTTAGATCCATGATATACAGAATCATGCCCGAAATGCAGGCGATCAAGCCGCTGGCCGTCATTTGTTATCATCTTGACGGTCAAAGAAACGGGGTCGCACATAGTTAAAAACTATCTGCGACCCCGTTTCCGCTCTCCACGTCGGCGGACGGTTTCCTGCTTTTGCTCCTCGCACTCGGGCTTACATCGAGGCGGTTGGCGTGCCGAAATGCGCCGTTGCGTCGGACGACACTGTCGTGCCGTCGGCGAAGATGGCGACGATGTAGTAATCGCCGGCGGCGATCGATGCAGGGGCGGGGAAATTGATCGGCACGGCCTTGGCCTGGTTGGGGGCGAGGGCGACCTTGACGGATTGACTCGCCAGTGCGGTGGCGGTCGTCGCGTTGTAGGTGGGCGTGGGCGAAGCGTAAAGAGAAACCGGCAACGTTCCCTTGAACGATTCGCGCTGCGGATTGCTGAAATGAATCGCCATCGGATTTTTCTTCGAGCGCGGAATGATCGCGCGGGCCGGGGCCGTGGGTTTGGGGGTGAGATCGGCCGGGGTGAGCGGCGGTGAAATCACGTCCAGCGTCAGAACATGTTGGACATGGTGTCCGCTGTCGTCGCTGGCGACGACGACCACCTTGTATTTTCCGCCGGCAAAGAGGCCGGGCTCGCCGAAGAACGAGCCGGTCCCGTCGTGGTTGTCCTGGAAACTGACGCCGGCCGGCAGGGTTCCCACAACCGACAACGTCGGCGTGGGAGTGCCGGTGGCGGCGACCATGAACGCGTCCGCCTGGCCGCTGTGGAAGGTGAAAAGATTGATCTTGCTGGTGAATTTCGGACGCGCCAAACCACTGCCGGGCGCGCCATCCAAAGTCAGCGTAAAGAACTGGTGGGCATCGGGCGAGGCGCCATTGGATGCGGTGAAAATGAGGTTGTAATGACCGGTTCCATCCAGCGGGCTGGGCGTGCCGGACAGCGTGGCGGTGCCGTCGCCGTTATCGACGAAGGCAAGGCCGTCGGGGAGAAACGCGTTCTCTTTGATGCTTGGGTTGCCGGTGGTGGTGACGGTGAACGCCGACGGCTCGCCCAGCCGAAATGTCTTGCTTCTTGGGCTGGTGATCCGCGGCGGCGCTGATGGCGCGAGCGTGAGCGTCAGGTCGAGCGTGCCGGTGGAGTTGCCCTGTACATTAGCGCCCTCGGCGTCCACCTCGATTACGTGATTTCCCGCGCTCAGCTTGAAAGCCTGGTTCACGGCGGAGGTATCGGCGGATGAAGCGACGAAGTCGGAAATGTCAAAGTGCACCGAGGACATCCCGCCGCCAGCGCCGGCGAGCGATCCGGCGATTTGAACGGTGGCGGCAGCAGTCAGGTTGAAGCTTAAGACGATTTCGGCCTGAGTCCCGGCGTTATCGGGCCAGCCCAAATAATTTCCGCCGGTGGACTGGCTGGCGTCGGCGTGGAGGGTGAGTTGCGTCGGCGTGGCCTGATAGCTGGCGTTTGCCGCCGCCGTCAGCGAATAGGCCGGTTCGAATTCGCTTCCCGGATAGCTGAAGGAATCCGATGCGTGAGCCGGGTTGGTTTGCACCTGCTGCGGCGTTGCGCCGGCGGCAGCGGAGGCGGAAACGGTTGTGCCGGTTGGATCAACGGCAAATGAGAACAGGGTTCTCTGTTCCATGGCCTCGATGAGGGGCGGATAATGCCGCTCACGACGACGCGCGGCCGGGACCGGCCAAATAGCCCGTAGCATAATCTTGCCCTCGGTATATCCCCGGCCATGATCGGACCAATGCAAGCTGCAATTGAGTTGAATCTTCGCAGCGAAGAGAAGGGGCCATTCGTGCCGGCCGCCGTTTTCATAAATCGCCGCCAGACAATCACTTGCGAGCTCCGGGTTTTATGACGCCATCATGCCATGGGAATCGATCGCATCCCTGGCGAGTTCCTGGCGTTTGCCGGATGCCCAATCACTGGCATCGGGTCCTGTGGCCGCATGGAGAAGTCAAAAAGTGGGAGAAACCAAAGGTGACATCCACCTTTTGCGCCGGAATAATAAAGGTGGATGTCACCTTTCAGGATCTCCCACAGTCTTTCCAGATTCCTTCGTGACCGGCACGTTATCCGTTTTTTACCCTCCTTTATCTATCGTTCGCTATGGCCTTGCGCCGTAAATCGCCAATTCATCTTGGGCGAGAGTTGACCCTGCGGCGATAGCCCAGTCGAATGCGGACTTCCCGTCCTTGTCCCTGTGGTTCACCTTCGCACCATGCCGAAGAAGGAGCTTGAGCGCAGTTGGATTCAGTCGCTGTGCCGCGAACATCAACGCGGTCCGGCCGGTCGGCGACTCGGCATTGATATCGGAGCCATCCTCAAGCAGTACCTGCACGGATTCCGGGTTCTCGCTAAGGGCAGCCCACATTAATGGGGTAGTTCCCTGCGCGTCCCGGGCGTGAACGTCCGCGCCCGACTTCACCAGCGCAGCGACCGAATGCGGCCCACCATAGAATGCGCCGAGCATGAGGGCGGTCTGCTTTCTGTCATTGACTGTGCCCACGAGTGCTCCAGCTTTGACCAGGGCTCCGACCATCGACGCATCATCCTCTTCGGCCGCAAGCATCAGTGGGGTGTTGAAAAAAACGTCGCTTGCATTGACCCGCGCGTTCCCGTCGATGAGCGCCTGCACGGTTGGCAAATCTCCCGATTGAACTGCAAGCGAGAGAAGTTCAGATCCTGTATTGTCTTCGATGTCGCGGGCTCCAGCCTTGAGAAGCAAGCGAACCATGTCGGCGTTTCCCTTTGCCGCGGCAGTGAGCAATGGCGTCATGTGGTTAGCGGCCGTGGCGCTTGGGTTCGCGCCGTCGTTCAGCATCGCCTTGACGACATCAATGCGACCCTCACGAATGGCCCGCATAAGCGGCACGATGCCCGCCAGATCGCGCGACGCCGGGTCCGTCAAGCGATGAACTGCCTCCGCAACCGTCTCGTCCGCGGGCCACTGCACCCAACAGTGCGAGTTTTCCCAGTCAAAGGTCAACCTCGCATCAGCGAGGACCTCGACTGACAAGGTGCCTGCGGTCCGCCGATCGGCGACGGTGTTGCCAGCAGTCTTTCCACAGTTCGCGCGTATGTTTGTCCAGGTGCGGCCGGCAAACGACAGGGAGCGAAAGCTGATTTTCTCGGCTGGGGTCGCTCCACCGATCCCGCTCGTCAGAGATGCCACCACTCGTGGACGCGCATCATATAGTTCGTGGTTCTGCGACAAGAAGCTGGTCATTAATTGGCAATCGTCAGCGCCTCCGCTGTCCAGCATGAACCATCCCGCGTGTCCTTCGAGGGAGGCCCGAAGAGTGGGCGTCCCCCATGTCCGTTCCATTGGGAGCGGCTGCCCCTTCGGCGGATGGAATTGCGTGGGATCGTAAATCGTCAATCGTGATGCACGACAATCCAATGTGATCGGGGCGGCATCCAACGCATTCACGCCAACGACGCCGGTCAGGGAAATGCCGAGGTGCTTCGAAAATGGAACAAGGTCCATCAAAAGGACGAGTCCGTCCCGCCACGCGACCTTATCGATCGCGAGAGTTTTGAACTGCGCGACGGGTATCGCGCGAATCTTGCCGGGCTCCGTTCGCTCGATCCCCGTCGCGCTGAAATCCTGCCCGCGCAATCCCGAAGCAAGCGACTTCTCCAAAATGCAACGAGAGCACCCCGTATCGACGAGAAACCAACCTTCCGGAACATCGTCCATTTTAGCGCGGACGACGAGGAGGCCGTTGGACTGCCGCAACGGAATTTCAATCTGTGCCGCGCCCGCTGGGAGCACGATGCCGCTAAGGTTTGCTCCGTACGGCTTGCTGGCCGGCCCTCCTATGTCGGCCCCTCTGCCTACGAGCGGGGTCAAAACGGCCGCGACGGCTACTAAAAGTACAGACAGACAAAGCGGGAGGGGTCCGGTTTTCATGTTTTCGCCATCCGTTCGATCGAATTTTGACGGGGGGGACACTGCGGCGGAGCGTTGGCAATCGTAAGTATCGGACCTGTCCCGCTTTGCGTTTCTTTATAACTTACTACAAAACAATCACTTGCGAACACAGTGAATTGGCACCTTATCTTTCGTCTTATCTTTCGCCTTCCCCGGCTTAATGGCGGCGATGTCTCATGATGTCTCCGAATGTCTCCTATTTCACGATGAAGACAGCGCGGGCCGGGAACGTCGACGTCTGGTTGGCGATTTACTGGAAAACCGCCGATGTCACTTTCCATTTGTCCGTCGCGGTTTTGCCGGGGATTAGGGTGAGTTTGTAGTTTTTTGTTCCCTTGGCGAATGTGGCGACGCCTTGCAGCGTGCAGGTGCTGTTGACGCGGTTGAACTGGTTGGAGGTCATGTCCACAAATGCGCCCATCGGCTTGAGCTGCGCGCTTTGTGCTTCGACCTGGTCTTTGCTGATGCCGCTGGAGTCGACCAGGGCGGCGGGGATATCGCCTTTGTTCAGATCGATGACGTATTGGCGCGCACCGTCGAAGGGGGCGGTCGCCTCGTCAATGAGGTGTCGGGCGGCTTTTTTCCCGGCGTGGTACGCCTTGTATCCCGCATAGCCGCCGACGGACCAGAGCAACAGACTGACGAAGCCGATGATAATGGCGGCAATGGCCAGCCCGCGTCCCGAGGCGGTCTCCCGCGAGCGTTTCAGGCCGACCAGGCCGAAGATGATTCCCAGGATCCCGCCGATGCCCGGCAGGCAAAAGCCCAGCAGGGAGGCGACAAAACCGAGGACGGCCGGGGTGTTGCCGCGCGGCTGCATGGAAAAGTTTTGCGGAGCGGGCGGCGGCGGGGTCGTGGTCATGGCGTTCTCCCGGGTTAAAGATCTGCTGCGGGGATTTGCCGCATCACATCACGATGAACTTTGATCTTACCTGCTGGCGGACATAAGTGCGCGTGATATCCAGGGGCGCTGCGCCAGCCGGTTCGTGTTCGGCGCGGCCATGGGTGGCAAGCCACTGCTGGCCGCGGGCGAAAAAGTCATCGAACTGGCCCGGCGACATTTCCTGGGCGAAATAGGTGTCACGCCGAACCGGAATCACCCGGCATAAAGGCTCGCCTTTGGCGATGGTGATCTTCTTCTCATCCCGGCCAAGCTCGAGCACGACATGCCATGCATAGCTGGCGGGATACCAGTCGGTATCCACCAGCGCGGTCATCGCCCGCCAGGGGCGATTCATGTTCGGCACATTGGTGAAATAAAGCAGCTCGTTGGGGTCGGTGCGGAGGAATAGAAAGCTGCTCACCTTTACCTGGTTGGCAATCTCGGCATACACATTGTCTAAAATTATGTGCGGCAGCTTTTGTCTCTTCTCCCAAAACCAGGCGTATTGCTGGCTCAGCGGATTGCCGTCGGATTCGTCGCTGCCGGCGTAATTAAAATCGCTGTCGATGACGATGTCTTTGGCGACGCTCCAGACGCCCCGCCGCTGGATGAAGGTCAGGTCGAAATTCGCCAGCAGGTCAAAGCCGAACCCATTGGCGGCGCGGATGGGCGGGCATTCCTCGGGCCAACCTTTTCCGGCGGTGCGCTTGGTGTAGACGTCCTTTGCGGGAACGGGGGCGAAGAGGTCCTGGCGGAATTTGAAGTAGTGGATCATTTTTTGGTTTTGTCAGTGGTCAGTGGTCACTTGTTATAGCACGATTCACGTTGGTGGCGCGGCCGCGCGACGGTCATCCTGAGGTACTCCGAAGGATCTTGCCGGTACGCGAAGGCGAGCCAGATCCTTCGGAGTACCTCAGGATGACGATCGCCCGCTACATCTGCCTGAAACGCGCTCTGGGTGTTAGTCGTCGGTGGTTAGTGGTCAGTTGTTGGGCTTTGCCGGGGAGCGAGAAGTCATCGCGTCGTTTTTTGGCCGGCGTGGTTGGAAATCGCCGGCGAACTTGCTACCATCCGCCCCCCCGCTGAAGTCCTGGCAGCGGGGAAAACGGCGTAAGCCGTGAATCATCGCCTCGGCTGGCCCCATCGTCTAGAGGCCTAGGACACGGCCCTTTCAAGGCCGCGACACGGGTTCGAATCCCGTTGGGGTCACTACCCCTCGCACACCCTCAACCGGTGTGCGAGGGTTTTCTATTTTGGGAAGCAACTTATCCAACGTCCCATCCGCATTCACCACCGAAACCCCCAAAATCTCCGAAATCAAAGCGTTAAGCTCATACCCCGACATAGCAATCGAAGCCAAACGAACCTTCGCCCCCTCGAATCGCTCCCGAATCCGAGCAGCCATGGCATCTATGTCATCCTGGCTCTGGTCAATCAGACTAGCCGAAGCCGCAACCAATGCCTCCCGGCGCCTCCCGACCTGCTCAAGCTGACGACCTAACTCAGTGATAGCCAAAGCCGGGAGAGCAGGATTAGCAATTTGACGGGCCAAACCGGAAGCCAAGCTGTCTAACTCTGCTGTCTCCCGGCGTATCCTGGCGACTTCTTCACGGTTGTTGGAGTTGCTTTTAGTCAATTCCTCGACAGTGGCGGCAACCATTCCCTCCATGTCGTCGAAGGCCCCGCTGCAAACAGCCTGTAAATCCGTCATCAATTCATCTTCACGGAGGGCGGCGGCATTGGAGCAGGCCGAGGGTCCGCGGCGCTGGCGACACCCACAGTTATAATAGCGCCGGCGAGGAGCCTCCGGATTGTGACCAATTCGAGCGGTCCGGCAGTAGAAGGCGAAACCGCATTCGGCACAGAACAGAAGGCCGGTCCAAGGGCTGACAGTCTTCGGGTTATGGACGGCCCCACAAGGATGCTTACGTGCCAGTAATTTCTCTTGGACGGTCTGAAAGTCTTCATCGGAAATCAGCCGAAGCGATTCATTTTGGTAGGACTTGTGGAGTGAGGGGTCATTGAGACGGACTTTCTTACCCCCGTTGCCGGTCCTGTCCCTTTTCGTGTTGCATTTGTTATATAGGACTTTCCCGGTGTAGATGGGATTCATCAGGATCGAGCGGACGGTCGACTTGCACCAAGTTACAGCGATCCGGCGGCGGTCTCCGGTTCGATTGGTGCCTCCGTGACCATATCTCATGGACCGGGTTGGTATTGCCCTTTTATTCAGTTCGTTGGCGATGGTTTTCAGCCCCATGGGGCAGTTCTTATCGAGAAAAGAACGGAAGATGAATTCCACAGTCTCTTTCTCGTCCGGGTCAATGGCGATTTTGGTGATTTCGTTTCGGTCGCCAGAGTAATCGAGTTTGTAGCCGGTGGGTGGTCTGCCGCCGGTCCATCGTTGTTGTTCATGGCGTTTAATCAGGGAATTCTTCGATTTGATCGCCAGTTCCCGGCTGTAGTGGGCGGCGATGACCATGTGGATTCCCCTGGTCAACTCGCCGCGTGGTTCAAGGCATGAGATTACTTCGCATCCTGCATCTTCCAACAGGGCGACAGTTCCGAAGGTGTCGGCTTCATTGCGCCCGAGGCGGTCATACCGCATCACATAAATTGCTCCGATTCGGTGGGCGTCTGAGATGAGGTTCTGGAGTCCGACCCTTCCGGCGATGGTCTTGCCGGTCTTGGCTTCGTCGGCGTAGATTACGAGGGGATGGCCGGCCATCTTCTCGCATTGTTCTTTTTGGACTTCGAGGGTGGTGCTTTCCCTGCCGGATTCGTGAGAGTAGCGAAGGTAAGCCGCGTCGTATTTCGTTTCACTCATTTCCGTGCTCTTTCTTGTTTGACTGCCTGTTGGATTAACCATCGCCGGACGATGGCGAGGTCAACCGGGCGTCCATTGAAACACGGTGTATTACCACGGCGTAATTCCTCGTGTAACCCCCCACCGAGGGGAGGATTTCGAGCGGGCTTCGGCGGGCGACTTTCCATCCCGATAACAAAACGTCGCGGCCTATACACCCCGTAAAAACCCTAACAAGACATGGCGGGTTCCAGCACCACCCATCGGAATTCTGCCTGCTCCCCGGTGGAAGTGAGGCGGCCAGCCTTCCGCAAAGCAGTGACGAACCTATCCAGATTCCCCCTACTCGCCCCCGTCGCCCGAGCAATCTCCCGCTTAGTCACCCGAGGATTCACCCTCATCAACCCAAGAATCGCCAACTGTAAACCCCGCCTCCGGGCCTCCACCCTCTTCCGAAAAGCAGCAGCAACCGAAGACTGCCGAGCCAACAACAAACGCTCCCGATAATCAACCACAGCCGCAGCAATCGCCTCCGGCGTCGGCGGGGTCGGATCAGGAACCCGAGGCCCAGACTTTCCAGCAACAATCCGAGAGATCCCAGAATTCGTCACGCCGAACACCCGGCCAATTTCCACTTGCGAAAACTCCTTCGTCGCCCAGAGAGCTTGAATGAGGCGGTGGTTGAATTCGGACTGGTCGTTGCGGGGGACTTTCCGGGGTTTACTTTCAGAGGCGTATTGTTTGAGCACGTTTTCCGATTGGGTAAGGAACTGGAGGGCTTCTACTCGTTCATCTCGTTTTCCATACTTATGGTCAATTTGCATTCCCGCCGGCGCGCGTCCGATGAAGGCTTCGGTGATGAGGGGAGCGCATCGGAGGGTTTTCCGGGGGAGGCCTTTCGTGGCGACCAGCCCAACTATGTGGTAGCCGGTGGTTCGGCAGATTTGTTTTTTGAGGATTTGTTCGGTTTGGGCGATCCTGAATCGACCCAAGGAGCTGACTTCGTAGGTCGGGAATCGAGCAATTATTCGCCATTCTTCCAGTGCTGGGGTATCCATTCATTACGTTTGCTCAAATTATGGGGGAGGGACGGGGGTACGGGGGCCGGGAGGGAGGTACCCCATAGTTTATGAATTGCAATCTATTTCAGTTTATATAGTTGCTTTATTTTTATGGGTCGCCAATAATGGTCCCGTCGCGCCAAACCCAGTTGTCAACCCACACTGAGAAGAAAGGACTGTGCCCATGCTACGTCTACCACCCCGACCAGGGGCAACCAAGGCGAAGAAGTCCCCATACACCATGGATGACATAATCGCCCTAGTCGCAAAGGGCTACCAACCCAACTGCGACCTCAACGCCGAGTGCGCCACCCTAATGAAGAAGTATGGTATCGACCCGGAGGAGGTCGTGACCAAGGACGAATGGACCCCAACACCCGAAGGAGGGCAAACCCTCCGTCAGGTGAAGAAGAAGCGGTACGCGAACCCCGCCCAGATTTACGGCGGCCTCGCCAAGCGACTGGAAACGGCGATGGCTAAAGACCCGGAAATCAAGAAGCAGGCCCTTGCTGCCGGTATCCCCGAGCCTGTCGAAGTGAAGCCTGAACCCAAGCCCTACCGCCAGGTGAAGGGCCGGGACTTCAACTAATACACCTAACTAAGGAGCAAATCATGGAAAACGAAAATGGGCGACTCACACCACTCACACCATCGGCTGCCGAGTTGCGGCAAGAGTACCTGGCCCTGCATGATCGGATGCTAGTTGTGCAACGTGAGTTAGAAAAGTCACGTTCGATTTCGGCGGAGGCGATCATAGAGAACGTGCTGGCGACCCGTATCGCGGATGTGCGGGATAGAACCAACCGAGCGAATGCTGACTATCAAGCGGCGGCGAGAATTCTTTTGAACGCCTGGACAAAAAGCGGAATCGAAAAGCTCGGAATCTCGCAAATAATGAATCTGCTCGCTGGAACCGGCGTTGATAGGATGCTCGGTACTAGTGAAAAGAACAGAATAGAATACCGCAGGATTATTGGTGAATTACTCGGTCACAATGGACTAGGTTTCACGAGCCATCGGCGCGGTCGTAATGGAAACGACCGCTACTACTCTATTACCGAGCCACTACCCGACCGATTAATGGACCCAACAAATCCATTAGTCGAAAAGTCTGACGGAAGCTCGACAGACTTCTGATGCGGCCTCCTGGTAGATAGTTGCGGACGGTTGGTTCGGTGGCCCCGGTATTACTGTAGTTTCTGGCCGGGGTCACCAGCTGCCTGTATTCGAAGCAAACTTATTGAACCAGGGTTGTCCTGGTCGCCACGGCAAATGGCGTGACTCAAATAGCAGTAACAAACACCACACCGTATTTCAGTAACAGTGTACTGCTATCAGGGCCAGAACCTTTGCCGGGTCTGGCCCTTCTTATTGGTGCACAACATGACAGCCGAAGAAATTCTCTTGTCCGGTCAATACGCCGGCATCCCCTACGTCGTCCTCGCAACCCCACACCTCACGCCAGCAGATAAACTGGTCTATCAAGCGATTCTCAGCCACCTAGTGGCCCTGGCCAGAAGTCCTGCAACAAATTCAACTGACATGCCTGGCATACCACTGACGCATCTTCCATTCGCTCCACATCCACTCAAATGGGTGAGCGTAGAGACGATTGTACTCCGGCCATGCCGTCTCGACA
>DASRRM010000254.1:0-6571 GCA_035695715.1 Tepidisphaeraceae bacterium
CGCACGGAGGGTACTCCCGAAGTAAGCGGATCCCCGAAACCCGCTTACTTCGGGAGTAACCCTCCGTGCGCGGCTCGTTCCCCTGTGACTACCGCGATCTGTGTCAAATTCTAGTCGTGACAAAGCACTAGCCCGCGTTTGTCCTCATCTGCCTGCTGCTACCACTTACCGCTCCACAATCTTGACCTTATCCCCCTGCTCCCATACGCTTCCTCGCCCGCTTACCTTTAAGGAGTTTTGTAAAAATGTTCCCGCTTGCCACGCGCGTTGCCACTGTTTCTGATTCGATCACTCTGGCCGTCAGTGCCAAGGCCAATGCCATGAAGAAACAGGGCATTGATGTGGTTGGGTTTGGCGCGGGAGAGCCGGACTTTGATACGCCCGCCTTTATCAAAGACGCGGCCAAGGCGGCGTTGGACAAGGGGCAGACCAAATATACGCCCACACCATGCTTCCCGGAGTTGAAGGCGGCCATCGCCGACAAATTCAACCGCGAGAACGGCCTTCCCTATAAGCCGGAGAACATCACCACCGGCGCGGGGGGAAAGCATTGCCTTTACATGGCGTTCATGGCGACGCTCGATCCGGGCGATGAGGTGATTATTCCCTCGCCGTACTGGGTCAGTTATCCCGAGCAGGTGAAACTGGCGGGCGGCGTGCCGAAAATCGTGCGCGGCGAAGAAGCCAACGGCTTCAAGATCACGCCGAAGCAACTCGACCGCGCCATTGGCCCGCGAACCAAGGGGTTTATCATCAACTCCCCCAGCAACCCCGCCGGCCATGCATACACGCCTGACGAGCTCAAGGCCCTGGCGGATGTCGTGGCGGCGCATCCCGGCGTCATCGTCTTAAGCGACGAGATTTACGAAAAGCTCATTTATGGCGGCCTGAAATTTGTCAGCTTCGCCACGCTTCATCCCTCCCTGCTCGACCGCACGCTGACATTCAATTGCCATTCCAAGAGCTTCGCCATGACCGGCTGGCGGATAGGCTATATCGGCGGCCCCAAGCCCGCGATTGACGCCATCAACAAGCTGCAATCGCAGATGACCAGCCACATCACCAGCTTCACGCAGATGCCGGCCGCCCTGGCGCTGTCCGATCCCCGCGGCGCTGAAAGCATCGAGCAGATGCGCCAGCAATTTGAGCTTCGCGGCAAGCACATGTGGGAACGCCTCAGCGCTCTGCCCAAAGTTACCTGCGTCAGGCCGCAAGGCGCGTTTTATTGCTTCCCCAACATCAGCGCCTACTTCGGCAAGACCGCCGCTGGCGTGCCGATCAATGATGCCGTCGGATTTGCCGCGGCACTGCTCGAGCAGGCGCACGTTGCCGTGGTGCCCGGAAACGACAGCGGCTTTGAGACTCATGTGCGCTTAAGCTTCGCCACCAGCATGCAGCAAATTGATAAGGGAATCGACCGGATTGGCGAGTTCCTGGGGAAATTGTGACACTTAAGCTGGGCGGTTTTAAGAACTCTGCCGTGACACGGCCGTCTCGGCCGTGCTGGCGGCGAGAAAACGCGAAGAATCGTGTGTGGTGTGCTTGAACTCATTACATCGCCAGCACGGGCGGGACGCGCAAGTCGCCCGTGTCCCGTCAAAAGACGAAAATCTCCGTAGATGCTTGCCCGTTTCACTTCAACACAAATCGCGCAGGCTTCTTTACTGACCGTTGCGCAAAAAAGGCCCCCCTACTAAATATGGGAAAAACACATCGAATTCAGGCCCGAAAACGATACGTTTGTAGAAAAAGTTGGGGGACATTCTTTGCGCAACGGTCAGTAAGTTCGATCATCGCATCCACTCGGCGAGATGCTCCGCCACGAACGCATCATCGTTCTGCCCGGGATACGCCCGGCACACGCGATCGATCTCCCCCGCCTGCCCCGGCGATAATTGTTCCTCGGGATTCAGGCACCACGTTCCGGCCAGCAATCCCTGGCGGCGCAGGACTTCGTGAATTCCCGTGATGCAGCCGCGAAAGTTATTGGCGGCGTCGAAGAACGCCGCGTTGGCGTCGGTGACGGCGATGTTGCGCGTCAGCCATTCGGAGGAAATATCGGCCGGTGACGGAGCGTCCGTCGGCGACATGCGGTGAATCTCCGCCAGCATCTCCACGGCCCGCTTCGTCCATACCGCCCAGTGGCCCAGCAATCCGCCCACCACGCGCATTGTGCGCCCCGCGAACTGAAACGGCGTCAGCAGATCGTTCACAATGTTGTCATCATTACCGGTGTACAGCGCAATATCCTCCCGCCCCGAATCGGCCACCGCCCGCACCACGTCAATCGTCTGATAGCGATTGAACGGCGCCATTTTGATCGCCACCACATTGGGAATTTCGCAAAAGCTCCGCCAGAACCGGTGCGAAAGCAGCCGGCCTCCCGCCGCCGGCTGAAGATAAAAGCCGATCACCGGCATCACATCGGCCACCGCCCGGCAATGTGCGACCAGTTGCTCATCGCGGGCGTTTCGCAGTTTTCCCAGCGACAGCAAAACCGCGTCATATCCGAGCGATCGCGCCAGTTCCGCCTCACGCACGGCCTGCTCAGTTTCACCCACCACACCGGCCACTTTCGCGAACGGCCGGGGATGTCGCGCTAATTCCTCGTCGACAGTTTGCGAAGCCAATTCCAGCACCGGCCGAAGCAGCGCAAACTGCGGCAGGCGGATTTCAAATTGCGTCGTATGCACGCCGACGGCAATGCCGCCCGCGCCGGCGGCGAGGTAATAGCGGGTGAGCGCGCGCTGCCGACGCTCGTCGAGCCTGCGCGATTCGGTCAGCGCCAGTGGATGAGCCGGGATGACCTGGCCGGCCAGCAGATGTTGTCGAAGGTTGGTGATCATGGGATTATTGAATATCGTATCTGCCCGAGACGAGATGGGAAATGTACATCTATGCCAATCGATTCAATCCGCGATGTCGATCACCTCGAAGAGCTTCTCAGCGAGCCCTCCCCGGCGGCCATCGATGCCGTCGCCAATGTCGACGGCGATTTTATCGTGCTTGGCGTCGGCGGAAAGATGGGACCCACGCTGGCGCGGATGCTTCGCCGGGCCGTTGATGCAGCGGGAATCAATCGCCGGGTGATTGGCGTTTCGCGATTCAGCACGCCGGAGCTTCCGGAGCAACTTCGCCAGCACGGCGTCGAGCCGATTTCCTGCGACCTCCTGGACGGCGACGCCCTGAACAAACTGCCGGAAATAAAAAATGTGATCTACATGGCCGGCATGAAGTTCGGAACCACCGGCCAGCAGGCGCGCACCTGGGCGATGAATTCATTCCTCCCCGGCCTGGTCGCGCAAAAGTTCCGCCACAGCCGACTCGTCGCCTTTTCCACCGGCAACGTCTACCCGATGGTTCCCCTTCACACCGGCGGCTGCACCGAGGAAGTCGACCCCGCACCCAACGGCGAATATGGCATGAGCTGCCTGGGCCGCGAGCGCATCTTCGAGCATTTCAGCCGATCGCTGAATATCCCGATGGCGATCATCCGCCTGAATTTCGCGGTGGAAATGCGCTATGGCGTGATCGTCGACATGGCGACTCAGATTTACAACGATCAGCCGATCGATTTATGCATGGGCAATCTCAACGCCATCTGGCAATCCGACGCCAACGCCATGACCATCGCGGCCCTGTCCCATGTTTCCACGCCGCCGCTGATACTAAACCTCACCGGCCCGGAAATCCTGAGCGTCCGCGCGATTTGCCAGGAACTCGGAACACACCTCGGCAAGCCGCCGAAATTCGTCGGCAGCGAAACCGGCGTCGCCTTCCTGGCCAACGCGCAAAAGTGCATGGAATTATTCGGCTACCCGCGTATCCCGCCCCGCCAGATTGTGCAATGGACCGCCGACTGGCTCACCCGCGGCGGAAAGACCCTGGGCAAACCCACCCATTTCGAAACCCGGGATGGGAAGTATTGACGCTGATGCGCGAACGCCGAAATGCAGAGGGTAAACGGCTAATCTCTCATACTTTCGGGCTTCTGCATTGACCCTTTCGGTCGCGCGAACCTATCGTCGATGATGACTGAACCTACATCGCCTATGACATCGCCGCCGGATTCGGCGGCGATCTTCGGGTACGCCACTTTGCGTCTTGCCATCGGCATGAGCATGCTTATCCATGGCGTCGAGCGACTTCCAAAGATCGGCGCTTTTTCCGAGGCCACCGTCAAGATGTTCGCCGGCTCCCCTTTGCCGGCCTTCGCCGTGAGCGCCTTTGCCCACATCACGCCACCGGTTGAACTCGTAATCGGCGTTCTCGTCACCCTCGGGCTCTTCACCCGGTTGGGCTTGAGCCTCGGCGGGCTTTGGATGGTGGCGCTGATTTTTGGCAGCACGCTGATCGAGAAATATGACATTGTGGGTATTCAACTCATCTACGCTCTCATCTTCTTTCACTTGATGCGAAATCTCGCGCTCAACGTGCTGTCCATCGATTGGCTACTTCACCGCCGCCGGGCGGGCTGAACGGCGTTCGAACGAGGCCCCCGGTAACAACCCAACGCATTCGCTTATCGCGCCACCAGTGATCAACTCACGCTGTGTAGAGTCGTGCAGCGGCCGATTTCGGTCATTGCATTCTGGAGCCGGCGGGTAAACAATCCCAAGACTCAGCATTTTATGGCCGAGCGCATGAAGGCAACCGTTAAATCCGTTGCCGCTGATCACACGCCTGGAGGTGGAGTTGCTTGAGATACAGACCGAAGCCGCCACCGAGGATCAGCTTGAAGTCAGGGCGACGGATAGCGTGCGCCAAGTCGATCAAGGTTGTGGTCATTGGGTCGGCATTCATCGTGCCTCGCGGTGTTCGCGGACCCGGCGCAGAACGTATTCGCGGACTTGGTCAGCCGTTTCGCGTTGCCTTTTGTCACCCGATATCAATTCCAGATACGCTTGCACGGGTGAGGCATATTCCACGCCGTCTTCGCTCGCCGATTCGAAGTAGGGTGGCCTTTCTTCTGTATAGGTCAGATCGACGTTTGGAAAGCGGTCCGTCTTATAGCTGGGCGGCGGCTTCGACGACCATCCAACAGAAAAGCCGCGACCATTCGGTCGCGGCTTAATATTGCCCAGGACAGGACTTGAACCTGCACGAGTTGCCTCGCTGCCACCTCAAAGCAGTGCGTCTGCCAATTCCGCCACCTGGGCTTAGTGGGAGGCGGGGGATTATATCCACGCCGGCGTTTCTGTCGAGGGGTCATTCTCACTTGCAGCGAAGCAGGGTCATGATCGCAAAAGCCGTCCCGTAGGGCTTGTGGAAATCCCACATCGCGTAGTCCCACCACGAGCCATCGTCCTCCTGATGCGTCGTGATGTTGGCGGCGATTTTTTTGGCGTATTCGGTTTTGGCGGGGCCGGCATCCAAGGATTCAAGCAGCCGGGCGGCGTAGTAGTGGTCGAAATAATAGTAGTAGCCGGAAGTCTGATACCACGATTCGTGCGGATAGGGCCGCTTGCGGCCCATGTCGAGAAACTGATGGTCTTTGAAGAATAAATCCAGGCCCGCAGTGATGCGCTCGCGATTGGTTTCCTTGGATTTCCAAATCCACAGGGCGTAATTGGCCGGTTGCGTGCGGCCGACGGCGCCTTCGGGCTTATTGGCGGGAAGACGGGGGATGTATTGGTAGTCTGACCCGTACAGAAAAACGCCGTTGGGAAGGCGCATTTGCTCGAGGCGATGGAGGGACATGGTGATGAGCTTTTCCGGCACCTCGAGGCCGGCTTGTTTCGCTTCAAAAAGGGACACAAGCCCGGCGGAGGTGCCGAAGCTGGTCGGGCCCATGGATGGAGCCTGGGTATGGGCGTCGAAATCGTAGTAGGCCCACCCGCCGATGTAGGTGGCGTAGTCGACCATCCCCTTTAGGTTTCGCTTGGCGACTTCGGCAATGCGCGGGTCTTTGTTGCCGTGGAGCATTTCCTCGCTCATCGCTTGCACGACGTAAATATGAGCCCAGGTGTTGTAGAGCAACTGGCCATCATCGCGTTTGGCGTCCTTGGCAGTCAGCAGGAATTCCAGGCCCTTATCGTGTGCGGTTTTCTCGCCGGCTTCGCGCAGGGCCATCACACAGAGGGAACTGGTTCCCAGTTGGAAGGCTGCCATCGAGCCGGGCACCATGGAGAGGATTTCGGTGCCGCGGGTTTCGGTGCCGGTGCCCCAGGAACCATCGGGGTTTTGGGATTTCTCGAGGAATTTCACGCCCCGGTGGATGGCATCCGGGATGGATGGTTGCGTGGCTTGGGCGCGAAGGGTTGCCGCGGATGCGAGAATGAGCAGCGCTGTCGTGATGAGGATGCGATAATAAGTCATGTGAAGGTCCTGGAGCACTTTCTGATCGCGATTGTAGTCTTTGTATGCACTGCGCTTTCGTGGGCTTCCGCCCTCGGCTACTAAAGAGGCAGCGAAAGAGCACAAGCGTTGAACAATAAACACTACTACTGACCGTTGCATAAAGAAGTTTAAGTATTTTCGAGCTTCAATCCGGCCTGTGCAAAGAATGAGTATATGAGACTCGCCTTCTGTCGCAGGCGCGCGACGGCAAGATGAAACTCTTGGTGTAACT
>DASRRM010000255.1:0-13172 GCA_035695715.1 Tepidisphaeraceae bacterium
CTTCTTTTCACGGGGATGACCTCCCATACGCGGATTGCCCGGCTTTCGAGCCAGGACCTGATTCCGCTTCTTTTGAGGCATCCCCGCTTTTATTGCCAGTGTCGACCCGTGACCTATAGCCGACTGTTTGCGCTCTTTGCGACTTTGCGGTTGTTAAGTCCTTCCGCCACACCAGACGCCAATCACGCTTTCCCCAGCGTCCCAAACGCCAGCGCCAAGACATGCTGCGGCAGGCGGGTCACTTCATCCCAGTGAACCGCATCAACCGATCGCAAAAGCCGGCCCTGCCAGAGCGATCCGACATAAACCCCGCCTCCGAAAGCGGCCACCGTTGGTGCATTGGTATTGGGGACACGTTCCCATTTCACGGCGTCGGCGGACGTATACGTTGCCCCCTGCCCGACGCCCACGAATTGCTTGCCGTCCCACAGCATGGAATTGATATGCTCGCCTTCCTCGCCGACCTGGCGGTCGGTCCAGGTCAGGCCGTCGGTGCTGCGCATGCGCAGGCCGTGCATTCCGCCCCCGGCGAATACGCCGTTGCCGAAGGCGATGTCGATCAGGGAATCGACGGCTTTGATATCCGGGGCGTTTTTCCATTCGATGCCATCGCGCGAAACGCACTTGCGTCCAAAATCGCCCACGCCGACGAGGAGATCATTCCCGATTGCAAAGCGGCGCAAAAGCGAATTGGCATGGGAGGCTTTATTGTCGGCGACGAGGCGCTTTTCGCCCCAATGCACGCCGTCGGCGGAGGGAAGGATGTACGGCTTATCGCCGGAATCACCGATGAAGGCGAGGAACTGGTCGCGGTAATAGACGATGTTGCGGACGAAGATGGCATACTTGGCGTCGTTCTCCGAAGCCTCCCAGGCCAGGCCATCGCCGGTCGCGAAAAAGTGGTTGCTTCCGCCGAACCGTCCGCCTACCACGCATCGCCCGCCGCCAAAGCAGGCGGTGAGAAGAACTTCGCCATCCTTGCCGGTTTTGGAATGAGTCCATTGCTTTCCATCGCTGGAAAACGCGCGCACGCCGTCTTCGCCGACGGCGACGAACAGAGGACCGGAAATGGGTTTGGAATCATCGGGCACGAATTCCTCAAGCGGTGCGGAAGGTTAACGTGAAGGCCCATCAAGCATTTCCCGATCACGCCGGTTCTGAGGTACTCCGAAGAGCCGGGTTCTTTCCGCGAGCGACCCGGCTCTTCGGAGTACCTCAGAACCGGCGTTGAAAATTTCTTATTACCCTCTCGCGCAGAAACGCAATACTGCGGACGTTGACGCATTTCATGCAACACCAGGCAACCGCCCATCGTACGCCGCCTTGCTCGACGATCGGCTATTTCCGAATTCGCCCGCCTTGTCGCCCATGCGCAACAGCATTTCCACGTAGAGATTGGCCATTGGCGTGTCCGGCTGATAGGCGATGTGGCGGCCGGGTTTCAAGGTGCCGCCGGCGCGGCCGGCCAGCAATACGGGATAGTTTTCCTTGCCGTGGCCGCCGTTGGACATGTAGGAGGTGTAGAGGAGCATGCAGTTGTCGAGGAGGGTTGAGCCGCCCTCGTCGATGCCGCGCATTTTTTCCACCATGTAGGCGAATTGCTGCGTGTACCAGGCGTGAATCTGGCGGCAGCCTTCGCGGCTGACGGGGTCGACATCCTCAAGCCGCGAGCCGTTGCCTTGATGCTCCAAAGTATGGGCATGGTTTTCGTAGCCTACGGTGACCACGCCGGGGAAGAGGGCATCATCGCCGCCGACGGCGACGGTGCAGACGCGCGTGGTGTCGGTCTGGAACGCCAGCACCATCAAGTCGGCCACCAGGCGGATATATTCAGCATGGGCCGCGGGGTTGCGCTGCAGCATGCGCAAAATCGCATCGGAATCCTTCTTGCTCATGGGCATGTGGTCGGGCGGCATCACATGCGATGGGCCTGGATCAGGAACGTCGAGCGCTTCCAGTTGCAGGCGAGCCTGGGTGCGGGCGATTCGCCGTTGGATGCCATCAACGGCTTCCAGATATTCGCCGAGCTTATGGCGGTCGCTTGTGCCGAGTTTTCCGCTGAGCTTTTTGGCGTCATCGGAAATCAGATCGACCACCTGGGCGTCGTAATTATTTGCTGCCGCGGCCGGATGCGATGCGGCGTTTTCCCCGGCCCGGCGTTTCCAGTTGGGCGCGACCATCTGGCGGCCCTTAAACATGCGCTCAAAGACCAGCCGGGGGTCGCTTTCGTAGGGGACGATATTGCCGTCGCGGCCGTAGGAGTATTTCTGCTCCCCGCCGGCCAAACCGATTTCCATCGACGGGAACAGGCTCTGTTCTGACACAAGCCGCGCGGCGCGCTGCTCGACGGATTCGGCGGCCTTGTTGCCGACAAGGGTGAACGGCTTGCCGTTGATTTTGCCAACCTTGTCGGCGGCCGTCAGGTGCATGAAGGCGCAATGCTCGTGAGCGTTCACGTTATCCGAGCGGCCCGATTGCGAGAGATTCGACAACACCAGCAGATCATCTTTGAACGGCTCGAGCGCGCGAAGAACCGAAGGCATTTTGCCCAGCGCGCCGACTTCGGTCGGCACCCACGATTCGGTGACGGTACCGCCGGTGACGGTGAAAATTCCCATGCGCAGCGGCGGCTTGGCGGAAACCGCGGCCTCGGGCATCGCCCACGCCAGACTTTCCATCCACGGCAAAGCCACGCACGCGCCAATGCCGCGTAAAACCGCGCGACGGGATAAGCCTGCATTACGGACGTTCATTATGACCTCGCGTTTGACCTGCTGCCTGCTCATCGCCAGCGGATTCTTCGGCCCGGCGAAACTGAAACGGGCGGCTCATTACCACGCCGCGAATCAGGCTGGAAAACTTATAGTCATCGTGCTTCATTGCATCGGCAATATCCATGATCGCCAATTCATCTTCATATTCCATCTGCCGGCCCAGGGCATAGGTCATCATCTGCACGACCATGTTTCGCACGACCTGATCCTGCTTTGCATGGAGAACCTGCTTTAGGCCATCAACGCCGACAAAGGCAGCGGTGCCGGGCAGCTTCCCGCTGTTATCTACCGGCTGACCGCCAACTTGTTCTCGCCAGGTGCCGATCGCGTCGTAGTTTTCCAGGGCAAACCCCAGCGGGTCGATCCTCTTATGACACGCGGCGCAGCTTGGGTTGCTGGCGTGCTGGGCCAGTTTTTCGCGGAAATTCCTTGGCGTGTGCTGTTGTTTTGTATCCTTGAAGCTGCCGGCATCGGGCGGCGGGGGGTTGGGCGGGGTGCCGAGCATCACCGAAAGGATCCATTTGCCGCGGGCGGTGGGTTTGGTGCGGTCGGTGTGGGAGGTGAGGGTGAGGATGCTGCTCATGCCCAGCAATCCGCCGCGATGATTTTCCGGCTTGAGCGAAACCCGGCGCATTTCCTTGCCGCTCACCCCGGCAATGCCGTAATTCTTCGCCAGTTCCTCATTCACGAAGGTGTAATTCGAATCGATCAGATCCAGCACACTGCGGTCTTCGGTGCGAAGGTTGTCGAAGAAGAGCGTTGTCTCCTTCTGCATGGCGTCTTTGAGCGAATTGGTGAGTGCGGGGAAATTATCCCGGCTCGGCAATGCCGACCGCAGCCGCCAGAGCATGAGCCATTGCACGGCGAATTGGTCGGTAAGCGCGTGGGCGCGCGGGTCGGCCAGCATGCGCTTGATCTGGGCATCCAGCGTCGCCGGTGCGGAAAGTTTTCCCGCATCGGCCAGGGCGAACAGCTCATCGTCCGGCATGGTCGACCAGAGGAAGTAGGAAAGCCGCACGGCCAGCGCGTGATCGGAAATCATCGTGGCACGGGACTTCGGCGAGCTCAGTCCAGGCTCGGCCCGCCCGTGATTTTCCTTGGAAGACATGGGCGAGCCGCCCATGCCACTTTCCTCATCCTCCAGCCGGTAGAGAAAATAAGGGGACACCAGCACCGGCTTCATCGCCGCCCGCAGCGCGCTCTCAAAGTTTTGGCCGGTTTTGAGCGATGCATCAACCAATACCATCAGCCGATCGATCTCCCCGGCATCCACAGGCCGGCGATACGCCCGGCGGACAAATTTCTCCAGGACCTTCCGCGCCGCATCATGATCTGACAATTCTTTCGACGGCGTCGCGATCAGCAGCGCCTCGCGTGCGGCTTTCAGCTTTCCGTTTCTCCTGGGATCGCCATCGAAGAGATAGGCCAGCGTCGCGTCGGCGGCGGTGAAATATTTCTCCAGCAGCGTCTGATCGGTCACCAGGCCGCCGGCCAGGTTATTGAAACCTTCGACATTGTCTTCCGGGGCAATTCCGCCGGCGGATGCCGCGTCGAAATCGATCTTGAGCAGGTCGTGGATGGTGTTGTTGTATTCTGCGCGCGTGAGCTGGCGGATGGGCGATGGGCCGGGGTCGAGATAAACCGGGCTGTTTCGGTCGAGCGTCTCGATTTTCGCGTTGATCCAGGCAAGCAATCGCTTTCGATCCCCGGGCTTGAAGTCGGTATCGGTCGGATCGGGCGGCATTTCCCCGGCCAGAAGCTCGGCCTTTGCCTTCAGCCACATGTCACGATGGCCCAGCAGCGAAGCCAGGTCATTCAATCCGGTAAAGCTGATGCCGCCCTTTTTCTTTTTCTCGCCATGGCATTCGGAGCAGTGCTCCTGAAGTAGCGGCCAGGCATCGCGCTGGAAATTGAGCGGATCAGCCGGACCTTGCTCGGCGCGCAGCGTTGGGCAAGAAATGAGAATCGCAAAGATCGCTAACGCCGCGAATTTAAGCATAAGAGGCGGACTTCCGAATGGTGATGCTACGAACTGTACAGGGGATTGGATCGTTTGTTGGGCGGCGGGGCAGGGTGAAGGAATCAGGTCTATTTGCTCAAACTGAGCGGTTTTTGCGGAAAGTGCCCTTCACGCCGGGGCAAGCGGCGCCAGTGCGGTTTCGACTTGCAACCAGTTCTATCGCCGCGCCGCCCCGGATTTGCCAGGCGAAAGGTGCTCGCGAAGGCGCGATGGCGCGAAGACAGACGCGAAGATCAGATGCCAGGCAATTTGAGGCGATTGCGTAAATACTCGAAAGTTTCCTTCGCGTCCGTCTTCGCGCCATCGCGCCTTCGCGAGCGTATTTTGGTTGCAGCCGGAGGCCGCGATGAGAAGCACTTTAGACACCGGCGTGCGCGTTTGGCAGATCCGGAACGCCAAGCGCAAAAATCGCCCCCGCGATTTTCCCATCGCTTCCCATTACACTTTCACCATGCCGGCCCTGAGCGATTTCGATGTTCCCACCCTTGCCGACGTGCTGTCGCGCGCCGGATGCGTCCCATCCCACGCCCGCACGCTGCTGCGGAATTATTATGACAACCATGGCCATCTCGATTTCGCCCAACTGCGGGTCGGCCGAAAAGTTGAAGGCCTCTTTGCGGGCGCAATCGCCCCGCGGCAATCCAATATCACCACCAAATCCGTCAGTGCCGACGGCACCACCAAGCTTCTCGTCAGGTTTACCGGCGGCAGATCGACGGAAACCGTTCTGATGCCCGGCCATCGCGCCGATCGCGCCGCCGGTTGCGTCTCATCGCAAATCGGCTGCGCCATGGGATGCGATTTTTGCGCCAGTACCAAGCGCGGGCTGGAACGCAGCCTGACGGCCGGTGAAATCGTGGAGCAGTTCCTTCATTTGCGCGCCGAGGCGGCGTTGCTCAACCGAAAAATCGCCTCGCTGGTTTTCATGGGAATGGGCGAGCCGTTGCTCAATCTGGCGAATGTTGTGCAAGCCATCAAACTGATCGCCGGCAGCGAAACCGGCTCGCTGGGCTGGCGGCAGATCACCGTTTCCACCGTCGGCATCGTGCCCGGCATCGACGCCCTGGCCGCGGCGAATCTGAACGTGCATCTGGCGCTCTCGCTTCACGCGCCCGATGACGCCACGCGGGCGAAGCTGGTGCCGATGAATCGGCGATATCCGGTGGCCGACATTCTGGCTGCGGCCCGGCGGTTTTATGCAAAGACCGACCGCATCGTCACCATCGAATACTGCATGCTGGCCGGCGTGAACGACAGCGACGAGCACGCCAGCATGCTGGTCGACCGCGTCGGCGACTTTCGCGCCCACGTGAACCTCATCCCCTACAACGCCATCGGCGCGGGGCTGAGCGGAATGATTTATCGGCGGCCCACGCCGGATCGCGTCCTTGCATTCCTCAACATCCTGCGCGACGCAAAAATCGTCGCCCATTCCCGCCAAACGCGCGGGGACGATGTGAACGCGGCGTGTGGGCAGTTGCTGAACGCTTCTGGAAGCGATTAAAGCTTCTCCGACTTCATCACCGCCCCCTTGGGAACGCGCGCCACCAGCGACTCGCGCGCCTTCCATATCGACGGATTTCCGGTCGGCTGAAGGCCCATTTTCATGAGCCAGTCGGCGGCGTCTGCCTCGGTTGCGCCGGGGCGAATCTTCTTCATGTTCAGCGTCAGCCGAAAGCGCTTTTCGAGCTTCGGATCGGGCGCGCGCTTGCGCGATTGCACCATCAACAAACGGATCAGCCATGCGAACATGAAATTTCCCTGCCTTCCCCGGCGGAATTGCCGTTGCCATTGTGATCGATTGGCCGCCGTAAGCAATATGACTACAGCTTTTCGCCGCGCTGCCCTAAAATAACCACATATGGCGGAGCAGATGCCGGTGTCCAGCACAAGCAATCCCGATCGCGATGGATCGCGGGTCTTTTTGCGCATCCTGCGCCTGCTTCGGCCGCATTGGGGGATGATCGCCTTGGGGATGGCGGCGCTGCTGCTGTCGGTGCCCGGTGAGTTGTTCCCCGCGCTGGTGTGGAAATATGTCACCGACGATCTCATTCTCCGCGGCCATTCACGGCCAACGCCGGTGCTGGCGACGCTCATTTCGTTTCACGGATGGATTCACAATTCCATGGCGCTGCTGGTCTGGGCTCTGGCCTGGATGTTCATCGTCTACCTCAGCGGCGAAGTGCTCGGCACGATCAGCGCCAACCTGATGAACCGCGTCGCTCAAAAGTTCATCTTCACCTTGCGCAACCGCGTCTATGACAAACTCCAATCGCAAAGCCTCGGCTACCTTCAGCGCCAGCGCCTGGGAGACCTCATCAGCCGGGCCATGAGCGATGTGGACGAGTTGCAATCCTTCATCGTCAACGGCATCGACCAGATCATCGGCGACGGGGTACTCTGGCTGGCGACGGTTGTCATCGTCGTGTTGATCGATTGGCGGGTGGCTTCGGTGTCGCTGTTGCCGCTGATGGTGGTCTATATCCTGCTGCGCGTCTTCAATGCGCGGATCAAGCCGATTTACACCGCCGCCCGCGAACGGCTTGGCGATGTCACGACGCGGCTGCAGGAAAACCTGGCCGGCGTGGTGGTGATCAAAATCTTCGGCCGCGAAAAGCAGGAGGGGCAGCGCTTTTACGACGCCACCGAAGGATATTACCGCCAGCAGATTCGCGCCATCAACGCCCGCAGCGTCTTCTTCTCCTTCACGCGCATCGTGGGGTTTTTCAGCAATGTCTTCATGCTGGGAATGGGCGGCTTTCTCATTCTCCGCGGAGGCGGCAGCTTCACTGTCGGCAAGCTGATTGTCTTTCGCGCCTATTGGTGGCGGCTTTATGGGCCGGTGCAAACGCTGGCACGCGTCAACGACATGGTTCAGCGCGCCATGGCCGCTGCCCGGCGCGTGTTTGAGATTCTCGACGCGCCGCACGAGCTTCCCGACTCCGTCGACGCCGCTCCGCTGGCGCAAGTCAGCGGCGGCATCGCATTGGAACATGTCACGTTTCGTTATCCCAATGAAGTGAACGGCCGCGAATCGCCGGTCGTTTTGCGCGACCTGTCGCTGCGCATCGAGCCGGGCCAGACGGTGGCCTTGTGCGGGCCGAGCGGCTCGGGGAAAAGCACCGTGCTGAATCTGCTGTTGCGCTTTTATGATCCGTTTGAAGGCCGGGTCACACTGGACGGCCGCGACCTTCGCCAAATCCGGCGCGATAGCTTTCGCCGGCATTTTGCCCTGGTGCAGCAGGAGACATTTCTCTTTAACGACAGCATCCTCGACAACATCCGTTACGGCCACGCCGAGGCTTCGATGGAGCAGGTTGTCGCCGCGGCAAAAGCTGCCAACGCCCACGCGTTCATCAGCGCCCTGCCCAACGGCTATGAGACCCGCGTCGGCGAGCGTGGCGTGCGCCTTTCCGGCGGCCAAAAGCAGCGCATCAGCATCGCCCGCGCCTTCCTCGCCAATCCAACCGTGCTGCTACTGGATGAGCCCACCAGCAGCGTAGAGCCCGACAGCGAGGCGACCATCATCGCCGCCCTGGATCGCCTGATGGCCGGCCGAACAACAGTATTGACCAGCCATCGTCCGAGCCTGATCAATCAGGCCGACGCGGTATATGTGATTCAGGACGGCCGGCTAACCGAATACGGCGCGATTCGCGATCTCCGCGAAAGCAACGGCTGGTTTGCCCGCTTCATGCGCTCGGCGGAAGAGGCGCTACCGGAAATGGCGTAGTTGCCGTGCGGGCTGAATCAGCGCTCGTGCGAGTGATCTATCTGGGTTTCGCCCGAGGATCTGTCTTCCTCGCGTATAGCCTGACTTCGCGGTGGCGAGGAAAGCTGCTCATTGGCCTTTGGCTCCGATCGCAGGCGATCGATGCCCAGATCAGTCGTTGTTCCGGTCACGTCGGCGTAGGTGCTGCTGGCCGTGGCCGATTTGGCCCAGTGCGTCGTGCCGGCCGCGTCGAGCAATCCCACCGCATCGATTTCATTCCAGCCGGCTGGAGAATATCCACGCGGCGACGAGGCCGGCGCTTGCTGCGAATTGAGATAAACCCGAATGCGCGTCACATCCACTTCCGGATGCAGCGCGATCACCGAAATGCCTTTTTCGCTTCCCGCAGCCGTCGGGTCACTGCCGCTCCAGAGATCAAATTCCTTTCCGTCGGCGTTGTAGGCTGTAACGCGGTCCACCGCGCCGGGATTGCAGGTTTCGTAGATCAGCACGGCAACGGGCCGAATCGGCGCATCGTACGTCAGTTCGAGCCATTCAGGTTGCCTGCCGGGCGATTGCGGCGCCCAGGCGGTAGTCAGGTCCCCGGCTTTGGGCCAGGTATCCGGCGCGCCGGTGGCCTGCTCCGCACCCCAGGGCCGGGGAGCGACCGGCAGCCCCGCCCCGGGAATTGAGTCTTTATATACAAACCAACTGGGAGACATATACACCCAGTAACCCGCCGGCAAGCCATCATGTCCGGCATAGCTGCCCCCGGCCCAATAGCCGAAGTCGCAGAAGTCGCCGTAAGTGGCCTGGTCGGTGGGAACGGTGAGGGTGGTCAGCAAGGTTTTGTAATGGGTATGCGGGCCGGGCTGCGGTGCAGGCAGAACGAGGTCGCTGGTCGTGCCAGACACGTCAGCGGGCGGAAGAGCCGTATTGACCGGTTGAACCTGTTGCAGCGGTTTTTCGACTTCCTGCGCCGGCGCGCCGCCGAGAGAACCGATGGCCAGGATGCCCAGGGAAATAAGAACAAGGCGTGATGCTCGCGTCATGGGAATGCTCCTTATGCGAAGTTAACGCCATTGGACGCATCGCCGCGCGCTAAGTTTCAGATATTAGGATTTTCGAAACGGCATCGCGCGGCGTCGAGCAGTCGGCCTATTTGTCAGTAATACCCGCCGCACGGGGATAGTCGCTTCACACCCTCCCGTAAATATATTCATTCAAATAATGAATCTGCATCGATTGCTGCGTCGCGTGATGGGCGTTGATGTCGCCGATGCTGATCAGGCCCATCAATTTTCCGTCCTCATCGCAGATGGGGATGTGGCGGATTCGGCGGCTGCGCATGATCTCACTCATCTCTTCGAGCGTGGCGTCAGGGCCGGAGCAGACGATGTCGCTGGTCATGACCTGGCCGACGGAAACGTCGGCGGGGTTTTGCATTTCGCCGATCACGCGCTGAAGGACATCGCGCTCGGTAAAAATTCCCGCCACGCGGTCGTCCCTCATGACCATCATGGCGCCGACGCGGTGCTGGTTCATTTTTCGCGTGGCGTGCAGGACCGTGTCATCGGGCGAAACCGAATAAACGCGCATTCCCTTTTCCGAAAGAATTTCCAAAGCGGTGGGCATGAGATGCTCCTTTCGATTTGCCGCCGGCGTTGCAGTGCCAGGCAGGAACGCCGGCAAGGGGGAACAAGGACGTGGGTACAACATTTAGAGGGTAACACGCGGCCATCGCGAAAAGCAACATTGTGAAAATAATATCGATGTGCGATGGCGCGAAGACAAACGCGAAGATCAGATCGCCAGGCGATCTGAGGCGATCATGTGATACTTCGAAGCGCCCTTCGCGTCTGTCTTCGCCCCATCGCGCCTTCGCGAGCGCATTTTGGTTGCGGCCGGAGGCCGCGCTGAGGAATACCTCAGGATGACGATCCCCAAACGCGCCAGCAAGCTGAAAAGTGCTGCAAGACGGTACCAAGAGTCGGTGCGATTCTGCGGTCGAATTCGATTCGTTCATCAGCGATTCAACGCGCCTACTTATTTCGGGTACGAAGGGGGTGGAATGGACGATCATTGCCATTCCTGTGATCCGGTTGGCGGAGAATTATTATCTTAATTTGAGACGGGAAAAATGCTTATGTTTGTTTCTTCTCGGACGCCTTGCGCACATATTGCATCAAATTCATACGAAATCAAGGGGAATTCCAGGCCACGAGCGGCCCGCCGGCGGATGGTGAAAAGGACCACACACGCGCTTCTGGCCGCCGTGGTGGGGGTAACCCTTGCATCCGCCATGGCCTCGTCCGCTCGCGCCACATCGTACTACTTCGACGTCAACGGCACAGCGCCCGGTTCGGGCGTCGTCGATGGGGGAAGCTATACCTGGACCAGCGGCAACAACTGGGCAACAGATAATACAGGAACCAGCGCCACAACTCCCGGGTCGTGGGGCGGCGGGACCAGTAATTCCGCCACCTTCGTCTCAACCGGCGATGCTGGAACCGATACCTTCACCATCACACTTGTCGGCGGTCAATCGCAGACCTGGGTTGGCAACCTCACGCTCAACAGCGGCAACCTGAATATCGCCGACACTGGCGGCGGCGCAAATTTCGTCCTGGGCGCCAATAGCACCTGGACGGTTGTCGCCGGATCGACGTTGACCGACAACAATAGCGGGCAATTTGGCTTTAACCTCAACGGCGGGTTTACGCTGACCCTGGCCGGTGCGGGGAATTTCGCATTTCCCGACACCCTGTCAAACAGCGGCGGGTTGACCATGAGCGGCACCGGCACAGCCGTCCTCTCCGGATCCAATAGCTACAGCAGCGCGACCCACATCACCTCCGGCGCGATCGACCTGGAGAATAGTGCCGCCGCCGCCGGCTCTGGAACAACTGTTGGAAGTGGCGGGGCGTTGCAGTTGCAGGGCGGCATCTCAACCACTCGCGCCATCGCGCTGAACCTGTCGGGCACCGGCCTCACCGCCAGCCCAAACGGCGCTCTGGAAAATATCAGCGGATCAAACACCTATAGCGGCCTGCTGTCACTTGGCGCAAACGCCACCGTCGGCGTCGACGCCGGCACATTGACGCTCTCCAACACCGGCACCATCACCGGCAGCGGCTTCGGATTAACCCTCGCCGGGGCTGGAAATGGAACCCTGGCAAGCATCATCGGCACCGGAGCCGGCGGGCTCACCAAAACCGGTGCTGGTACCTGGACGCTGACCGCCAACAACACTTACACCGGCGCGACCAATGTGAACGGCGGCACGCTCGTCCTGAACAACGCCAATACCAATAACATCGCCACTTCACAGGCGATCAACATCGCCTCGGGCGCAACGCTCGACGTGACGGCGCTCAGCGGATCGACCATCGCACTGGGAACGCAGACGCTGGCGGGATCGGGGACCGTCAATGGCTCGGTGAGCACCGCCGCCGGCACGGTCATCGCACCGGGCGGCAGCACTGCCATTGGCAATCTCACCATCAGCAATAGCCTGACGCTGAATGGCGGGTCGCTGAGTTTCTCCCAGAGCGGCGCTAGCATCAGCGAAATCATCGTTGGCGCATCGGGCGGCTTCAGCGTTAATGCCAGCACGCAGGTCAATTCCTATCTGCTTGGCACCCATATTACCGCCGCCATCCCCGGAACCTTCAACCTGGTCTCCTACAGCGGTGCGATCGGCGGTTCGCCAGGATTTCTCGCTGGCCCATCCGGCACGGGAGCTATCTACGCCATCAATAGCGCCAGCAATCCCCTGCAATTGATCGTCGCCAACGCGCTGGTATGGACCGGCTCGACCAACTCCGCCTGGAACACCACTGGCGACCAAAACTGGTACGATGGGAACACCAACGCCGCCAGCTTCAGCACCGGCGAAGCAACCACATTCCTCGATTCGATCAACGGCGTCACGGTAACGAATAACAACATCACCATCGGCGCGGCAGGCGTGTCGCCAGGCTCGGTTGCCGTTGTCAATAACACCACCAACTACACCATCAACAGCACCGATTCCACCGGCATCACCGGGTCGGGAAGCCTGAGTAAAGGCGGAACTGCCAAGCTCACCCTCACCGGAACCAACACCTACACCGGCGGGACGAATCTCAATGGCGGCATCCTCAACTTCGCCAACAATTCTCTGGGCACCACCGGCGCTATCTCCGTCACCGGCGGCACGCTCCAATACGCCGCCGGCAACACCCAGGACCTCTCCGCCCGAATCCTGAACAGCACCAGCCCTGTAACCATCGACACCAACGGAAACGCCGTGTCGTTCGCCACGGCGCTGGCCAGCAGCAACACCGGCGGCTTGACGCTTAACGATACCAATGCCACACCCGGCTCGCTCAGCCTCACCGGCGCAAGTTACAGCGGACCTACCGCCGTGACCGCCGGGACGCTTACTTTTAAGACCACGGCCGTCCCCTCCAGTTCAATCTTCATCAACGCCGGCGCGACGCTGAATTATGCCGGCGGCGGCACCCAGATCGGAACCACCATCACCGGCACCGGCACGTTGCAAGTGTCCGGCGGAAACCTCACCATCGGCAATTCGGGAAACGTCAACATCAACCTTAGCCAGGGCGCTTTGATTAACCTCACTGGCGGAGAGATTACGTCTTCCAGTTCGTACCAAGGCATC
>DASRRM010000256.1:0-2934 GCA_035695715.1 Tepidisphaeraceae bacterium
GGCCGCTTCGCTTTGCGCCGCCCCGCGCGGCGCCACCCGGGTTTTGCGCGTCTTTGATTTCGAGGAACGCAAGCTGGGCAACTCCGAAGACCTCCCCATGAACTGGGTGAAGGTCGAAGGCACCGGCTATCCTCATTACGTCAATGGAAAACTGAGCAACGACCGCGCCCACTCTGGCGCCTATTCCTTCCGCTTCGACCTTAACGGCGGCGGACTGGTTTATCGATACCCTTACGGCTTGATTCCAGTGCAGAGCGGCGCTCATTATCGCGTGGAAGGTTATGTCCAAACCACCGTCCTTGCCCACGCCAGGGCACGCATCACCGGCTATATGACCGACCTCGATGGCCACGTCATTCTTTCGACCGTCCGCCATTCCAAAACATACGCCGCCAGCGTCGATGGGGAGGATTGGAACCGGCTGGCGATCGATCTTTCCGCCGAAGACTCCAAGGCGGCGTTTCTGGTTCTCGAACTCGAGCTGTTGCAACCGTCGCAATTTGCCACCACGACCCTCGGCGATCGGGCGCTGTTCGCGCAGGACATTCGCGGGTCGGCCTGGTTTGATGATGTCACCATCTCGCAGGTGCCGGAAGTGGCAATGAGCAGCGATCGGCCCGGGAATATTTTTCGGCGGAGCGATCCGTTGCTGTTTCACGTCACCGTCAGCGACCGCTTCACCGACGATCTTTCCGGGCAGGTGATCGTGAAGGATGCCGAGGGCACCGTTGTCTATCAGCGCAGCGGCGCGGTGGACATGACATCGGCGAAGCAGATCGGCCCGGGGCAAAAGGAGATGTCGCTCGCCCTTCCCAACCTTAAGCCCGGGTGGTACGAAGCGACGCTGGTCATGACCAGCGGGGGCAAGTTTTTGCATAACGAATCGCTGGACTTGATCCGTCTTCCCGACGATGGCGGCGGAGGACGGCCCGATCCGCGCTTTGGAATCATCGCCACCGCCCTGCCGTTCGATGGCTGGGACGAGCTTCCCGATTTGCTTCCGCTGATGGCCGCCGGCCGCGTGAAACTCGCCGTCTGGAGCAAGGACGGCGACATTCAGCAGATGAACGGCGACTCGTTTGACCGCCTGCTCGAGCGCCTGGCCGACCTGGGCATCACCCCCACCGCGTGCCTGGTCGATCTGCCCCCGGCGCTGTCAACGCGGCTGCAGGCGAACAACTGGCAGCAACTACTCAAGCATGACCCATCGGAATGGCGGCCCGATCTGGCCTATCTGATTGCCCGCCATGGCACGCATCTCGACCGCTGGCAGCTTGGGGCCGACGGCTCCGATATTTTCGTCACCGATCCGCGCATGCGCAAGGTCTATGCGCAGGTCTACGGCGAATTTTCCGTGCTCATGCAGAATCCCGACCTGGCCATGCCCTGGCCGGCGTGGTACGACCTGGAGGGCGAGCTGCCGGCGACGGTGGCGCTATCGGTTCCGCCTTCGGTATTGCCCGATCAGTTGCCGCTCTACATGCAGGACATTCGCGCGCATCAGGGTCACAATCTTTCCCTGAGCCTGGAGCTGCTCGACCGCCAGCGCTATGGCCGGCTGGTGCAAATCAAGGATCTGGCCCAGCGTATGGTCTATGCGCTAAGCGCCGGCGCCACCCGGATCGATTTTCCCCTGCCGTTCACCGTGCGCCATGAAGGCGGGCACATCGTCAAGCAGCCCAGCGAAATGCTGATGGTGATTCGCACGCTGACGGCCACGCTTGGCGATGCGGTTTACAAAGGCCGCGTGCCGCTGGCCGATGGCGTTGAAGCCTTTCTCTTCGATCGCAATGGACAGGGCATTTTGGTCGTGTGGGGTGACAGCAACGTCGAAGGCGTTAAGCCGCTGGCGCTGAGCCTGGGCGAGCGGCCGGTCAGCGTCGATCTGTGGGGAAACGTAACGCCATTGCTTGCCACCGGCGATAAATCGGCCGGGAAAGTGAAGTTGACCGTCGGACCCATGCCTACGTTTCTAATCGGCATTGACGGGGAGCAGGCGCAGCTTCGCGCCAGCGTCGGATTCGACCAGCCGCTGGTTGAATCGAGCTTCGAGCCGCACACCCGGCGGATTCATTTCGAAAACACCTACAAGACCCTGCTGAGCGGCACGCTGAAACTCAAGGCGCCGCCCGGCTGGACGCTGAACCCCCCAACGTTTGTATTCTCGTTAAACCCCGGCGAAAAGTTCGATCAAGAGCTGACGATTTCATTCCCGTATAACAGCTTTGCCGGACCCAAGCCGGTCAGCTGCGAATTCCAGATGCAGGATGGAGGCAATATTAATTTCACCGTCCCGGTAATGTTGACGCTCGGCCTGACAGACGTCGGCATGCAATCGTTGGCGCTTCGCGACGGCAATGATGTCGTCATCCAGCAAATGATCAGCAACTACGGCGAAAAGCCCATCGACTATACCGCCTTTGCAATTTTCCCCGGCCAGGCCCGCCAGGAAAGGCTGGTGACCAACCTCGGCCCGGGCAATACCGTCGTGAAGCGCTACCGCTTTAAGGACGTGAAGGTCCTGCCGGGCACGAAGGTGCGCATGGGTGTGAAGGAACTGACTGGCGTTCGCGTGCTGAACGACGAGGTTGGGGTGCAGTGAGCGAAAGCGATGGGGCGTTTTCTGATGATCGCACGAGGTCATTGACTCGAACTGAGCATTCGGTGTCGACAAAATGCCCGAAATGGCGGACGTTTCCAGGGTTTTTCGTGACACGGGCGTCCCCCCGTGCGTGCGGCGCGATACGAGATTGAACCACGCGCTTTTCAGAAATCCCCGTAGTATTCAACTCCAAGGCACGGCCGAGACGGCCGTGTCACGCTACGCCGCGAACTAAATTCCGACGGCAGGCATAATTTCGCCCGCGGGGCGCGCAATATTTGGCCTCCTTTTCTATGTTGTAGTTACCACAACTCAATATAGAAAGGAGGCCG
>DASRRM010000257.1:0-8790 GCA_035695715.1 Tepidisphaeraceae bacterium
CATGCGGCGGGTGTGTGAGGTACTCCGAAGACCCGGGTTATTTGCAGGAGGAACCCGGCTCTTCGGAGTACCTCAGAACCGGCGTTCAAAGGTCAAAGCAATCTTCCAATAATGCGGTTGTTTCCAACGCACAATCCTAAAGGATAATTACCAACGGAACCCCCACCATGCCCTACCCACCCCTCGACATCACCGGAAAAGTTTGTCTCGTCACCGGCGGCACCAGCGGCATTGGCCGGGCTGTCGCTTTGGGGTTTGCCCAGGCCGGCGCTAAGGTCGTCGCCGGATCCACCAATCCCGATAAAGTATCGGCCATCAAGGCCGAGCTGGGCGCGGGGAACGATGCCGTGCAGATCGATGTGTCGGACGCGGCCAGCGTGAAAAAAGCCGTCGATACGGTCGTCGGAAAGTATGGCCGGCTCGACGCCGTCGTGAATGCGGCGGGTGTCATCAAGAAAGTGCCATCGCTGGAGATGGACCCGGCGGAATTCGAGCGCATCGTCCGCGTGAATCTCGTCGGCAATTTCATCGTCGCCCAGGCCGCCGGGCGGGCGATGAAGGACCAATCGCCCGGCAGGAAAGGCGTGCGCGGCGCGATCGTCAACATCGCCTCGCTCAATAGTTTTATTTCACTCTCCGAAGTATTGGCCTACGCCTGTTCCAAGAGCGGCGTGATGGGCCTGACCCGCGGGCTGGCCAACGAATGGGCGCAATATGGCATCCGCGTCAACGGAATCGCCCCCGGGGTTTTCCCCACCGATCTCAATCGCAAGCTCATCGAAGGCACCCAACGCGGCGAATGGCTCCGCAAGCACACGCCGCTCGATCGCTTCGGCGACGCCGACGAAATCGCCGGCGCGGCCATCTATCTCATCAGCGATTCGGCCAGCTATGTCACCGGTGAAACCATCATCATCGACGGCGGATTCCTGACGCGCGGCGTTTGACGTCGTAATGTCTCGGCGCCAGACGCGCCCTTTCGTCACGTCGCGCCGATCGGCTATGATTCGGTTGTGCAAATCGGTCCGATCCATCTTGCCGCTCCGTTCTGCCAGGCGGGCCTGGCCGGCTATAGCGATCGTGCCATGCGAACTGTCGCACGGCGGCGCGGGTGCGCATATGCCGTCACCGAAGCCCTCCTCGACACCATCCTCCTCAATGGCGGTGAAGGCCTGCGAAAGTCGATCGACATCAGCGATGAAGATCATCCCGTGGCCGGACAGATCATGGGCAGCGAAGCGCATCAGATGGCCGGCGCGGCGAAAATAATGGCAGCCGCCGGGTTTGATGTGATCGATTTGAACTTCGCCTGCCCGGTGAAGAAGATCAAGAACAAGGCCCGCGGCGGGCATATGCTGCTGGACGCCGAACGAGGATTATCGGTGCTCAAAGCGGTGCGTGACGCGCTGAGCGGCGAAGTGCCGACCACCATCAGCCTGCGGCGCGGATTTGATGAATCGGGCGAATCGCGCGAGCGATTTTTCCGCATCGTTGAGACGGCGTTCGATTACGGCTATGCCGCCGTGCGCGTGCATGGCCGGACGGTCGAGCAGAAATACAATGGCGCTGCCCACTGGCCATTCCTGAAGGAAGTGAAGGAGCGATTTCCCGATCGCATGATCCTCGGCGCGGGCGATGTGTTCACGGCACAGGACGCCGTCCGCATGCGGCGTGAAACCGGGGTGGATGTCGTCTGGATCGCCCGCGGCGCAATCGGCAACCCGTGGATCTTCCGCCATGCCGTCGAATTGCTGAACGATGAACATGCAATTCTTCTTCCTCCGACGATTCAAGAGCAGCGCGAGGCGTTGGCCGAGCATTTTGACTTGGCAATGCAGATTCACGGCGAGTCGCTGGCCGGTCGGCGGATGCGAAAGATGGGAATCAAGTACAGCCGATTTCACCCGCAAAGCGCCGGTGTGAAATCGGATTTCATCGCCGTGCATGGCCTGCGCGATTGGACGAACGTGCTGGATAAATGGTATTCGATCGAAGCGCCCGGCGTCTGGCCGGACGCGCGGGCGGCGGATGAAGTCAACGGCGCGGCGGATATGCAAAGCTGCGAAGTCGGCGTTTATTAATTGCCCCGGCATCATTATCCCAATTTAATCCATGCATTCCCACACGCCTCCGAGAAATCGCCTTTCCAAAGTTCTGCCCGAGGAATGGCGCACGTTCCTGCTGGCCAATGGCGTCCCCAAGCGCAAATACACGGCTATCTGCCGGGCAACGCTGGCCGATGGGCGGGTGATTGAAGAATTGATCATCGAGCAGGGATGGATCGTCGCGCTGAGCCGGGCGCATGTAGCGGGCACGTTCGAGCAGCGGATCGATTTCGATCCGCGCACGATCACGGACCTGCAAATCCGCCAGGTTGTATGAGCGCCCTGAAATGCCAACAATGAGGTTGCGGCCGGCAGCCTCGAATGTTCGTGACAGTTCCAATTGGAAAACATATGGCCCTTGATCTTCCCACTCTTCGCAAGCTGCTGGCATTTGATCCCAATGATCCGCTCAGCCGATTCGCGCTGGGGCGGAAGCTGGCGGAAGTTGCCACAGGCGGCGATTCACCGGAATTGGCCGAGGCGGCGGAGCACCTGCTGTTTGCGAACCAGAAATCGCCGGGGCATCTGGCAACTTATCACATTCTGGGCCAGGTGCTGATCCGGCTCAACCGCAATGAAGAAGCCCGGCGAGTGTTGGAGGAAGGAATTGCGCGCGTCGCCGGTGTGGGCGAGGGAATGGGGCGCGATCTGGGACCGGCCATGCGACAGATGCTTGATTCGCTGTGATTTTTCGCGGGTCGTGGAATCTCTGCGGTGAAAACCCCGGGTTAACCGCAAAGGCGCAAAGAGGACGCAAAGGTTGGAATCCGCAATCGAACCTGTCCGTTTTCTTCCGACTTTCTTTGCGTCCACTTTGCGGTCTTTGCGCCTTTGCGGTTCGAAAATTCATCGCGCGGCGCGGGAATTACGCGCAACAGTCATACATGGTCACTGAAGTGACCATGCCCGGTATGCATCGCTATTTTTTGATGCCGATGGAGCCGTTGGTGATCATTTCTCCGCTGGTGAGGGTGACGGTGTAGACGTGAGTGGTGGTCCAGCCGCTGGGGGCGACGACGCGGATGGTGTAGGTCCCCGGCGCTACGGAGCGGAAGTACCAGTAGCCGACGCTGGTCGTCACGTCCGACGGCTCGTTGGACTCAAAGACGCCGTCCTTATTCAGGTCGATGTAGACCTTATAACCGGCCAGGACGCCTTCACCGCTGTTTTGCACGCCGTTGCCGTTGAGGTCATTGAAGAGCGTGCCGCCGACGTAGGCGGTGGTGGTGACGCCGAACTTGCCGGCGGAAACCGTTTTGTTAGCCGCGACCGTGACCTTGGTCCCGCCGGTTATGGGGAGGGTCTGACGATAGCCGGTGCTTGGGGAAACCAGAACGGTATAGGTGCCGGCGGCCAGGCCGCTGAAGGTGAAGGCGCCGCTGGCGTTGGTTGTGGTGCTGATGTCGCCGCTGTCGAATTTGCCGTCGTTGTTCAGGTCGAGGTAAACGGTCTGATTGGCGAGGTTTGGTTCGTTGGAGGTTTGGACGTGATCGCCGTTGAGGTCATTGAAGACGGTGCCGGTGATGGAACCGGTGGTGGCGACGACGGGTTTGTAGATACCGAAGTTTTCGTTGGTGAAGGTCTTGCCGGTGTTCTTGCCGATGTAATTTCCGATCCCGTTAGAGGGGAAGGTTTGCTGATAGCCGCTGGGGAGAACGACGCGGATAATTTCCGGGTCGGCGGGCAGATCGGTGAAGGTAAAAGCGCCCGAGGCGTCGGTGACAACATGCTGCTCGGTGGCGTCGAGCTTGTGGTTGTAGTTGGGGTCTTCGTAAACCGTCACGCCGACGACGCCGGTTTCGCCGTCGTCCAGCACGCCGTCATGGTTGGCATCGTTAAAGACCACGCCGGAGATGGTGGGCGGCGGCTGCAGGGCGAAATTCTGCGCGGTGAGGACCTGTGCCGAGGCGACAGTGAAGGGGATTTCGGCGCCGGTGGCGGGGGTGGACTGCGTATAGCCGGTGGGGACGGTTTCGCCGAGGGAATAGCTGCCCGGCGTCACGCCGGTGATGGTGTATAGGCCGTTGGCATCGGTGGTGGCCATGGGGTCCCCGCTGACGTATTGGCCGCTGTGATTCAGATCGACAAAGACGGTGACTCCGGCGACGCCGGGTTCGCCGGTGTCCTGTACGCCGTTGAGGTTGTTATCGCTGAATACGGTGCCGCTGATGGTGGCGGGGGGCTGCTGGAGGGCGAAATTCTGCGAAGTCAGAGTCTGCCCCGAGGTCACGGTGAAGGGGATTTCGGTTCCGCTTGCGGGGGTGGTCTGCACATAGCCGATGGGGACGATTTCGCCGAGGGAATAACTGCCCGGCGTAACGCCGGTAATGGTGTACGCGCCGTTGGCATCGGTGGTGGCCATCGGGTCGCCGCTGACGTACTGGCCGCTGTTATTCAGATCGACGTAGACACTGACACCCGACACGCCCGCTTCGCCGTTATCCTGGACGCCGTTTTGGTTGACATCGTTAAAGACGGTGCCGGTGATGGTGGAGGGGGTGTAGGCGAGTCCGAAGTTTTCGCCGGCTGCGCCATTGGCGCCCGTCAGGTCGGCGCTGTTGCCCATGCCCCCGGCGGGGGTGGTCTGGCTGTAGCCGGGGGCAAGTTCAACCCGCACGATATACACCTGGCTTCCCAGGCCGGTGAAGCTGTAATTCCCGTTGGCATCGGTGACGGCAGTCGGGTCGCCGGTCACGAACGCGCCGCTGTTGGCTTGATCGATGTAGACCGTCTGCCCGCTGAGGCCCGGCTCATTGGCGTCCTGAACCTGGTTGCCGTTGATGTCGTTGAAGACGACGCCGGTGATGGTTCCGGCGGCGGCGGTGGGGACGCCGGTCACGCCAAAATTCTGAGCGGTGTCGGCTTCACCGGCGGTCAGGGTTGCGGAGATATTGGCATTGCTTGCCGGCAGGGTCTGGGTTTCGCCGGTGGGGAGGATAATGCCGACGGAATACGTTCCGGCTTCAAGGCCGGGGAAGATGTAGTTGCCGTTGGGATCGGTCTGGCGGGTCGGATCGCCGGCTTGAAATGTTCCGGTGTTGCTGGCGTCAAGATAAACCGTCACGCCACTTTGCCCGGCTTCACCGTTGTTCTGAATGCCGTCGCCGTTCACATCGTCGAAGACGTTTCCGGCGATAAACGCGGGAGGCGGGGTGCCGACAGTTTGCACGCCGAAGTTATCGTTGGTGACGGTCTGGCCGGCGGCAATGTTCAGTGGAATTCCGCCGTTATTCTCCGGCGAAAACTGGGTATACCCGCTCGGCGTGGTTTCAAAGACGGTATAGCTCCCGGCGGGAACGGCGGTGATGGAGTAATCGCCCGATGAGTCGGTGACGGCACTCGGATCGCCCGAGGCAAAGGTGCCGGTGCTGTTCAGATCCACGAAAACGGTAACGCCGGCAACGCCCGGCTCGCCGTTGTCCTGCGAACCGTTGCCGTTGGCGTCGTTGTAAACGACGCCGGCTACGGTTCCGGTGGTTGAAAGCAGCAGACGAGATTCGAGCGTTTCGATTGCGGCCGAGCGGATGGCCGCTTCAATTTCCTGCCGCGATTTCCCGCCGCGCCGTGACAGCATCTTCTCCATGGAAAGCATTCTCCTGCTCCGGCATTCGATGTGGACGAATCGCGGGAGCCAATGAACAGAACCTAAAATCTACCGCCAAACCCGGTAGCCAATCTACACCGTATGGCGTCACTATATCCAGTATGTTCCGCTGCGCCCTCCCGTTTTTTTTCCGCTTTGACTGGAATTTTTTGAATTTGCGCAATCTGGGCCAATTGGCGGGGATTATGCGGTGAACCACCCTTCACGTCCCGCCGGCCACGCCAGCGGCTCATCAGTCTCCAGCGAAAACGCCCCAAACCATTGCCCTGCACGATCCTCCCCCGAGTTTGTGTTTTGTTAGGTTATCGGGCCTATGAACCATTCACCCTTTTCGGGAGCCGCCCAGGCGGCCGCTCCCGTGGCGGCTTTTCCTGATTCCTCTTCTCTTACCCCGGTTGATCCGAATGCCATCAGCCCATGCGCGATGATCCTCGCCCAGAGCGACGATCCGGGCAACGCGCCTGTTCCTGTGCCGGTGCCGGTCCCGGTGACAGCGACACCGGTCCCGCCCGGAATTACTCGAACGGAATGAAGTCCTCGGCATACTCATCCCAATACCCTTTTCTCACAACTGCGATGGCCTTTTGAGACTCGTCGTTATCGTGAAATCCCGAAAGGCGGATCCGAGTATAGTCGCACAGAATTGGCGATGCTGTCAGAAGTCAGGACGCGATCCCAGAGAATGGCTTCGCTCAGCGGTCGCACCTCGGTGTGCTTCGTGTCCGACCAGAACCAACCTTCAGTGGCATTCGGGAAGAACGAGCGACCGATCACCGTCTCGGTTTCCTGGTCGGGGTCGACCGAAGCGTTAAGCGATCCGCCCGCCTCAAGCCAGACGAGAGTCTGACGCCCGAGGCGGCTGAGGCGTCTACCCGACCGCGCGCCGACCATGAAAATGCCGCGGGGAACGAATCGCACTTCGCGCAGGCCAGGCAGGCTGACGTCGAGCGAATCGATTCGGTAGGGACCTGTGGATTCCTCGTTCAACTGCACAGGCGTGTTATAAAACACTACCCCCCGGCCGGCGGGCGATGATCCATTTGTGCGCATCGCTGTACAAGTCCTCAACCCGGCGGCAATAGCCGTCGATCTCCTGCTGCGCTCGAATGGCGGTGAGCATGTACGTTTATTCCCGTGGGCGAACTTCGGTGGATATAATGCCCGTCGTATTTCACCCGCCGCTTAACCGGCATTTAGCGGCCAGGTCGGGCGGATTGTAGAACAAAGGAGCTTGCCATGCACTGCTCAATCGGCTTTGCGTTTCTGGTCGCCCTGGCCGCGTGCTTTTCGTTTTCCTGCGCGGCGCCGGCGGGGGAAACGGCCACTACCCGGCCCGCCGTCGTTGTTGAGCTTTTCAGCTCCGAAGGATGTTCCAGTTGCCCGGCGGCTGACGCGGTGCTGAGCGATCTGGCCGTTCCCGGAGCGGTCGAGGGGATCGAGGTCATCCCGCTGGAAATTCACGTCGACTACTGGAACCACCTTGGCTGGGCAGATCCGTTTTCGTCGTCGGCTTTTTCCAGCCGACAGGAGCGTTATGCCCGGATTCTTCAGCGCGACCAGGTCTACACGCCGCAGATGATCGTCGATGGATCGGACGAATTCGTCGGCAGCGACGCCAAAAAGGCGCGCGATGCAATCAAGCGCGCCGCTGCCGTTCGCAAGGCGGCCATCTCGCTGGACATCGCGCCGGTGGCCGCCGACGCGAAGACGGCTGAATGCCGGATTTCCGTCGCCGACCCGGCCAGCGCCGGCGGGAAGGTGCTGTTGGCGGTCACGGAAGATGGACTGACAACCGACGTTCCCCGCGGCGAAAACGCCGGAAGCAAATTGCATCATTCCGCTGTCGTTCGTTCGCTTGCCGAGGTTGCGTCGATCAAGGCAGGCGATGCGGCGCCGTTTGCTGTGAAGGCAACCGTTGAGTTGAAGCCGTCGTGGCGCAGGGATCATTTGAAAGTCGTGGTCTTCGTGCAGGACCCTAAAACCGGCCACATTCTGGCGGCGGTTCAGAAATCGTTTCCCAAAGGCGGAACGTCGCGGGGTTGAAGTGTTCGTTGGTGGGTCTTGCCTTTGGAGAATCGTCGGAAGGAATTGCGGCGATTGAAAAGTGGTTGTGCGGTATTATAATACTCTGTATGAACTGGTCGCTGATGCAGACGCCTGGATTCACACGCCTGTGGCGTGCGGAAAGGATGGGCGATGATGATTTACGATCTCTGGAAACGTTGATTATGACTGATCCGCTGGCGTCTCCGGTGATGCGCGGCACGGGCGGCCTGCGAAAAATTCGATTCGCGCCACCGTCACGCGGCAAAGGAAAAAGTGGGTCGATGCGTGTTGGTTATGCACAGTTCCCTGATTATGGATTAATCCTGCTTGTAACGCTGTTCATGAAAAAGGACGACGCGAACCTGAGCCGGCGCGACCAAAACGTGGTCGCCGCGTTCCTCGCCGAATTCGCCGATGAGCTCAAACGCGCAAAACTATGAGAAAGAAAGTCATTGCAAAGAAAACTTCCCGCATCGGCAAAGACGGCATGACCGAAAAAGGCCGGGAAATAGCCGAATCACTTCGCGAGATGATCGATACGATGAAGGCGGGTGTCCCGTTGTCACAACGGTATACCGTTCGGCAGATTGACGCGCCAATCCCGCCGCGCCAATATACGCCCGACGACATTCGAGCGGTCCGCGGCAAGGTTGGCGTGAGTCAATCGCTTTTCGCGGCGCTTCTCGGCGTGTCAGCCGTGCTCGTCCGATCGTGGGAGCAGGGCAGCCGCATTCCCGCCGCCTGGGCAAGGCGGTTGCTCGATGAAGTCGACCACGATCCGGGCCGCTGGCGGGCGCTGCTGCGAAAAGCGTCGTAGGCAAATGCCGGCGACAACCTGGTCATCCGATCATCCGCCCGCACTCCGGGCAGCGCGTGGAAGAGAGCGCGGAGATGCTAGATCATCGCGGCTGATATCCAATGGCAAAGTCAGCAGTTGCGGCAGCACAGCCCGGTCCAGACATCATTCGAATTGAGTCTGTAATGAACCCTAACCGCTCAAAGCGGTATTTATCATGAAAGGTTCTACGTGTGAAG
>DASRRM010000258.1:0-2792 GCA_035695715.1 Tepidisphaeraceae bacterium
ATAAGTGACTTTTCGAATTTTTTCGTCCAACATCGCCCGGAATTCATCGACCTCGGCTGGGTTTGCGAAAGCGCGCTTGGGGAAGATGTGAAACATCATCGCCGACGGGTAAACGAGAAATGTTTCACGCGATTCGCGAAAGCCCGGGAAGAATTCCCAGCGATATTCACAGCGGGCCAGCTCGTGGGTTTCAATCATTCCATCCGGGGAGAATTCGAATGTCGTTGGGCGATGCAGATTCGTCTGTGCCCGCCAGTTTGCACGGCGGACGATCCTCATCAGGGGCTTCTGGAAAAAAATGATCCCGCCGAAAATGATCAGTATCGGGACGGTGCCCACCACCAGCTCGGCGATCGACGAGGCGTCGGCTTGTCCGCCGATTGCCGCCATCAGTTGGTATTGGACGGCGATCGCCCGAATGCGTACCGCCATGACCAGCGCCGTGGCGATGTAAATAAAGGCCGGGACGATCCAATTCATTGCGCGGTTAAACCGCGAGGCATTCTCGGGATTGGGCCGGTCCCACGGCCGATTAGACTTCCCGCTTCGCGACCGGCGAATCACTGCCCAGATCGACCAGGCAAGCAGAAGGAGCGGCAGGCTCAGAACAAGAATTGATACAAGGTCCGCCAACAACGCCGAGAGCGCGAGAGTTCTGCGGAAATTCGCGGGCAATCGCGGCATCGTGCCCGTCGTGCCAGTGGTTCGCGCCGGTGGGCGCCTTGGCATCGTGCCGCCCGGTGGCGCGAAGCGGCGACCCATGTTTGGGAATAAGGGAGCGCCCAGCACGAGCAATAAGATGCAGCCGAAGACAAGCGTTGCCAACCACGACCCCGCGCCATAATGAGCGCGTTGGGCCGCGGCGAAATCTTCAAACGTGAGGTGAACGTGGATTTCCATTCGGTTCCCAGCGGCGAGATAAACAGAGCAAGGAAAGCGGAACGGGCGCGATCAATTACGTTCCGACTCAGGGACAAAATAATTATGGTCGGGACGAAGAACGTAGTATTCGCCAAATAATACCTTTCCGCTGAGGACGAAGACATCCTGTTGGAGCTCATAACACTTGCCAACATGGGGACGAAACGATGGCGACGACTGACTGATATCCTCCGGCAAACAGCCGGTTGAACAAAGTATCAACATCGGCCATGCGATGGCATTAAAAACAAATAGGAACTGACGGCGGACCACCCTTCTCTGCGAGCTCGAAGAAAATAGGTTGAACGGGCTTCCCAGCATGCGCCACCTCTGTCTTTATGGATTTCCCGGTAAACGGATAAGGTGTCGGTCACCGAAACTTTAAAATCCCGCTGAATCAGGCTCGCAAATGTCCGGCGTCGCACCCGCATTCATCAAATCAAACGCAACCGCGCCTTCACGCTGGCCGCGTGGCCGTCCAGGCCTTCGGCCTGGGCCATGGCGATGATGGCGTCGGCGTCGGCTTTCAGGCCGGCGGCGGTGTAGTGGGCGATGCTGCTGCGCTTGAGGAATTCGTACACGCTGATGCCGCTGGTGAAACGCGCGGTGGTGTTGGTGGGCAGGCAGTGGCTTGGGCCGGCAACGTAGTCGCCGGCGGCGACGGGGCTGTAGGGGCCGAGGAAAACGGCGCCGGCGTGCTTCAGCTTTTTCAGCACGGCATCATCATCGCGCGTTTGCAGATTCACATGCTCGGCGGCGAAACGATCGGCCAGGGCGATCAGGCCGTCCATCGATTTGCCGACGATGATGGCGCTCCAGTCGCGCAGGGCTTTTTCAAGGGGCGCCAGTCGGCTGAGGGAGCCGCCTTGCTTGACGACTTCCGCCACGACGTTGGCCGCGAGGGTTTGCGAGGGGGTGAGCAGGAAGCAGCTTCCCGGATCGTGCTCGGCTTGTGCGATAAGATCGGCGGCGATGAAGGCGGGGTTGGCCGAGTCGTCGGCCAGCACGAGAATTTCGCTGGGGCCAAGGAAGCCGTCGATTCCCACGCAGCCGGCCAGGGCGCGCTTGGCGAGTTGGACGTAGGTGTTGCCCGGGCCGACGATTTTGTCGACGGCGGCGATGGAGTTGGTGCCAAAGGCCAGTGCGGCAATCGCCGCCGCCCCGCCGGCGCGGTAGACATGGGTCAATCCCAGTTCGTGGGCGGCGGCCAATACCAGATCGCTGCGTCCGTACTTGCTCGGCGGTGTCGCCACGGCGATGCGCTTCACGCCCGCCACCTGTGCCGGCACGGCCAGGTGAATGAGGGATGAGGGATACGACGCTTTTCCCCCGGGAAAATAAAGCCCGGCACTGTCGACGGGCGTGAATCTCATGGTGAGCGAAACGCCGGGCCGATTGAGGCGCTTGGGTTCCGGCGGAAGCATGGCCTGCTGATATTCGCGCACCTGGGCGATGGCCCGGCGAATGGCCGACATCTGCTCGGCCGGCAGGCGCGAGGCCGCGGCGGACATTTCCTCTGGCCTAACGCGAATCTGGTCGGCGGAGAATTCCGGATCGTCAAACTTTTGCGATGAGTCGACGATGGCCGCATCGCCCCGCGCCGCCACGTCGGCCAGGATTTCGTTGACCGCCAGCACTTCCTTGCCGCGGCTGAGTGCGATGTCGGCCGGCGCGAGTTTCAGCCGCGAAAGCAGCGCTTCAACGCGGTCGCGGTCGTCGGAATTTTCAAGATCAAGAATCGGAATCATGATGCGGGGTACCGTAGCATGGGCATCGGGCGAATGTCCAGTTAGGCCGCAGATCGCGGGAATGCCGACGTCGGGATATTACAGACGAATGAGCCGCGCACGAAGGGTACTCCCGCAGTAAGC
>DASRRM010000259.1:0-4910 GCA_035695715.1 Tepidisphaeraceae bacterium
TTATCCAAGCCGGGTCAAGCGCAGCGCCGGCCCGGATCGCGGATCGGTTGCACGAGAACCCGGTCGTCACCCAACCCGCTCGCCCACTCCCCCGCGCACGCTCTATCCACCCTCACCTTCTTCCCTATAATCCCGCCCATGGACCCCGGCTACATGCTCATTCAGTTCCTCTACTGGCTCGCCCTGGCGACATGGTTTGGCGGGGTGTTTTTTGTGACGATTGCCGCCCCGATCATCTTTAAGACCATCCGCGAAAGCGATCCGACCCTCCCCACCGTTCTTAGCGTGAATCTCGAAGGCCAGCATGGCACCCTGCTGGCCGGGTCGATCGTGGCGAATCTGCTGGCGACCATGATGCGCATTCAGTTGATCTGTGCCGTGATGCTGGTGGTCGCGTTTGTCGGGCAATGGATCATCTTGTTTCATGCCCAATTTGGGCTGTTGCTGCTGCGGACGGCGTTGTTTGTGATAGCCGTCGTGTTGTTGGGATATGACTGGCAGGTGATCGCGCCGCGAATTTATAAATACCGCGAGGAATACATCGATCACGCCGACGAGCCGGAATTGGCGAATCCCGCCAAGGAGCAGTTTGATCGATATCATCGCGAGAGCATCACGGTGCTGATGATCGAGCTTTTTGCGCTGCTTGGGCTGGTGCTTTTCAGTGCCGGAATTTCCACGGCACAATCATTCAACATCGGCGGGCATTGAGGGAAAGGAAGGATAACCACGGAGGCACGGAAGCACGGAGGTGCAATCGACGTTTAACGCCTGTGCGCAAACAGCCTGCTAAAAAAGAAAAAAAAGAGCGGCTTCGTATGCGAGGGCGCGCATCAGTCTAACCACACCTCCGTGCTTCCGTGACTCCGTGGTTATTCTTCCTTCTTTCCGGTTGCGGTCAGCGTCGGCCCTGAGCGACTTCGCGTCTTTGCGAGCTGCCCGTATTTTTCTCACGGAGTTTGCCTTATGCCTCGTCCGCCTTCGAAGAAGTTTCTGGATCGCAAAGAGCGTGTCGGCAAGATTCTGCCCATCCTGAAAAAGACTTATCCCGCCGCCAAGTGCAGCCTCGATCATACCTCGCCGCTGGAATTGCTGGTGGCGACGATTCTTTCCGCGCAATCCACCGATGAGCGCGTGAACATCGTCACCAAAGACCTTTTCAAGAAATACACGTCGGCCAGGGCATACGCCAACGTCACCCAGGAAGAACTGGAAATAGACATCCACTCGACCGGCTTTTATCGCAATAAAGCCAAGTCCATCCGCGCCATGGCCCAGGCGCTTCTCGACCAGCACAATGGCGAAGTCCCCAAAACCATGGAAACCCTTTTCGAGCTGCCCGGCGTCGGCCGCAAGACCGCCAACGTGGTTTTGGGAAATGCCTTCGGCATAAACGTCGGCATCACCGTCGATACCCACGTCACCCGCCTATCCAATCGGCTGGCGTTGACGGATCATAAAACCGACGCCGTGAAGATTGAGCAGGACCTAATTCCACTGGTTCCGCAGGAAGACTGGGCGCTCTGGTCGCATCTGCTGATCTATCATGGGCGGGCGATCTGCACGGCGAAGAATCCGAAGTGCGTGCAATGCCCGATCCTGAAATTCTGTCCGGCGGGAAAAAAGATTTTGGAGGAACGGAAGGGCATGCGCGATTTTTCGGGAGCGCAAAAACGAGATTGATCGCGGTATTTGGCGGGGCAGACATCCATTGTCATCTGCCTGAATCGACTACAGCCTGGAAATTTCGCAAGCGCCCGACGCAAAGCGAACAAAGTCCCAAGGCTGGCCAAAAAAGCTCAAGGATTTCAGAAAATAGATTGACATTCGACCAGTGCGAAAAATAATCCGGAAGGATTTTTCGGTCCGTTAGATAAACATGGGGAATGGCGTCGCTTAGCCGCGAAAAAATTCTCCATTTCGCCCGTTTTCAACGAGCAATTCCGGGAATTTTCCGAGCCAGCCAGTTTCTAACCATTTGTAAAATATAGGGTTGCGCTGGATGGCATGGGGTGGCCGATATAACTGTTAGCCGATTCATTACTTATCGCCAAAAATGTCAAGTTTTTGAGCATAAGTAGAGGGATATAGTTTCAGCAAGACTTTGTTCTGGGGAAAGCGAATCATGGAATCTGCAGTCTTCAAGTACTTAACGCGGTGGTGCCGCGATGGACCAATTCACCGTACCGAGCGGCGGCGGGTGGGAAGTTACTCCCTCCCGCACGTTCGCGAGCCATGCTGAACCGGCTGGCGTCCTCCATTGCACCGTCGAAATTTGCGAAATTTCGATGTTGCGCACCATTTTGGGGCGCAAAATGATGCGCAATGGGGCGCGGGGGCAAAAACGGCGAGCCGTTGTCAATCAGGGTGGGAGATGTGCCACATAAACATTACTTCAGATCATTCAAATAATTGATCAGCATCCGCAGCCTCCCATGATCCCGCCGATTGAAATTGAAAACCAATCGCGGCAATTGCGCCAGGCTTGGCTCGTCCGCCTCGGCTGACAGCGCGTCGGTGATGCGGAAAGCGCCCTTCACTTTGATGTCGGAAAACGTCGCTTCGATTTCTGCGAGTTGCGCCGGCGTGGGCCGACGATGTAAGCGCATCACCAGATCATCCCGCACATATCGCAGGCTGTGATAGTTGCTGTAAAAATGCGTGACTTCGCGGACGGCTTCGTCGACATTGTCGGTAATCTTATAAAGTTGCAGATCGTTAGGGCTGATCAGTCCCCGGCCCAGCAGTTGTTTCTTGATGTATTCCTGCCAGGTCTTCCAATAATCGCCGCCGGGCGAATCAATGAAAACGATCGGGGCCGGCACCGATTTTCCCGTCTGCACCAGGGTCAGCACTTCGAATCCTTCGTCCATTGTGCCGAACCCGCCGGGGAAGCAGACGATGGCGTGGCTGGAGCGCACGAACATTAATTTTCGGGTGAAAAAGTAGCGGAAGCTGATGAGCTTGGGATCGTTGGCGATGAAGGTGTTGGTCGCCTGCTCGAAGGGCAGGCGGATGGCCAGGCCGAAGGACGGGTCGGCCCCCGCGCCGCCGTGCCCGGCGGCCATGATGCCGCCGCCCGCGCCGGTGATGACCATCCACCCCGCCGCCGCCATTTTCTTGCCGAAGTCGGCGGCCTGGGCATAGTCCGGATGAGATTCCGGCGTGCGGGCCGATCCGAAAATGCTCACCTTATGTGTATCGCGATAGGGCGCGAAAACTTTCAGGGCATAGCGCAGTTCGGCCAACGATTTGTCGATCAGCTTGATGTCGCCGCGATTGGTGTGATCGCGGAGGAGCTTCATGGAGGTGGCGAGGATTTCGCCGATCAGGTCGCCGTCGTGAACGCCGCGGAGGCCTTCGACGAGCTGTGCCGCCAGCCGATGCACCTCGGCCAACTCCCCGCGTGAGACAGCCACCATCGGCTGGGAAGTCTCCTGCGATTGTTCGATGCTGCTGCTGTTTAACCCGTCAGATTCCTTCATCACCGCCAACCTTGTTCTTGAACTCCTGCAAGAGCACTTTGTCCGGTCGCACATTGTAGAGGTATCCCGGAACATCCGCCAATTGTTTCATCGACCCGCAGTGGCGCGAAATTAAGTTTACGATCCGTCTCAATGGCTGTTACAATCGTTTGCGAGGTAAGAATATGAATGTAACTTTGAACCCCAGGCAGGAGCGCTTCATCGAGGAAAAGCTCAAGGCTGGGCAGTATGCCTCCGTGAGCGACCTGATCAACGATGCTCTCGAGACACTGATGGGACAGGAGCAACTCAGCTCGACAGATATTGAAGAATTGCGATCAGAAGTCATGGCAGGACTCGAGCAACACCAGCGCGGCGAGAGTACGCCGTTGGATATGCAGGCAATCAAGGCGCAAGTTCATGCGCGCACCTCGGAAGATTGATGTCTCGATTGCTCAAATCTCCGCTTGCAGAGAGCGATCTGGTTTCGATCGGACGTTTTATCGCCGAGGACAATCCGCAGGCCGCTGACGCACTTTTGGACGCGTTCGAAGAAAAGTTTCACCTCCTCGTCGAACAACCGGAGATCGGAAAGCAGCGAGCCGAATTGGCTCCTGGACTGCGCAGTTTTCCAGTTGGAAAGTACCTCATCTTTTACACTCCCCTGCCGGACGGAATCGTTGTGATCCGGGTATTGCACGGCGCTCGCGATCTTCGCCGCATTTTCCGCCGACGACGCCCAACGCTATGATTCCACCATGGCAGACAAAGGCTGGCTTTTCTACGCGTTATTGGCGGCCGTCTCGGCGGCGTTTGTGAGCATCTTCGCCAAGATCGGCATGGAGGGAATCAACTCCACCGTCGCCACCACCGTTCGCAGCGCGGTGATGCTGGTGTTTCTCCTGGCGATTTGCACGGGGCAGGAACTATGGGGACATCTGCCAAAAATTCGCGGCTGGGCGGTCGTCATGATCGCCCTGTCGGGAATCGCCGGGGCAACCTCCTGGCTCTTCGGATTCAAAGCGCTGGCCGTCGGCGGAAAGGTGACGCAGGTCGCGCCGATCGACAAGCTCAGCGTGCCATTGGCCGCGGTGCTGGCATTCTGTCTTCTGCGCGATCGCCCGGCATGGTGGAATTGGGCGGGGATTATATTGATTGCATTCGGCGCGTATCTGACAGCGCTGCCGCAAAAGGCGGATGGAAAATTGCGATTGCTTCCGGATGCGCCGACGAATCATGCGACGGAGTCGAAGTGAGTTCTCCAGTGGCACGGGCTTCCAGCCCGTGCAAAAAGAAAGCGAAAGCATCGGGTCCGCACCGCGGACCATGTTTCCCATCTCAAACGTCATGATCCGCGCTGCGGATCCGGGTCGGCGCTGCGCTTGACCCGGCTTGGATAAGAGTCTCGACAAAAACCGGGACCGACGGGTTTAACGCAAGTTTCTT
>DASRRM010000260.1:0-5551 GCA_035695715.1 Tepidisphaeraceae bacterium
GCGGACTCCTTTCCGCAAGAAAATATTCTTGTCCACGCGGTATTTAGACGCCTATATTCTATCCTTGTTCATTCGCCGATAACGCAGTCAGGGAGGGGCGGTGCAATTCTGTGCGCGCACCACGGAAAGTGCGGGAGAACCGCGAAATGATGCGCAATGTTGCGCAAAACCATTTCACTTTTAATGCAAAAGTGATTATTGATCGGTCAATTTCGAGATTGTTGTGCCCCAAGGTTGAGCGCCCGCGGCCATCGAGCCCGCCTCTTCGTCGATCGGCCCATTTCACCTTCGCAAACTTCGGCCGATTCAGGTGCCCGCCCGTGTTTTTGAATCGAAGACTCGGGCGGGCCGCCCGTGCCACTTCTTACTCCGTCCCCTTTTCCCACTGCCAGGTTCCGCCCATCGGCACGACGACCTGGCTGGTAAAACCCGGCGGCGGATTGGCCGTGACGGAAGTGCCGGGGCTGAGCGTGAGACTGCCGCCGGTTTGGGTGAATGAGCCGTTGGCGATGAGAACGCCGTTGATGGAGGGGGAATTGGTCGCGGCGACGTTGCCGGAGATGTAGAGGATCCCGTCGATTCTCGATGGGTAGGCGGTGGTGCAGGTTGTATCGGAAGTTCCTAAATATGGCGTGCCGGGCGGGTTGTAATTGACGGCTGGCGTTTGGGCATTTCCGGTGGCGGCATTATCCACGAGATTGCTGATCGACGCCGCGAGGGTGAAATCGCCGCGGACCAATAGCGACGGGAAATTGGCGACAGCGGGCGCGATGTAGTTGGACTGGAAAACTCCCGAGCCTGGGCCGGGATTCAATACGATGAGCGTGCCGACGATCCGCATGTTGGCGATTTGCAGGGTTTGGCCCTGGCAATCGATGACGTAAATTCCCTGTGGATTGACGGCTTGGCCGAACGGATTGCTGGCGGGGCTTAGCACCGCCAGTTGCAGCATGCTGTTGCCGTTGGATATGGGAAGCGCGGAAATGGAAATGGCCGTTGCGTTGGCGAGATAATAATCGAAGGCATGGGCCGGATCGGGAAGCTGGCGCGTGCCGGTGACGATTGCGGGGGTTGAGCCGGCGGGCGCGTTGATCGTGACCGTGTTGGCCGGGGCTGACAAAACCAAGCCGCCGGAAAAAGTGACGGAATTGGCGGAAATTCCGGTGTTTGACGCGAACAAAGCCGATGCTGCGCCGCTGAGCGTTGTGCCGGTGAACGATACAGGTCCGCCGATCGATACGGCGGTTTGCAGGCAATCCAGCGGCGTTTTGGTGGTGCAGCGGACGCTGTAAATTTTCCGCGCATTGCGAACGGTGCCGGTGCCGTAGATTCGGATGGAGTCGTAGGTGTTGTTGGTGAGGTTGCCGTCGATGTCGTCGACGATGGTGAAGGAGATGGCGCCGTCGCCGAGGTTCAGCGGGCCGATCGGCAGCGCGTTGGGATAGTCGGCTCGCCAGTTGGGATCGTTGGCGATGGTTTGCAGGGCATATTCGATTGCCGACTCGGCCAGCGCCTCGGCCTTGGAAGAATCATTGGCGTCGGCAATCACCCGGCCATTGATCCGTGCCGCGATCATCACGGCCATCGCGATGGCGGTGACGAACAGGATGGTGCTGAGGACAAAGAAGTAGACGAATCCGGAGCGGTGGGAGGCGTTAGGTTGGATTGTTCGATTTAAAGGGACACATCGCTTTGCGTGGTGCGTTCCTTCCGGTGACGCCGGTTCTGAGGTACTCCGAAGAACCGGGTCATACGGGGAGGATCGCGATTCTGACCGACCAGGTAGGGCCGCGCGTGACAGCGAAGAACCCGGCTCTTCGGAGTACCTCAGAACCGGCGTCTTGAGCATGCAAGTGTCACTTTTTGAGTCGCTCATTTCATGGCACCTGGTTCATTGGATTCGCGCCGCCGGCGGCGGTCGTCGTCGCATCGTTCCCGATTTGCAGCGATGTCCCGATCCAGCTTGTATAGGCGGCTGCCGCACCGGGCGGCTTGTCGTATATGCTGTACCTCGAGCGCAGGGCGACGGCGGTTGAGATCAGCCCGGATGGCGCGGTGACGGTGACGGTGATGCGTTTTAGGCCGGTTTCAACCGCCGACGTTGTGAACGTGTTTCCGCCAGGCAGTGGCGTCACCCATTCCACCTTTACAGCGCGCGACCAGCCGGTGAAACCGGGGATTGGCGTTCCGGTGACGTCGGCTGGCGGAGATTCGCTCCAGCCGTTGAAATCATCGACATCGTTGAATGTCTGGCGGGTTTCCCCGGCTTCGGGACCGAGGATGCTGGTGGTAGCGCCGGGCTGCTCGTAGGAATCCTGCACGATCTCAGCGAGAAGCTGGCGGGCCAGCGACATTCCGCGGGTCATGTCCTTCTGCGCATAGCGCGTACGCGCCGACTGCGCCGCCACGCTCATGGCGGCGGCCAGCAAGACGCCAACCAGAACCACCGAAACGCACGCTTCAATCATCGAAAAAGCGCGGCGCGACCGAGGGTGTCGAATCCGCCGGCGGAGTTGTATCGGTGCATGTCGCAAAGTTGGCTCTTCAAACGAATCAGGACCCGCTCTTACTGGCTGCTCACTGTTCCATAGACCTGAATCTGCAGCGCAGCCGTAGCGCTCGTCCAGGTTGCGCCGCCGTCGGCGCTGGTGGAATAACTTAGCGTCGGATCGCTTGCGCCCGGGTCGTAGAATACTGAAGCCGGGAACATTGCGGCCTGTGTTGACACGACAACGCAAACGCCGTGGCCCGGCGACAGCCCGGAGAGATTGCCCAGCGGAATGTCCGCCCAAGTCTGTGCGCCAGTCGGCAATGTCGCGGGATCGACACTCGCCGAGGCGAGCAATCCCAGCGGATTTCCCGCGGCGTCGGCGCTGAATACCGAAACACTGATCGCCCCGGCCGAGGGGCTTTGACCAGCCTGCAATTGCAGCTTCAGATGCGTGATGCGCCACGACACCGCCGACGCGGGCAGCGTCGGCAATAGATATTGCGATGGCCAGTTATTCTGCGCCAGGGCGATGGGCTGCACGTTGCCGCCCGCCGAGCCATCATGTGCGGATAGCAGTTGCTCGGCGCTTTCGGTTGGCGCCGGCGGGCCGATGGTTTTGGTCAACGTCGCAAGATTCCACGATTGCAAATTGTCGGCAATGGAGGCGGCGGGATTGTTGTTGAGCTGCCGCATCAGGGATGTGCCGGGGCCGTTCCACTGATAGAGGATCGACTCTGTCGCATCGCCGGTGTATCGGCCCGGGACGGTAAGCGCCACCTGCATCCCGCCGCCGGGCGCGGGCGTGGCGACGATGGCGGTAGCGACCTTGAGATCGGAGTTGAGCATGTCAAGCGCATCGCGCGCCGCGGCCGCCTGGGCGGAGGCCGATGCAGCGCCCTGTGTGCCGGAGGCCATTAGATTGCGGTTGTTTTCGCCTTCGCGAAGGAGCAGCGTGGTGGAAAGTCCCACGATGGCCACGAGCAGGGACATGATCGTGGTGCTAAGGAGAAGCTCGATGAGGGTAAACGCGGCGCGCGAACGTGCGCGGGGCCATCGGGTGCGCTGGATCGGTGAAAGCCGTCTCACGGCACCGTCGCCTTTCCGTTGGTGGCTTCCAACGTGACGGTGGTCTGGATTCCGCCGCAGGCGAGCGTGATTTTTCCGCCGTTGTCGGCTGAGCCGTAGGCGTCGAATGTCACCTGCGATGTGCCGTTGAAATTGACGGAGATCAGCGTGCTGTCGTAGGGGTGGGCGGCGAGGCTCAACTGATAATTGGGCGAATGGTCGTCAAGGCTTTGGATTCCCGCCATCGTGTAGGAACTGGCCGCTACGTTGAATGCGACGGTTTGCGAGGCGCTGGTTGATTTGGCGGTGGCGCGGGCGAGATTCAGGTCGGCCAGGATCTGCCGGGCGGCCAATTCGGCTTTATAGCGGCAGATCGCGGTGGAAAATCGCGGCAGGCCGATCATCGCCGCGATGGTCAGAATCATCATGACGATGACCAATTCCATCAGCGTAAAGGCGGAGGATGATTTGCGAATGGTGCGCATAACCGGCCAGTGCCGATCAAAGCGGCACGGCTATGCTATTCATCGACCGTAAATCGGAGGCGGTTCATCGCCTGGCTACACCGAAATTGGAGCACAGCGAGAAACAGCTCGTTTGTTCGAGCAGCGGCAATTGCCTTTGAAAAACGAGACGGCCGAGACGGCCGTGATACGGGAGGGCGATCACGCGGCGGCGATCATGATCGCCTTGTTGCGGCGAAGCACATACTTCTGCAGCATTTTTATCGGCCGATAACTCTGTTTCGTCCAAGCCAGCGTTTCCAAACCCCAGTCATCCCCCACATTCACCAGCGGCCGATCGGCCCAGTTCACCCGGCAGAATTCGCTGAAGATAAACTGCGCCAAGCCCTTGGTCATGAGGTCGGTTTTCTCGATGGTGATGCTGGTCTGCCGCGAGCCGAGGGGCTCGCCGAAGGTGAAACCTTTTAGAGAGGAGGGATGGAGGGACGAAGGGACTGAGGGACTAAGTGGAGGTCCACTCCGCGTCGCTTCGTCACTTTGCCCCTTTGTCACTTCGTCACTTTGGCCCTCTTTCAGTCCCGAATTCCCCTCCACATACACCACCATCCCCGACAACCCCAGCACTTCCACCGTATCCAAACACAGCTTCGTGGCGATAGATTCCTTCGCCCGCTTGATGGCGTTGGCGCTGGGCTCGGCGTCGTGCTGGATGTCCTGGTGGTCCTTCCATGATTCCAGAAGTTGCAGGCAATCATCGCGATGCAAGGCCGCCGAATAAGGCTCGACGCGATAGGCGTAATTGCGCATGAAACGGTTTTTTGCCTGGCGCTTGCTGGCCAGGTCGCCGCCGGCGAGGTCGATCATTCGCTGGGTGTCGTACAAATAGTCGGCGCCCATCGGCTCGACCTGCAATGTGCCGCGATCGAAGCGGGCGAGCAATTCTTCGCTGGCGTATTCGACGCGGGAACGATCGGGGACATTGTGGAGGGCGTTGTAGTCGTCCATCACCTCGTACGCCGAGCGCAGTGCCTTATCGCTGGCGGTGTCGCCGATGGGAGGCATGAGGAGGGTGAGGTCGCCGGTGCCATTGGCAAAGACGCACAGGTGACCGTCGAGTTGTTTCCACAGGATTCGGAGGGAATTGTGCCAGGTATAGAGTTGCGAAAACGTGTAGTCCGAGAGGGGCTCGGCAAGGGAGGAGAAATACGGTTCGAGCACGGCCCGATCGGCCAGTTCCACTGGTTTGAGGCCATAGCGCGAGAATGGGTCTTCGTCCATAAAAGTGACGGTTTCCTCCAAAATCACAACCGGACGGCCACATGCGCGAAAGACGGCATTTGTTCCTGCCAATGCCCCATTCGTCTCGCTGCGGGCCGCGCTGCAAATCTCTAAACAGTCCGACCTTCGCCCGGCTCTCAACTTTCACCGGGTTTGACTCGATTACGACAGTATATCGGCCCTTGGCAAAGATTGGATAACTTTCTGCAATTCTCAACAGATTTTTCCACAAGCGGTTGTAGGTTGTCGGACG
>DASRRM010000261.1:0-25595 GCA_035695715.1 Tepidisphaeraceae bacterium
GGCATTTGATCTTCGCGTTTGTCTTCGCGCCATCGCGCCTTCGCGAGCGCATTTCGCACTGCTCTGCCAAGGAAATATTGCAGCGAAAACACGATTCTCCATGATATCCTTGAAGACCCGGATCCTTCGCGCGATCGATCCGGGTCTTCGGATTACCTCAGACACCGGCGTGAACGTTACGAACCGCTCGCCAGCCCCCAATCCTCTCCCCTAACGCGCGGCGGATGTTATACTTGACTCGCCCGCCAGAATTTGCCTTCCGCAGGGCCGTGAAGGCATAATATCCGCCCGCCGAGGAGTTGCGACGAGAAGGTTCAAGGGAATTCTCCAGACGCTTGCCATTCGCATGGCGTTCTATTTGATCCTGTGCGCGATTGTTGTCTTCGCGCTGGTTGATTTTCATTCGCTGGCGCCGTTCTCCCCCGCATACTCGCACGGATCTGATGGGCCGGCCGTTTCTGATGCGCCCTGGCCCCACTATCGCGGGTCAGCTTACGACGGCCGCTCGGGCGTGGTGGATTTGGCCAGCGCGTGGCCGGCAAGTGGGCCGCCGGTGCTTTGGAGCAGGGAGATCGGCGCGGGTTATGGCGGGATGATCGCCGTTGGCGGGCGGGTGTACGCGCAGACGCAGACGTTGACGGAACAAAAAGTGATCGCGCTGGACGCCGACACCGGCCGCACGATTTGGGAACACAGCTATGGTTGGCCTTACCAGCCCGCCGGGATGTTTCCCGGGCCGCGTGCGACACCCGCCTGGGCCGATGGGCGAATCTATTTCGCCGCCCCCAATGGGCTGGTCGGATGCCTGGATGCGGCTGACGGGCGTTCGATCTGGTCGGTCAATGTCGTGCAGCAGTTTGGCGGGCGCGGGGCATCGTTTGGCTATGCCTGTTCGCCGGTGGTCGAGGACAAGAAGGTGATACTGCCAGTGGGCGGGCCGTCGGCGTCGGTGGTGGCGCTGGACGCGGACACCGGCCAGACGCGCTGGAAATCGGGAAGCGCGCCGGCATCTTACTGTTCGGCTTTGCCGATCACATTTCATGGCCGGCGCCAGATTGTGGCGTTTTTACAAAACTCGTTGGCGGGGTTCGATCTTCAGAGCGGCCAACTGCTTTGGGAGCAAGCCTACGCGCCGGGCCGCGACGAGCATGCCGCTGCGGTGCTTTATGACGAGCCGTTTTTGCGCACGATGCAGGCCTATCGCGCGGGGTCTGATTTGTATGAGTTGCAAGCGGGTTTGGCGGCTGGAGAAAAGGACGGCGTTCCGCCGCCCTGCCATATCAAGCGCCTCCGCCACGATGGCGCGATGTCCAACGATGTCGCTTCCAGCGTTCTGGTCGATGGCTTCGTCTATGGATTCGATCTGCGCGACATGCAGGCCAGCGGCGGGCGGCCTTCGCGCGGCACGTTTCGCTGCATGGATTTCAAGACCGGCCAGGTGCGCTGGTCGAGCGAGCGGCCGGGCCACGCCGGCATCATTGTCGCTGATGGAAGGCTGCTGATGCTGAACGACCGCGGCGAGGCGCTGCTGGTTCGTGCCGATCCGAATCGCTACGACGAACTCGCGCGCGCGGCAGTATTCCCCGGCGAAACCTGCTGGACCGCGCCGGCCCTGTATGGCGGGCGGCTTTATCTTCGCAGCCCCACCCGCGCCGCCTGCCTCTTCGTTGGAAATCCGCAGCATATGACCCCCCGCCAGCGGGCATTGGCGATGCCGCTGTCGGCGATTCGCCAGGCCGCCCCGGCGGACCTGTCATGGCTCTTGGGCGGCGATCGCGAAGGCCCGCTGGAAATGCCCGATGCCCGTGAACTGCGGCGGTGGCATCTGTTTTCGCTTGCCGCGCTCGCAGCCGCAGCGCTGCTGGCGGGCATGGCCTGCGCTGCATCGCGACTGTGGCTTGGGCGCTGGTCGCGGCTGATCGGGTTGATCGTTTTCCTGACCGCCCTGGGCGCGTTTGGAATTGCCGCGACCCCTATCGCCAATCATTATTCCACCCAATTCATTTTCACATGGCCGCTGGCTCTTCTTGCCGCCCATCAGGTCGCGCTGGCGGCGGTCGTTCGGCCAAAACAGTCCCAGGCTGCCAGGGGCCGCGAAATCGCGGGCTATGCAGGCGCACTATTGCTGGTGCTGACGTGCGTTCTCTACTTCAAACTGACCCGGCACTTTAATCTCGCCTCGGCGTGGTACTTTCTCGCCGCCCTTCCCATCGCCTCGATCATTTCCCTCCCCGCCGCCCGCCGGTTGTCGCGCCCCGGCCGCTTCGCGATCGATATCCTCTGGATGCTCGTGATTTTCTCGATTTACTTCTGGGTATGCGGCGGTGTGATGCTCTTGCGAACGGCGTGGTACTAAATGGCGTTTAGCGCTCCGCCGGATCGAAATCTCAGTAATGCGGCAGTTTGAATTGCTGACGGGCTAATGGGTGCCACAGGTCGCGGTACTCCGAGACCTGTGCCTTTGCCGGCCTCAGAAACCCAATGCGGTTTAACCGCAAAGGCGCAAAGAACGCAAAGTGGACGCAAAGGGCCGGATTGGCGAGCGAAGCGGTTTGCTTACTCCCGTTTTCTTTGCGTCCACTTTGCGTCCTTTGCGCCTTTGCGGTTGAAAAATCGTCGCGCGCCGCGAGGATTTTGGGCCGCAGAAACACAGGTCTCGGCGTACCGCGACCTGTGGCACCCGAATTCAACCTCCACCGCAAGGGGACGTATGTACTCGCCCGCCAAGTTACCGCCCAGAAGAGCCGTGCACTGGTTCATGCACTGGTCCTTGCACTGGTTTTACACTCCACCCTCGTTTTTAGCCTGCCAGAGCGATTTCGTGCGCTGGTTTGCGTCGGTTTGCGTCGGTTTTGTCCCTTTTCTTAGCAAATATCTGATAATCTGCATGTATATTTAACAACGAAGAGGCGGGATGGCCTCGACAGCCATCCCGCCTTTGCTGTTTTTGCGTAATCTGGTTTGAAGCGCCGGCCAGGTTTACTGGCGATCCTCCAACCGCTTTACTTCGCCTTGGCTTTCACATCCGCCAGGCCCTTGGCGAAAACCGCCGGCGCGATCACATCGCCGGGTTTGGCCGGAAGCATGGGCGCGACGGCTTTGGTCACCGCGTCATTTCCCGCCGCGGCGGCGAGGGCTTCAATCGCATACGCCTGCTGTTCCTGGCCGCGCGGGCCGTATTTCACGCCGACGTCTGACGCGGCAATCGCCGCCAGAACTTTCGCCGCGACGGCCTTGTCCGGCTTGAACGCGCCGATCGCCGCCACCAATCCCCTGGCATTGCATTTCTCGGCGGCAGCGAGTGCTTCGGTATTCGCAGTGCCCATGTCCTTGGCGGTAAGCAGTTGCCTGATCGACGCGTCCAATGCCGCGGCATCGGGCGAGGCAATCGGCCCGCTCGAAATCAGTACGTTCAACACCGAATAGTGCGCCAACGCCTGATATTCGGCCTTGGTGTATTCAGCCGCAGCGTCGGGAGCCTTCGAAGCGGCATAAACTGCCATCTGGTGCAACGCATCGTGCAGCTCGGCCAATTGCCCGCTGGCCCACAGCTCGGCGGGGAAGGTGCCGGCCGGGTCGTGCCAGTGGCGATCGGGGTAAATCTCCGAGAAATGGTTCATCTCAAAGGTCGGCTGCGGATGGCCGGCCGCCACGAGGTCCGGCTCAATCGCCAGATGGCAGCTCGCGCATCGGCTGGCGCGCTCGAAGACGGGGAGGGTGTCATATAAGCCGAAGGTGGTGAGCAACTGGGCATGGTCCATCTTGGCGCGCTGGGTGTCGATCCAGTTTTGCGTCGAGTGCGGCTCGCGATATTTCTGGCTCGGGCCATGGCAGGAATTACAGGAAACGCCTTCGGCGGCCTTGTAGTCCGAACCGGCCAAATCAGCGCCGGTCGGGCTGACGGCGAGGGTCGAGTGGCAGTTGAGGCAGCGCTCGCTCTTGAGGGCCGAGGCGATTTTCAACTTGGCGGCAATGGCCTTGGCCAGGGGTTTTACCAGGGTGCGATAAGCGCCATGGTGCGGATCCTTGCGGCTGCCCCAGAGGGTGGCTTCGTTGCCCCAGAAATTCTTTTTATCGACCGATTTTTCCGCGCCGTGGCATTTGGCCGCGGAACATCCGGCGGCGCCTTCAAACTTGATTCCCAGCGTGGTGAGGTAAACCGATGGGGAAACCGGGGCGGCGGCAGGGGCCACGGCTTTGGTTTTCGATTCGAAGGCCGTTATCATAATGGCAATTGCCGGTGCGGCAAAAAGGGCAATTCGGCCAAATCCGCCAAGCGATTTTCGCGAAATGTGCATTTTGTTTTTTCCCTGAGTGATCGAATTTGTTATGGCAACGATGCGTCCAAATTAGTTCGCCGCGCGGCCTTGTCAACGTATAATCCGGAAAGATAAGTCTGGCATGTTAACTTGGGCATCGGCCAAATTGGGCCGGGAATTAATCCCGCGGGAAACAAAGGCCGATATCTCTGGCGATGAAGGGCAATTCCCCCAAGGCTTGCGCGGCATCAACTGGATGGAACCATGAACGACCCATCACACGCCCCGACCGCCGCGACGCCCGCAGTTCCCAATCTGCGTGTGACCTTCTGGGGCGTGCAGGGAAGCTGCCCGATTTTCCCCACCCATGACGAGGTCATTGAATACGCTGAACGCCTCGCCAGCGCCACCATCGAAAAAGCGATGATGGATCTTGCGGGCCGTCTCGAGCGCGGGCAGTGCACGCCCGAGCAGTTGCGCGCCATGGCCACGCCCGAGAAGGCCGCCGAATATCAACAGCACCTGGGGCTTCCCGATTTGCCGATCTACGGCGGCGACACCACCTGCATCGAGATTGTGACAGCCGACGGCGACACGCTGCTTTTCGACATGGGCACGGGGATGCGCGATTTCTCGAAGCAGGCCACCAAGCATTGGGCCGGCCGACGCGATCGCACCATCCACATTTTCGCCAGCCACGAGCACCTCGACCACCGCAGCGGACTTCCCTTCTCCAGCTTCTGCTTCGACAAGGAAAACCCGTTCACCGTCCATGTCTACGGCACCCGGCAATTTCTCACCGCCCTCGACGACCGCTATGGAATTTACAGCCACAAGCTCACCCCTTTCATGCATGTCGATGATCCGCTGGACTACCGCATGATTGCGGCGAAATTCACCGGCTCGGAAATTCGCACGTCGCTCAGTGCCGGAGATATCCGCCCGCCGTTCTCGGGTAAGGTACGCCATGTCGGCGAGCCGATCGCCGTGGGAAATACCACCGTCACGCCATTCGAGGTTTATCACGGCATCACCCAGTGCCTGGCGTATAAGGTGCGCCACGGGAACTCGACATTCGTCTTCTGCACCGATCACGAGCTTCGCCATGGCGCCGATCCGGCTGACGAGCGGCAACTTCGCAGCCTCGCCGCCGAGCGCCGGCTCGTCGAGCAGTGCCGCGATGTCGACGTTGCTTATTTCGACGGCCAATATCTGCTGGCCGAATATGCCGGCCAGGAAGGCATCGGCGGCGGCCCCGCCGTGGGCCGGATGGACTGGGGACATAGCTGCATCGAAGATGTGGTGGCACGCGTGGCCCAATGCGGCATCCGCCGGGCATTCATCGGCCACCACGACCCCGAACGCCTGTGGGGCGAGCGCGTGGAGATCGACCAGCGTCTCAAGCAGTTGTGCGAAGGAAAGCCATATCAGATCCACCTGGCAAAGTCGGGCGGTTCGATCGTGCTGTAATACACACGCCGCGTGATTTTGAAATGAGCCGCGCACGGAGGGTACTCCCGGAGTAAGCGGTTCGGGGCACCTGCGTCAATCAACGCACCACCATATATATGTGGTCACCCCAGCCCACGCGGCGATCAACCCCGCAACCCAGATCCATCCGGGCAAGATGAGGCGGCGCCGATTGACCGGGGCGGGTGGGCCGTAATTCAATATCGGGTACTTGTCTTCCATACAGAAACTGTCGCGTTTTTGCGGAAAATGGGGTCAGTTTTGCTGTCCTCGACCCCCTCCCGTATCACGGGCGTCTCGCCCGTGCCGTTGGAGCGCAGCGAAAACCCGCCTGCTTTTCGTGCAACGGGAATTCTCGAAAAACGGACACGGCCGAGACGGCCGTGATACGGGAGGGGTCAAGACGGAGCAAGTCATCGTCAATTCCCTGATGGGTGCCACAGGTTGCGGTACTCCGAGACCTGTGTTTCTGGGCCGGCCGAAGGCACAGGTCTCGGAGCACCGCGACCTGTGGCACCTGTGGCACCCGTGCGAAATACGCAATCTTCCAAAACGTCCCCTCTCCCCAACCCTCTACCCTGGGTACAGGGGAGAGGGAGCAGGAGTCGCCACCGAAAAAAGTTACACCCGGGAGGGGCGCGCCTGCGCCGCGTTTGGTGCGCAACGGCCTTCACCGCAATCCCGACTGCGTCTCCTGATCTCTCGCCGCCTCGGCTTGGTCCGGCGGCAACAACGCATACCCCTTGTTGCACGCGGTGCGCAAGGCCGGCAGGTCGTTGCGCTGCTCGGCGGCCTCGGCGTCGGCGATGACCTTCATCGCCTGCTGATGATTGATGAATCGCTGGCCCGGGGATTTCAACACCGCCAGGCGGTTGCGCCAAAACCAGGCTTGATCGCGGATCACGCCGTAGTGAACCGTCCACATCTGATCCTGAACCCAGCGCAGCCCGCGAATATCATCGGTTTCGCAATACCGTTCATACTGCTGCAGCAATTTGGCATATTCATGCTTTTCGGTTTCGGTGCCATGGTCGGCGACAATCCGCTCGATGTACCGAACCTGCCAGCGCATCTTCCGCGCCAACCCCGGCGTTTCCGAGCCGATGTTCAACTGCTCCTCCATCTGCATGATCTGCATGCGAAGCTTGCGCAGCGATTCCGTGGGCGCAAGCGATGCATCGGGATCATTGCGGCCGCTCTGAATCTCGGCGCTGACCTGGTCGGCAATCTGCTCGGCGCGCATCTGCAATTGCTCGATCCGCGGCGCCAGATCGGGGCGGTCGGCCTCATATACTTCCGTGCGCACGTGCGCCAGCCGCTCGAAGCACATGTCCAGTTGCTGCTGAAGCTGCGACCGTGCACTGGGCGGATCAGGGAGATAAACATCATCGCTAAACGACTGATTCAGCAGCGGCACAAAGAGCTCTACGCTCATTTTTCGCGATGCGTCGATCTTGACTGTCAGTTCCAGGTCTGATCCTTCGAGAATGGGCCGTTTGATTTTCTCGGCGCGGATATGCACGCAACCGGCCCACCACTTTTCCTGCGGGTCGTCGCTGACTTCAATCTCCCAGAACTTGATCGGCAGCGTCGACTCGATTTCGCTGGGGCGAAGCGTGCGGTCGGCCTTGTAGGTTTTCCGCACTTCAGCCGGCAATGGCGAATGGCGCGTGAACACCGGGTCGAATTTCGTCACGCCATTGGTGGTCGACAGCTCGATCGCGACCGTGTGCGGCAAGGGCGGCGCGGCCATCGGCAGCATATAGGTGACGCTGAACTGGGCGGGTTCGAGGCGAATAAGATTCCCCGTCCGATCGCGCGCCGAAATCGTGTAATGCGTCACCGGCTTGGTGTTGTGAAGCATGACGTCGAGTTGGAATGAGCCGTTGACGACGGCCACCCAGCCGCTGGTCCAAAAGCCATTGCCGGCGTCGATCTTGATTTCCTGCACGCCGGCCTTGGCGTCGATGATGCCGGCCACCGGTGATTGCGCGCTTCCGCTGGCGCGCTCGTAGGCAAGCTGGCATTTCACGGTTCCGGCCGGGGTGGCGGCTTTTGCCGCGGGCGCACTGGCGGCGGCGCTGGAGGCGGCTTTTTCCAACGTCGACGCGTACAACGCCGCTCCGTTTGACACCACCGTCATCGGGTCCAGCGAATAATCCAGCTTTGCGCCCAGGGCATTTTGCAGCGCATCGCGCAGAATCGGCATTTGCGTCGGGCCGCCCACCAGCAGCAGCCGATCCAGATCGGCTGCCGACAGCCGTGCCCCTTCCAGCGCCCGGCGGGCAAGGTCCAGGCACTGGTCGATGATCGGCGTCATCTTCGCCTCCATCTCAGCGCGATTCAGCGTGATCGTCGCCTCGATTGGCTTGCCGTCGGCGTCGTCGCCGATGTCGAATATTTCGATCGTTGCCTGGGGTGCGGTGCTGAGGGAAATCTTGGCCTGCTCGGCATAGCGCACCAGCGCCCGCATCAGCCGATTCCGCGCCTGCGGATCGTCCTTTCCCTCGGCGAAATGGAAATTCTGGCTGAGCGGCTCAAACAGAAATGTCTCGGCGATCATCCGGTCGATGTCTTTGCCGCCAAGGCGGTTGTTCCCCTGATGTTCCAGCACGGCCAGTCGGCTGTTGCGCGTGGAGACGATGGCGATGTCCAGCGTGCCGCCGCCCAAATCGAAGACCATCCAGCGCTGGTTCCGCGACGCCGGCGATGCGCCATAAGCGACGGCGGCGGCGATCGGCTCCTGCAGCAGCGGCGCTTGCTCGAATCCCGCCAGCTTTGCGGCGCGGCCGGTGGCATCGCATTGCAAGCTTCCAAAGGCGGCCGGAACGGTGATCACCGCGGCGCGAATCTGCTCCTGCGTGGCGCGCTCGGCATCGGCGCGCAGCGATTTCAGGACTTCAGCCGACAGTTCCTCGGCCGACAGGACTTTTCCCGATGCCGGGAACTTCAACTGATCGCTGAACCCCATCCAGCGCTTGAACTCCGCCTGGGTATTTTCCGGGTCGGCCACCCACGTATCGTACGCCTTCTTGCCGACCAGCATTCGGCCGGATTTGCTGACATAGACGACCGACGGCGTGACGTTCATCAGGTCTGTCGTCTGGAAAATGCGCACTTCCCCCTGCCGGCATAAGCCGATGCTGGAATTGGTGGTGCCAAGGTCAATGCCGAAGTCGATGGTTGGTGTCATGGTTGTGGGATCTCCCTCGTTCAAAACGTGGCACAGCGTGTCACGGTCAGCCCGCCGGTGGCATGGTACGCGACGCGTTGCGTGCGGGAATCTCGTAGGGGGCATACACTCGCCCAGTGGCCCGGAGCTCGGCGCAAAAAGATGGGCGAGTACGCCCACCCTACAAGGTGCACCGGTGCGATCCTTCGCAATCAACCGCAGACTCGCTGCGCTCAGTTGGCGTCGGCCGAGTACAGCCGACCGGCGTGAGTACACGCCTCATGGGCAGGATGCCCATGCCACGTTATGCCAGCGTGCCATTCCGCGTGACGACGTCGGCTGACTTTACCACGACGCCGCGCCACATCACCAGCGGCGAGACGGTTTCGTCGATGATGATAGTGCCCTTCGCCAGCTTGGGGTCGTCGATGGTGTCCACCACGCGCACGGCCAGGCCGGCGTCGAAGGGATGGCCGTCCAGATGCTGGATGGTCAGCTCGCACAGCGCCAGGAAATCCTCCATTTTCCGCAGGGCATGGCGCGCCGCCCCGCTGCTGGCCGCGCTCTGCCCGGCGGCCAGCGCATGCGTCAAGCGCCAATGCTCCACCGCCAGGCCAATGGCGGCCGACAGGGGAATTTGCAGCGACTGGGGAACAGTCTCAGTGCTCACGATTGGACTCTCCGAAAGTAAACGGGCTGTCGGGCTGCGTTGCCGGCGTTTTCTCCGCCAATGCCTTGGCGAGGCTCTTGGCGATGTCCACTTCGCCGGTGGATTTTTCGTCGGTTGGTTGATCTGGATTGGAGAATTGCCGCATGATGCGCTCTCCTTCGCTCACCTGCCGTTGGTATTCTGCCGGGTCCCGGCCAGGAGGCGTGGGAAACGGCGAATAAGGCTGGGAGAATGTCGGCGAATAGGTGGGCGTATAACTGGGCGTGGTCGATGTATTTGTCAGAGAAGTGAAGGCGCGCAGCACCGCGCCGATCAGCACGACGGCAATCCACGCCCCGCTTTTCTTCCCTGCCGATGCTTTCTGCACGACAGGCTTGGCGAGTTGCTTTGCCCGGACCAGATGTGCGCGCGGGTCGATGCGCTGGCGCTCGGCCAGCGGGCGGCAACGTTGCAGATCGCGCAGGATCGGCGCGGCGGCGGGCGTGCCCTGGGCCAGTTCCATCGCCATTTCATAGGTCTGCTCGGCGGTGATGTATTGGCCGGCCCATTCCCATCCCAGGCCAAGAAGCGCCAGCACCGCAGCGCAGGTGGATTTGGCGCGAATCAGCCGGTCTTCATCCCCCGCCGCCAGGTCGCAGAAATTCTTCAGCGAGAGCGAAATGTTTCCGTTGTAAAACTTCGCCGCCTTCAGCGCTGCCTCGGAATTTCTCGCGAAATAAGGACCGGGATTTTGATGGTTGGTCAGCAGGCGGTCGCGCAGCTCGATTTCCATTTCCCGGCAATTGACGCGCAGCGTGTCCTCCAAATTGTCGAGCAGATTTTGCACTGGCGCAGAATCCGAATCCGATTCCGATGAACCCGCCATGCGCATCAGCGCCGCCAGCGCAACCGAATCGGCCCCCGCCCGCCCCATCGCAGCCTCGGCGGCAGGAATCAGCGCGATCGTCACCGCCGGCACCAGCGTCGCCAGCGCCGCCTTGATCTCTTCGATTGATGCACGCTTCTCAAAATCCCCTTCGCTTTCCACTTTCGCGAGCCAATCCAAATATTCCGGCGATTTGGCCAGCGCGCTCCATCCCCGCATCAGGCGCATCCAGTTATGCGGATCATTCACCGCCGCGTCCAGGCGGTAGGCGCGATGCAGGTCGGCCAGCGCCACGTCATGGGCATCGGCGGGTTGATTGGCGATATGGACGACGTTCGCCGCGGACATATTCATTTTCCCCGCGGGCGGCACCTCGCCCGCCTGATACCAAAGCAGCCGCTCTTCCACGCGGGTTCGCGGCTCGGTCAATACCGCCACCGCCTGCTCGATGTCGCGCCGCGAGCGCGCGACGGCCCCCAACTGCGGCACTAAATCCCACGGCGTCGGCGGGATATTCGCCCCATCAGGCCAGATGCGCATCCGCCGGGCCGCGTTTTCAATGGCGGCTTGCCCCGCCGAGGCGCTCAAACCGAGCGTGCGGTAGGCATTGGCGGCGAGCTTGTTCTTGGTGACCGGTTGCATGGAAAAATGAACCCCGCGTCCCGTTATACGGCTTCTTACATAACAAATGTCCGCTCGAACTCTGCGCTGATCGTCTCGATCCACGCCGGGTACGAGCTGAAAGCGAGGCCCCGGATGGTTGGCGCGACGAATCCGGGCCTCGCTGGCGCTCGTACCCGGCGTAAACCAATGTTTCGTGCGGGCGGATGTTGTCGGCCCGAGGCGCGGCAGCCGACGCGCTAGCGCGACATCATCCCGCAAGCACCTCTTAAATGCGAAAGATACGCAGAGCAGACGTCAATCTTTCGTCACCGACGGCTTTCCAGCCATTTCCTGGCATCCTCATCGCCCGCGTCGGCGGCCTTTTCGATCCACATCATTGCCGTCAGGTGATCGGCCGTCAGGCCATGACCGGCATCATACATCACGCCCAGGCGATACATCGCCGCCGCCTCCCCGGCACTGGCGGCCTTGACGTACCATTCCACCGCCGTTGCATATCCCTGCGTGACGCCAAATCCCTTTTCGTAGCACCGTCCGACGTTGTACATGCCCGCGGGCAAGCCGCCCTTGGCGGCCTTCTCGTACCACGTAAATGCCGCCATCGGCTGAATGGTGACCCCCAGGCCATGGGCGAAGAGATATCCGAGGTTATTCATTCCATTGGCATCACCGAGGGCGTCTGCCTTGACGTACCACTCGCGGGCGCTCTGATAATCTCGCGTTACGCCAAGCCCGTTCTGATAGAGGTATCCGATGTTGTTGCAAGCCTCGGGGTCTTTGTGGTCGGCGGCGATGCGATACCAGTGCATCGCCTGGGCATAGTCCTGTTCCAGGCCAAATCCGTGGGCGTAAAAATATCCCATGCCCAGCGCCGCGCGATCCGATCCGAGATCAGCGGCACGCCGATAAAACCCCGCCGCATTTGCGGGGTCCTTGGGGAAACCACTGTCGCCGTTGCGGAAATGGTCGGCCATTTCCAGGATGTCGTCGGTGTTGGTGCCGTTGAATACGGCCATTTGCTCGGCCGACAGCGGCGCGGGGGCGGGGACGGGCTTGCCCGCCGCGTGAAGCGCGATCAACATGCTTGCGGCGCAGGCGAGCGGGAAGTTCAGCCATCGGGACGGGGACATGGCGGGATTTTATGCGGGCTGCCCCGGCATTGCGACACATCTCCTTAACGGCCCATGGATGAAAGAGCCGCGCACGCAAGGTACTCCCGGAGTAAGCGGAGTTACTCGTGCGAACACCGCTTACTTCGGGAGTACCCTGCGTGCGCGGCTCTTTTTGCGCCTACTCGCTCAGCGCCTTCAAAATCGCCTCGCCGTACATCTTCACCTTATACGGTCCCATCCCCTTCACCCGTTCCAGCGCGGTGATGTCGGCCGGGGCTTGATGGGCGATCAGCTTCAGCGTCGCATCATGACAGATGCAGTATGGCGGAAGCTGCTTGTCGCGGGCCAGTTGCAGCCGCATGGCGCGAAGACGCTCAAAACGCTGCATCGCCTCGGGCGATAATGACTCGGCGGCCTCCCCTGCTTCCTGGCCGGCGGGAACGATCCTGCGATAACTTGAATTGCTTCCCGAAGACGCGGCGCGCTGCTGGATCAGATCGGCCAGCGAGGTGGGCGGAAGCTGCTGGCCTTTCATGACGGCGATTCCCGCCGCCGTCAGTTCGACCACCGGGCGGAATTTCATTCCCTCCGGATCGCGCTGGCGGGACAAGCCCGCCTCCATCAGGCGATGCAGCATGGCGATGATCCGTTTCACCGGATGCCGACGCAAAAGCCCGAATACCGAAAGCGTATTGAACCCCCAGCGCTGGGTCTTTTCGTTGTCGGCGCCGGCCAATACCTCGGCCACCATGCCCACGCCGAACTTTCCGTTCAGCCGGGCGATTGCCGACAGAAGCTGGCGGCACAAAATGACCACTTCATCGCTCACCACCACCTGCTGCGCGACAACGCCGGTGTCGCTTTGCCCGCGGCGGCAGATGTCGCAGTTGCAGTCGGCGACGTCCATCTCATCGCCGAAATAATCCAGGATCATCTGCCGGCGGCAGCGGTGCGTCTGGGCGTAACGGATCATCAATTCGAGCTTGGTGGCGGCGTGCTGCTTTAATTCGGCGATTCGCCGCGGGTCGGCATGGGGATTGTCACCGCCGATCTTGTCGATGAAGAATTCCTGGGTGTATTTGTCCTGATAACTGAAGAGCAAAACGCAGCGCGAAGGCAGGCCATCGCGCCCGCCACGGCCGGCTTCCTGATAGTAGGCCTCCAGCGTGCCGGGCGTGTTGTAATGAACCACCAGCCGCACGTCCGGCTTGTTGATGCCCATGCCAAAGGCGTTGGTTGCCACGGCAATCGCACGCGGCGTGTTCATGAACCGCTCCTGGTTGGCGGTGCGGGCGGCCATATCCATCCCGGCGTGATATGCGAAGATCGAGCGGTCGCGCAACGTCCCGGCCAGCACCGAAGTCACCTCATCCACCGCCTTGCGCGTGGCGCAGTAGACGATGGTGCTGCCCGGTTCGGTGCGAAGAAGCGTCACCAGATCGTCATTCTTGTCGGCCACCTTCGACATTCGACGGCATTGGTAGGAAAGATTGGGCCGATCGAAGCCGGTCACGATAATCGTCGGCTCGCGCAGGCCAAGCTGGTGGATGATGTCATCGCGCACGTCTTCGGTGGCAGTGGCAGTCAGCGCGATGCATGGCGGCGAGCCGAGTTTTTTGCGAACCTCGCCCAGCTTGGAATATTCCGGGCGGAAGTCGTGTCCCCATTGGCTGACGCAATGTGCCTCGTCGACGGCAAAAAGCTTTGGCTTCAATCGCGGCATCAGCTCCTGAAAATCCGCCGCCATGAAGCGCTCGGGGGCGACGTAGAGCAGGCCGTTGAAGCCGTAATGGAGTTCTTCCATGACCTGTCGGCGAAGATCGCCGGAAAGCGTGCTGTTCAAAAACGCCGCGGGAATGCCAGCATCGCGAAGCTGCTGCACCTGGTCTTCCATCAGCGAGATCAGCGGAGAAACGACGATGGTCAACCCATCGTCGATGGCGGCGGGCAATTGATAGCACAGGCTTTTCCCCGCCCCGGTAGGCATGACGCACATGACATCGCGGCCGCGCAAAACATCCTCGATGACATCGCGCTGGGCTGGGCGAAAGTCGTCCAGGCCAAAAAGGTTCTGCAAATGTTCGCGAAGGTCCGGCATCTGTTCGGGATTATAAGCGGAATATGCCGGCTGGGCACGCGCGGTAATTTTGACCCGTGGCAAAAGATATCTGGCCACAGATTTCACCGATTAACGCGGATGGGAGAAAAAGGGGAGGGTCTTATCGGTGTTATCCGTGAAACTCCAAATGACGACCAGAAGGAGCCGCGCACGAAGGGTACTCCCGTAGTAAGCGGTTTCGCCCGATCCGCTTACTTCGGGAGTACCCTCCGTGCGCGGCTCCTCCCTGCGTCCAACGACCGGTAGCCGGCGGGAAACTCCGAATTTCGGCCTACGTAGTTTTTCGGATGAAATTGGCAGCAAAATAAACGCCTTGGCAGTAGGCCGAAGTAAAAACGTGGGTTATGCTGAAGCATCATGCGGGGAGGCGGAAAGCGAAAACTTCGGAAAGGATCGTACGACGTCATGGATGGACGATCGAACGCCGATCATCAGCCGGCCTCTCTGTTTTCGCGAACGGCTCGCTTCTTCGCGCCGGTCTGGCGCTGGCGGAAGCGCGATCCGGGCCCGCCGATCAAGTGTCCCTATTGCGGCTACGAGCTGCGTCCCCTTCCCAAGGCCTGCCCAAGCTGCGGCGCGGTAATCGCCAACGGCCGGGTCTCGCGCGGCCAGGCCGCCGACCCATTGGTGGCGAAGCTGCGGATTGCGATTCCGCCGAGGCCGGCTGCGCCGGCTTCTCCGCAGGCGCATCATCCGGCTGAAGACATGCATTGAAATTATCCCACTTGGTGGTATAATCAAAATCGTGAAGTGGACGCTAATTCAGATGCCGACGTTCAAAAGTCGTTGGAAGTCTGAAGGGCTTCCGGATGAAGACCTACAGGCCCTTGAATCGATGATCATGCGCGATCCGTCCGCGCACGGCGTCATGAAAGGGACCGGCGGGTTGCGAAAAGCCCGGTTTGCTCCGCCCTCACGAGGAAAAGGGAAAAGCGGTTCAATGCGTATTGGATATGCTCAGTTCCCCGATTTTCGCGTTATCCTTCTCATGATCTTGTTTCTGAAGAAGGACGAAGACAATTTGAGCAACGCCATGCGCAACCAATTGAAGGCGTACCTGAGCGAATTTGCGGACAATCTTAAAGCCGGAAAAAGGTCATGAAAGCAAGTATCGCCAAGAAGCGGGCTCCCCGAAAGTCAACCAAAGCGGCCGATGCTGCCGGCCGCGCGATGATCGCCGACCTGAAGGAATTAATCGCCACGATGAAGGCGGGAACTCCCCTGGAGTCGAAGTATACTGTCCGAACCGTTGAGGTCCCTAATGAGCCGGGGCAGTACGACGCCGTTGCCATTCGCGCAACTCGCGACGTGATCGGTGCAAGCCAAATGGTCTTCGCATACCTCGTCGGCGTGTCCGCCAAATTGGTCCAGGCTTGGGAGCAAGGCGGTCGTCGGCCGGCAATCTGGGCCCGGCGGCTTTTCGACGAAATGAACCGCGACCCCAAACACTGGCGTGCAATGCTGAAAAAAGCGTCGTGATTCTGAACGGATCCACTATCCGGGTGCCGAGTTGAGTTCTCGTCTCGCGAGAAAAAGTCGGGCTCTATGGGAATGCAGCCTGATAACAGCGAGCTAAGTCGACGCCGTGGAGCGGTTTGCGGCCCGTCTTTACCACCAGAGGAGATGGAACTCTTCTACCTTATTGGTGCGCGGTTGCGGCCGACGTGGCCGCAATTAGTTTTCGAATGGTTGCGAGCCTGTCCCGAACCCTCACTGCGTCAGACATTTGATGCACGATCGCTCTAACAGGGTGCATCGCCATGTTTCGCAACTCATTAAGAGGTTCCGGCTTCGCTAGCGACTCAAGATCCTTCTTTGGAATTCGCAGTCGTTCGGGGGCCAACGGCAGCTTTCGCAGTATGACGAGCATATCGGAGAAGTATAATCCCTCGACGGGACTTAACTCAATTCGCTGTCGCTTTCGAAGAATAAAGTCTCCGAGAAACGATGCGCGATTTGTGCTTGGGACATGGTCCATCCATTCCTTCAGACGTGGGTGAAAATGGCGAAGGTATTCTGCCAATCCCATTTCGAGCGCCGAGATCCAAAGGTACAGGTATACGCGGACTGCTTGCTTGTTGAGATCTGACAAATGGAGAAGACCACAAAAGCGGCCTGTCCGCGGATCAAATACCAGCGCGCAGTCAACCGAGCAAAGTACCGTGATCGCATCATGTATCGCGTCGGTCGATCGCACTGACGTCAGACCCTGACTAAACACGGAATACTCTCTGACTTGTGCCGAGTCATCGGCAGTCGTTAGCGCAGCCCGCCGCACTAAGCCAATAACCTCACCAGCGGCATCAACGAGTGGAAGCTGGTCGTAATATCTGCCCATCGCTTGCCGCGCTGCGGAGACCGGCTGATTGTCTCTGACGCAAACCAAATGCGGCCGCGCGGTCATGATTAGCTCGATCGTCATCCCTTCGGCCAGACTGACAAGCTGTTTTTCGAGAAGTAGAGTTGAGTTCTGCGGCATCCGGGCTCCGCTCGGTTATTCGTTGGATAGCGGCTTCGCGCCCTTCTTCTTGTTGCACGACGAACAGGTAAGCCAACCGTTTGCTACCGTGGTTGGGCCGCCGGCAACGTGTGGAACAATGTGGTCGGCGTTGAGATCATCCCACGGCACATCTGTCCCGCATAGCTTGCACTTCCCGCCGTCCCGCCGGTAGATCGCGAGGCGCTGGTGCTCGTCGAAAGCGCGCTTCGAATCGATTGGGATCAAGTCCGGACAGAAACGATGGAATTCCCTCAGCAAGATTTTGTGCCGGAACCCAATTGAGTCTTCGCTATCGGATGCGTGACTGATCTTCTCCGTAAACCTAATCATGTCCACATTGTCTTCTTCTTTGCGACGGCGTCCGTCAAAGTCAATCAGAAAATCGCGGATCGTCGTTTCACGTGCGGCTAAGCTATAGTCCCGCAGAAGAGTCGACACCAGCAGATAGAACGACACCACGTATCCTTGCTTTAATTCAGGTGTGCGCTCAAAAAAGCATTTGGACAGATAGTCGTAGATTCTTCGGATGCGCTTTCCGCTCTCGCTAGTAGCGCTGAAGTCACGCTGGTCAGTATAGAGCTTTTGAAGAGCGGTATTTCGCGTGTCCGCCGCCCCGCCCTCCAATTCTAGAACAACGGTCTGGGCTGCTACCTGTTGATATTGCATACGTTGATTGCTGAAACGCACGGACTTGAACAGTTCGTGCTCGGCAAGCAGCGAACAGAAGTCGCGCATCCCACTCACCATCGCGTTGCGCTTCTCGGCGCTGTTTAGCGGCTTTCCGTTTTGAAGCCGACAAAACATCTCGCGAACCTCATCGTCACTCGACTCTTTGACAATGACGATGCTGAATTGGTACAGTTCGAAACGCCTGCGGTCGTCGACTTCGAGTTCTCCGTATTTCTTGCCAGCCACTTGAGGTGCGTACTTTTCACTCAGGGCGTACTTATTATCAAAAAATTCCCACACGGCCCGAAGGCGTTGCTGTCCATCTATCGCTTCGTATTTGAATGGTGAGCCGCTCCCGCTCTTGACGGCGCGAAGGTATAATTTAGGGATGTCCAAACCGCGATAGATGCTGTCCATTAGCAATTGCTGCTGGTCCCGATCCCAGACAGCGTATCGCTGGTAGGTGGGCGTCGGATTGATTTCGTTTTTGTAGTGGTAGACACTGACCAAAGGCCACGTTTCGTGATTGCGTTCCATGTTGTCCTCCCGATATTGTGCTGGCACACCGATGGTGAACAGGTATAACACGATCAACTGCGAATTGCCGCTGACTGGATTTGGATGGCGAGAGGCGCGCCGCCGATTCGGACTTGCGACGTGTAGCTCGAATTATCAACTCATTGCTGCGGTGGCTGAGGAACTTCCGCTTCCCGCAGAACTTTGAGAATTCGCAGGATATGATCACCCCAGCAACATTTAGATTCAATCCAAGCGCGTTACGACTTCAACACCCTCAGCAGCCGCTTGATCGGGTCGTAATACCGATCCACCACGCGCTCTTTCAGTGGGATGATCGCATTGTCCGTAATCGTGATATGCTCCGGGCAGACTTTCGTGCAGCACTTGGTGATGTTGCAGTAGCCGATGCCTTGAGCCTTTTTCAGATCCGGCTCGCGGTCTTCGACGTCGAGGGGATGCATTTCCAGGGCGGCGGTGTAGACGAAATAGCGCGGGCCGATGAATTCTTCCTGCTTTTGGTGATCGCGCAGGACATGGCAGACGTCCTGGCATAAAAAGCATTCGATGCACTTGCGGAATTCCTGAACGCGGTCCACGTCCTTCTGGGCCATGTTCCAGGTGCCGTCGGCGTTGTCGGGCTTCCTCGGCTTGAACTTCTTGATCTTCTTCTTCACCTCGAAATTCCAGGAGACATCTGTCACCAAATCGCGGATCGGCGGGAAAGTGCGCATTGGCTCAATGGAGACTTTCTTCGATAGGTCGATGTCGCTGAGGCGGGTCATGCACATCAGGCGCGGCTTGCCGTTGATCTCGGCCGAGCATGAGCCGCACTTGCCGGCTTTGCAATTCCAGCGGCAAGCCAGGTCGTTGGCCTGCGTCGCCTGGATCTGATGGACCGCATCCAGCACCACCATCCCCTCGGAAACCTCGGCGGTGTAGTCGACGAACTTGCCCTCGGTTCCTTCTCCACGCCAGACGCTGAAGGTGGCAGTTGCCATTGAACAGAACTCCTCAAATCCTGTGATACGCGCAATTCCGAAGACCTTGTTGTCGCGAAGGCGCGAAGAATCGAAGGTCACGAAACGATCCTGATTATCACGACGCCATTCCTGTCACGATCAATCCGAAACTCTTTCACCATACAATTCAAATCCGTGTCAATGACCGCAAGGCGGACATCCACGATTCGAGTATTTTTTCGTTTTCTTCGCTGCTTCGCGCCTTCGCGTTAAATCCGCGTTCCACGCGAAACCCTATTTCATTTCCTCAATAATAGCCTTCAACTCCTCCGGCATCGGCTTCACCGGCTCGCGGCGGAGGTTCATCCGGCCGTCGGGGCCGCGATAGGTCACCACGTTGAATTTCGCGTGCGCCTCGTCCTTGGCGGGATAGTCGTCGCGGAAATGGCCGCCGCGGCTTTCTTTCCGCTCGATGGCCGATCGGGTGACGGCTTCAGAAACCGTCAGCAGCGAGTTGAGATCGAGGGCGGTGTGCCAGCCGGGGTTGTAGTCGCGATTTCCCGGCACGCCAACTTCCTTGGCGCGCTTCCAGAGCGCTTCCAGCTTGACCAGCGCCTGCTGCATTTCGTCTTCCTTGCGGACAATGCCAACCAGGTCTTGCATGGTGTCCTGCAAATCGTACTGCACCTGAAACGCGCCCTGGCCGCTGCCGGCTCGTTCAAAGGGGGCAAGTGCGTATTTGGCGATTTCGTCAACGTGGTCTTTGTTGATATTGCCCAGGGAATTTTCCTTCGCATATTTGGCGGCGTATTCGCCGGCGCGCTTGCCGAAAACCAGCAGATCGGACAGTGAATTCCCGCCCAGACGGTTGGCGCCATTGATGCCGGCGGCACATTCCCCGGCGGCGAAAAGGCCGGGCACGCTGGACATCTGCGAATCGCTGTCAACCCGAATGCCGCCCATCACGTAATGGGTCGTCGGGCCGACTTCCATCGGCGTGGTAGTGATGTCGATATCGGCAAGCTGCTTGAACTGGTGATACATGCTCGGCAGCTTCTGCTGAATATGTTTTGGCGCGTTGGCGATTTTTTCCTTGATCCAGGAGATGTCGAGAAACACGCCGCCATGCGGGCTGCCCCGGCCGGCTTTCACTTCGCGCATGATGCAGCGGGCCACATGATCGCGCGTGAGCAGTTCCGGCGGGCGGCGGGCGCTTTTGTCGCCGATCACATAACGCCAGCCTTCATCCTCATTGTCGGCAGTCGAGCTCTTATAGTTTTCGGGGATGTCGGCAAACATGAATCGCTTGCCCTCTTTATTGCGCAGCACGCCACCTTCGCCGCGCACGCCTTCGGTAACGAGAATTCCCTTCACGCTGGGCGGCCAGACCATCCCCGTCGGATGGAATTGGATGAATTCCATGTCGATCAGCTCGGCCCCGGCATGATAGGCCAGGGCATGGCCGTCGCCGGTGCCTTCCCAGCTGTTGCTGGTGATCTTATAGGCCCGGCCTATGCCGCCCGTGGCCAGGACAACGGCTTTGGCCTGCCAAAGCTTGAATCGGCCATGTTCGCGCTCGTATCCGAACGCGCCGACGATGCGATCGCCGTCTTTTAAAAGGGACACGATGGTGCATTCCATATGCACGTCGATGCCCTGATGGATGCCATGGTCTTGAAGGGTGCGGATCAGTTCCAGGCCGGTGCGATCGCCGACGTGAGCGAGGCGAGGATAGCGGTGTCCGCCGAAGTTGCGCTGGAGGATTTTCCCGTCCTTGGTGCGATCGAACACGGCTCCCCAGGCTTCCAGCTCGCGAACCCGGTCAGGCGCTTCCTTGGCGTGAAGCTCCGCCATCCGCCAGTTGTTGACATATTGCCCGCCGCGCATGGTGTCGGCGAAATGAACGCGCCAGTTGTCGCGGTCGTCGACGTTGCCCATGGCCGCCGCCATGCCTCCCTCGGCCATGACGGTATGAGCCTTGCCGAGCAAGGATTTGCAAATGAGGCCCACGGAGACGCCGGTCCCCGAGGCTTCGATGGCGGCCCGAAGGCCCGCGCCACCGGCCCCAATCACAAGCACGTCATATTGATGAGCGGTATACTCGGCCACTAGAAGATTCTCCAAACGTGATCGTGCCAGATGCCCATGCTGCACATGCGGATATACAGGTCGCAAAATCCAACGGTAAACAGGCTGCACCAGGCAAAAAGCATATGGCGTTTATTAAGGCAGGTGACGCAACTATAGGCCTTTTGGCAGCCCGCCGACGCCTTGGAAATTTCGTCCTTCCGACCGCCGATCAGATGCCGCAGGGAATGACAGCCGAAGGTGTACATGGTGAGCAAAAACAGATTGACGGCGAGGATGACGGTGCCGACGCCGATGCCGAAACTGTATCCCCGCCCAACGATCGGATCGTAATAATCCTTATTGTGAAAATGCATGCTCGAGATCACATCCCAGAGCAGCAGAAAAAGGAACACGACGGCCAGATACATGAAATAGCGATGAACGTTTTGAAGGATAAGCGGGAAGGTCTTTTCGCCAAGGTATTTCTTCCGAGGCTCGCCGACGGCGCAGCTGATTGGGTCGGCCCAGAAGGCTTTGTAGTAAGCGCCGCGATAGTAGTAGCAGGTAAAGCGAAATCCGCCGGGCGCCCAGAGAATCAGCACCGCCGCCGACGCCGGCAGCCAGTGCCTCGGATACCACCCCGGCCACTCGCCAAACCAGCCGTGATGAACGCCGGAAGATCCAAAAAGCAGCGGCGAATAAAAAGGCGACAGGTACGGCCCATAGGCAAAATGATCGCCCTTCAATGCCGCCCAGGTTGAATAGACGACGAACGTGCCCAGCCCAATGAAAGTGAGCAGCGGCACGATCCACCACATATCCTTACGCGTGGTTTGTCCGAATGAACGTCGCGGCAAAACGGGCAGCGAATGCACCGGGGCAGACGATGGAGACTGAGACATAGTTGATTCCGATCGATACCGGGTAAGCGATCCGGAGAATACAGGTAACAATAGGCGCGATCAAGTGATCCGAGACGGCAAAGTGTCGCAGGGACGTGGCCGTCTTTTTTGGCACCGTAGTGACACGGCCGTCTCGGCCGTGCCTTGTGCTTTCGGCGTAAATAGCACCAAGCACGGGCGGGACGCAGGCGAGACGCCCGTGTCACGAATGACCGTGCCAAAAAAGACGGCCACACCCTCGTCGCAGGCAATTGCCGGTCATGGAATCGTTTTGATAAAGCCAATCCCCGCCGGCAACTTCAAATCTCGCGGATCACCTTCGCCAGCCGTTCGTACTCGTCGGGCATGTTGTACACCTGGCACGACACGCGCAGCATCGCGCGCTCGTTCCAGCGCATCAGCGGCACTTCGATGCCGAATTCGCAGTAGATGCGCTGCTGCAAGGCTTCGATTTCTTCAAGGGTGCGATCCTTCCATTTGCCGGGCAATGAAACGGTGGCGGTTGACCCGAGCAGCGAGCCATCGAGTGGGCTGAGTGGTTCGACATCGAATTTCTCGCACAAAAAGCGGTGAGCCCAGGCGGCCATGTGATGATTGTGCGACATGATGCGGTCCCAGCCCAGGTCGGCCATGAACGCCAGGGCGGCGGGCGCGGTCAGCCAGGAGCTGATGTCGCGCGTGCCTTGCCAGCCGAACTCTTTGGTGAAGCTGTCGTCGAGCCAATGGCTGACAATGGCGGGATGCACGTCCCTTTGCCGCTGCGGCATGACCCAGAGAAAAGCGCTTCCCTTGGGGGCACAGGCCCACTTGTGCAGATTGGCGGCGTAGTAAGTCGCGCCGAGGGTTCCAATGTTCAAGGGCACCATTCCCGGCGCATGCGCGCCGTCGACCAGCACCTCCACGCCTTTGGCGGCGCAACCGGCGATGATCTTTTCGACGGGGAACACCAATCCGGTGGGAGACGTGATGTGATCGATCACCAGCAGCCGGGTTCGCGGGGAGATTGCCTCGAGCACGAGCTGCGCGATCTGCTCGGACGATTTCACCGGCAGCCCAATCGCCACCTCGCGCAGCGTTGCCCCGGCCCGGCGGGCGGTCAGGCGCATGGCCTGGCGGACGGCGTGGTAAACGTGAGTGGTGGTCAGCAGCTCATCGTCCGGCTCCAGCGCGATGGAGCGCAAAACGCCGTTGATTCCGTCGGTCGCGTTGGTGACGAATCCGAAGTCGCCCGGATTCATGCCGAGCCAGTTGGCGATGGGGATTTTGGCGTTGGCAAGTAGTTCAAAATTGCGCCGGCCGAGCAATTCGATCGGCTCGGCCTCGATTTTTTTCCGCCATTCGTTTTGCGCGTCGAAGACCGCGCGGGGGACTGCGCCGAACGAGCCATGATTAAGGAACGCCACGCCGGGTTTCAGCATCCACTGGCTGCGAAGATCGGGGCGAAGGGGCGCGGGAGGAGAATCGAATGGATCGGTGGTTTTCACGGACTGCGAAGGTAGTGGTTGGCAAGAGGACAAGTCAAGGACGTGGATCACTTGCGCGATCCCATCCGCGTCCTCGCTGTCGCTCGTCCACGGCGTGCGATTACTTCTTGCATTTTCGGACAGAGCCGCGCACGGAGGGTACTCCGGGTACTCCCGAAGTAAGCGGGTCCGCGAAATCCGCTTACTCCGGGAGTACCCTGCGTGCGCGGCCCTGTTCCATCGGAGTACCGCAGCGTGGCGCCGAAACCGGCGCTATCCTTAAATGTTAGTTGTGACAAAGTACCGGTCCACGATTGCCCCAGTTACAGCGGCACTTTTGAATCTCCCGCCGGTTGCGTCGCCGCAGGCGGCGGCACGGGTGCAGCTCCCCCAGGCGGAACCGCCGTGGGCGGAGGCGGTAAGATCGCACCAGCGGGCAGCGGCAGGCCGTCGGCGTCGATGATCTTTTGCATCCCGGTGTATTTTGGCGTTGGCAACTGTGCCTGGGTTGCCTTGGCCGCCTTGCGCAGGCGGTCCAGGTCGCCCACGCGCTGGCCGCGCTCGGTCTTCAATCCCGCCACCTGTTGACCCAGCGTGAAATAGATGGGCGGATAGGGAAGCCGAACCGGCCTGCCAGCGCCGTCGGTGGCATAGGTTTGCGCGTCGAGCAGGGCCATCTCGTTATTCAAAGCCGATATTTGCTGGTCGATGGCGGCGATCCGCTGCTGGACGGCATTGAAATCCGTCTCCATCTGCTTGATCTGATCTTTGACGGCCTTCTCATCATCCTGAAGCTTTTTCAGCTCCTTTTCGGTCACCCAGTCGGCCCCCCACCGATACAGGCCTTTATCCAGCATCTTCTTTTGCAGCGCATCATCCTGCTCCTTGAAATGACGCACCAGCTTTTTGGCGACCGCCGACGTGCGCTGATCCTTTGGCAAAGCGTTGAGCGCCTCGGCGATGTTGTCGAGGATATCGCGGCTTCCCGGCGCGGCCAGCAGCGCCCGATCGTAATAGCCCAGTGCCGCGACAATGGCCTTCTGCCGCCAGAGAATCACCGCCAGATTATTCAATGTCGGGGCATGATCGGGAGCGGCGGTGGCGACGGTTTCAAACGCTTTGCGGGCGGCGGGAAGGGTTTCCTGCTGATAGGCGATCACGCCGTGCAGATAGAGGAGGGAAATATTTGCCGGGTCGATCAGCAGCGAGCGATCGAGGATGGCGGTTGATTCCTTCAATCGCCCCTGCTTGATCATATCGTGCAGCATGATGGCGATGTCCGTCGACTTGGCGCGCAGGGCGTCGCGATCTTCGGCGCTCATCCATTTATCGCCGACCTTCACCATCCCCTGATCGAGCCGGCCCTGCCAGAGGGTGATTTCCTTCTGCGCATCGGCGGCGGCGGGCGTGTTGGGATTCTGGTCGATGAAGTTGCGATAGCGCTCGAGGATTTGCTTGATGTCGGCGACATTTTCCGCAGCCCGGCGGAGCGATTGGAAGCGCGACATGGCGGCGTCCGGCCCGCCGGTGGGTCTTACGTCGATGCCAGCCACTCTGTCGAGCGGAATATTCGCCACTGCGCCGTTGGCCTGTTTCACGGAATATCCGTCGGCGGTGCGGTGAATTTCCCCTTCGAGGGTTGAGCCGTCCTTTAATCTGACCAAATCCGCCAGGCCGGCCGACGGGACAGCCATGACGGCACAAATGAGCAGCGCGAGGCGTTTCATGATTGGCTCTCCGCGTTCCTCGGCGAAGATTATCCGCCGGGCCTGATGCGATGTTTGATTGTATCTCCGCCCGAAAAATCACGCCATAAAGGTTCAACGTACGCGACGGAACAAAGTTTCGTGAAAAGCTGAATGGGTCTGCCCACGAGAAGTGAATCCGCGTCCTTGCTAACGCTAAATAGCCCTGCGCGAGTAGTGTAGGTATTTTTATGCCTAAGCCGCAATTCGACGTTGCTCCGGTTGAGCGTTTCGATTGTGGGTCTCAAGCCAGTTATAGACGTTCTTCATAAGTTCCTCGATCGTCGCACAACGATGGTTCCTCGTCACGTTGGCATGCAGGTCGCGCCACTGTCGCTCGATCTTGTTGTGATCGGGACAGTAAGGTGGAAGAAAGTGCAGCCTCACCTCTGTCAATTCTTCCATCACCTTGGCCAACAATTCCTGCGTCCATGTCGGACGCGGGTAGCCAAAGTCCGGAGGTTGTTTGTCGATGAC
>DASRRM010000262.1:0-12417 GCA_035695715.1 Tepidisphaeraceae bacterium
TTGCGAAAAGCCGCGGCCCGTACATTCGGCGGCATCGTCGACGCCGTCGGCGAAGCCCTGCGGTCTGTGACTCCGGAAGACTGCCAAGGCTTCTTCGATCACTGCGGCTATGACGCTACACCAACCTGAGAAACGCTCTAAATTGCGGGTAAAGGGGAAATGAAATGGGGTCGCCGCTAGATTCTTAGTAGTCTTTGCTGCGGCTTGTGGCCAGTTGTTTTCAGTCAGTCAAGAATTCAGTTTTCAAACACGAACTTGTCTTTATCATGCCGGCCCCTCGTTCCATTTATCCGCTGCCCAGCATATTTCCAGCATCGGTCAAGTTGATCTGTCCGTGGTCGTTGATTTTGATGGTTTGCGTCTCTTTAAGCGAGTTCACGATCTGCCAGAACTCCTTCGGCTTTGTCGACATCCCGACGACGGACATAAGGTCGCCCGTATCCATCCCGATGTCGCTGCCGATATTGTTCTGCTCGAAACGATAAATCGCTTTGACGATTTCATCTTCTTTTGACATAGGGGAATGTTATCCCGCTATCGATGCAGTCTGCAAGCAACGCTGGCGGGTTTTTCCGGCTTTACAGTTATAGCAAAACTTTCCCGAATGCCGAAACTGGACTATCCGTCGAGTGTCCGCCATCCCATCCTTCGTTGCAGATTCATTCGGACTCAATATCTGCGGGATTCGGAGGATTATTACGGGAGGAACGGGAAAGCGGAAAGAACTGTAATGAACGGCAACAGCGCGCCGGTTAACGTTGGCAGCGAGAAGCCAAGATTGGAAGCCCGCGAAATGCAATAAGGATTAGCGGATCATTCCGGTATTTGTCACCGATTCTTCAATGTAGTTCTTGCTAAGCTCGGACCCTCCGCGAGACGGGCAGTGATTGTTCGGCTCGCAAATCGTCAGTCGATCGGCTTCAAACTTGCCTTCCAGTCCTCAAGGTGTACGACATGGTACGTTTTTGCGCCAGACGGAAGTGTCACCATGAGCGTAAAATCGTGAAGGCTGGTTGGAACTACTTCCCTTACCTTGATGATCGTTCCCGGCTGCACTTCGATGTCGCCAATCCTTGTTCCCTTAAATGCAAAATGCTTTCCCTGCCAAATTGAGACGGCAAGCTTGTAGTCAGACAGACGGCATAGCTGCACGTCGTACCAGTCGCTTTTCTCTTTAACTGGACCAAGACCGCCGTAAGGATACAACACCAATACCTTGCCCGGTGCGGTTGCTGCGGACAAGTATAACTTGTATCCCACGCCGTTTCGGTATTGATAGGGCGGCGTGGGATCACGTAGAACCCTTTCGATTCGGACACGCTGCATGTTTCTTAAAGTGACCGTTGCTTCTTCACCAAGTACAGGAAGCGCCATTTCCGGATTATCGTAACCCGTATATACACAATCCACCCCTTCGAGAGACTTCGGATTGAAGATCTCATTATCTAGCCAGTCATGTGCGCTTGGTCGCGTCGAGGCTACGGCCGGTAATGGCTTACTTGCGGTCGGTATCGCCATTTTCGATCTTGATTTGATGCAGAAACAGCAGACCAACAATAAGACGGCCAGTCCTGTGATGGTTCCGCTCAGCCAGACAAGCCGTGAACTTTTCGCTTTCCTGCCATAACACGCTGAACATGCGGTTCTGTCGTTGAGTACAAATGCCGGTTCGCTGGTGCTCATATCCCTTCGGCAGATTTCGCATTTCATTGTGGCGAAATTATAACGCGATAGCGCGGCTGTGCTACACTATCCATCGCCCCAGCCTCAAAGATTTCGAGCAATGAAATGGGGCCGCAGAGATGCAGATAAGATTTTGAAAATCAGCTACGGCTTGTTGTCGCGAGCGGAATTTGGTCGACCGATTACCCACGGTTACACAAGCTGATCACCATTGTGTAACGGCTTTTGAATTTGCAAATCATTGGCGGGAAAGCACATAGCCGAGATGAATAGCAAGAAGATGACAAATTACCCAATTTTCGCCAAAAATGGGTAAAAATGGGTAAAAACCCCTCTGGCGATGCGGCAACGGGGGTGGGTTGTCGCGGTCGATCGGACGGGGAGCGACGAGGGCTCTTAGTCCAAAGTTGCATAGCGCGAACCGGCGAGAATTGATTACCGACTTCACCGGGCCCTCCTTCGCGCCGACAACGTCCTTCGCGCGCCGCCGAATCCGCGTCCTCGCTGTCGCTCGTTCACGGCGTGATTGCGCCGTATCAGAAAATATTCGTTGTGGTAACCGGACGTTATTCATTCACGCCGTGGACGAGCGCCAGCGAGGACGCGGATCTCGCGCAGAAAAATTCGGACGCGAACACGGGGCGAAAGTATCAAATCACCTCCGCCCCCGCCCAGTCGGCGTGGTCGTAATCGATGCTGCCGGTTACGCCGTTGGTCGCCAGCAGCGTCAGGTTTTGCACACCGGCGATGCTTACGTTGATGTGGACGATGGGGCTGGCGTTGGTCAGGATGCCGCTGTCGAAGAGGATTTTTCCGTCGCCGATGACCTGGAAATCGACCGACCCTGTGCCCACGCCGTTTTCTTCATCGTCGATGCCGACGTCGGAGATGAACGTCGAGTATTTTCCGCCCAGGGCGTAGACGATGCTGGAGACGGCGTGGGTGCCGATGCCATTGGCGTAGGTTTGGCCGCGAAGGGTGAGGGTGTGGCCGCCAACGCTTTTGTTGATCTGCAGCGTGCCCCAGCCGATGGTGGAGCTGGTGGGCGTCATGTCGCTGAGGAATACGGGCGCGGCGGGCGCGGCGGGCGCGGCGGTGGCGGAGAGCGTTGTGGCGTTGACGACGGCGGTGTTCGGCGAGCTTCCCACCGCGTTGACGGCGCGGATGCGGTAATAATATTGCGTCGCGGCGGAGAGATTCGAATCGGTATAGCTCGTCGCCGTCGGCGCGACATTCCCCGCGATCGTCGTGAAGTTCACATCATCGGTTGACCGGTCGATGGCGGTTGCTGTCTGATTCAACGTGGTGTTGGTCCAGCTCAGGGCAATCTGCGAGCTCGATGTCGCCACGGCGCCAAGCGATGTTGGCGCGGTGGGGGCGACGGGGGCAACGGGAGCGGCGGCCTGCGAGGTCAGGCGCGCCCCGGCCCAGTCGGCGTGGTCGTAATCGATGCTGCCGGCCACGCCATTGCTTGCCAGCAGCGTCAATTGCTTCACGCCGGCCACGCTGACGTTGATATGCACGACGGCGCTTTTGTTGGTGACCACGCCGCTGTTGAAAAGGACTTTCCCGTCGCCGATGACCTGGAAGTCGACCGAGCCGGTGGCTTTTTCGGCGGTGATTTCATCGTCCACGCCGACGTCGGAAAGAAACGACGTGTATTGCCCGTTCAGGGCATAGACGATCTGCGAGACGGCGTGCGTGCCGATGCCTTTTGGGTAGACCGTTCCGCGAAGGGTGAGGGGATTGCCGTTGATGGATTTGTCTTTTTGGATGGTGGCGTAGCCGACGGTGGCGCTGGTCCAGGAAATGTCGCTGAGATAGGTGGTGACGGGCGTTGACGTGGCGCTGGGGATGATCGCGCTGGCGGCGGGCGACGCGGCGGAATTGCCGAGCGCATTAGTCGCGATCACCTGATAGTAATAAGTCGCGCCAACGGTGAACGGCCCGTTATCGGCGTAGGTGGTCACGCCGGCGGCGGTCGTGGCGATGGTGGCGAAGTTCACGTTGTCGCTGCTGCGCTGAACAATGAAGCCGGTTTCATTTCCCGCGGCGTTGTCGGTCCAATTCAGCGTGACCAGCGTCGGCGAAGAGGCGTTGGCCGACAGGCTACTGGGGGCGGCGGGAAGCGTTGGCGCGGGCGGCGGGGCCGGGGTCGATATCAGCCGAGCGCCGGCCCAATCGGAATGGTCGTAGTCAATGCTTCCCGACACGCCATTGGTGGCCGTCAACGTCAGTTGCTTCACGTCGGCGACATTCACATCGAGATTGACGACCGGCGAAGCGTTGGTGACCACGCCGCTGTCGAAGAGCAACTTCCCATCGCCGATCACCTGAAAATCGACCGAGCCGGTGGCTTTTTCGGCGGTGATCTCATCATCCACGCCGACATCGGAAATGAAATTCGTATACGCGCCGGCGAGGTTGTAAACGATCTGCGAGACGGCGTGCGTGCCAATGCCGCTGGGGTAAACGGTTCCGCGCAGAGTCAGCGGGTTGCCGTTGACGGTGGCGTTTTTGTGGATCGTGCCGTAGCCGGTGGTGGCGCTGGTCCAGGTGAGCGTGCTGAGGTACGTGGTAACCGCATTGGCGGCGAGGGTGGTGGCGGAAACCGCTGCGCTGGCGGGGGAATTCCCCACAGAATTGGCCGCCAACACGCGATAAGAGTAGGTCGTGCCGGCGGTGGCGGTGGTGTCGTGGTATGACGTAACATTGGCCGCGGTCGTCGCGATTTGCGAGAAGGTGACGCCATCCGCGCTGCGCTGGACGATGAAGCCGGTTTCAACGCCGGGCGCGGAATCGGTCCATTTCAAATTGACCTGCGTAGCTGAAATGACGACGGCCGACAGGGCCGTCGGCACCGTGGGGGCAACAGGAGTCGGCGGCGGAGGGGGCGGCGTGGTGTTGCCATACGGCGCTGTCAGCCAGGGCGAAAACAATTCGCCCCCGCCGGAAACCAGGTTCCATCCCTCGGCGGCTCCCGATTTCAGCGTGGCCGCGGAGACATCATCTCCGGTGCCTGGTCCGTCGCCGCCGGGACCGCTGGCGCTGCCCCACCAGTTATTGCGCACGTCGAATGTGCCGGTGTATGCCCCATCGTTAAACACGACAGACAAGGCCGGCGTGTGGGCGTCGTTGTTGTTGTAGAAATTGTTGTCGTTGATGACAAAACCCAAGCTGTTTCCGCCTACGCCCTTCGCGTCCACCGCAACCGCCGGGGCGGTGTTGTTGTCGGCGGTGTTGTACATGATGGTGACGTTGTGATTGTTCCCCTCGAAGCGCAGGGCGGCACTTCCCTGGTCGATGCAGCCGGTGATGGTGTTGTTTTCGATTACCACGCCGGTGGTGTTGAAAAAGAGCGTGGCTTTGCCGTTGCCGGTGAAGGTGTTGTTGGTGAGGGTGATATTGGTCTGCGTATTGGAGCTGCTGCCTTGAAACGCGCAGGCGGCTTCCACGCCGTCGCTGCTGTAGTTGTTGACGAAGGTATTGGAATCGATGGTGACGTTGGTGAGCGTTCCGCCGGACACGGTGCCATCGGTGTAAATTCCGCGCCCACTGTTGCCGCCGGAGTTATTGTTGTTGGCGAAGTAGTCGTGCTGAATCAGGGCCGCGTTGGTGCTGCTGTTGTTGGCGAGAAAAAGCCCGGCCACGTTGTTCTGCACGATGCTGTTGATGATGTGCGTGCCGGAATGGCTGGGGGCGATGACAATTCCCGCGCCGGTGGTGGAACTGGCGTTGGTTTCGCCCTGGACGGTGAAGCCGTCAATGACGACGTTGTTGGCAGTGATATAAAACCCGCAGCTATGCGTGCCGCTTGATACCGCGCCGGTGACGATCGACTCGACGGCGGTTGATCCGCCAACCCTGCTCCGCGCATCAACACCGGCCTGTGCGCCTTTGATCGTCAGCGTCTTGCTGACGGTCACTTCCTCGGGATAAGTCCCCGCGTCGACGGTGATGGTCGCCCCCGAAGAGGCGGCGTTCACCGCGGCTTGTATCGTCGAATAAGCCGTCGAGCTGCCGACAATATGGGCGGCAAGCAACAGCCGGCTTTCGAGCATCTCGAACGATTCAGAATGACGGCGATTTTGATGGCGGCGAGTTGGCATGGTGGTGGCGTCCTAAAACGGATAAACCTTACCACCGCACAATAATGCCCAGATTGCAGCGCTGAACCGCGAAAATGCGAAAAGTTCAACGAAGTTGCCGATATACCTGCGCGAAAAGGTTTCCCCAATTTCTCCAGACCGAATAAGCCGTCCAAATGGGAGAGATGTTAAAGGTGTCGCAGGGGGAAGTGATGCGCCAGCACGAGACGGCCGCGCCACCAACGTCAAAAGTGCTATACACGACTATCGGGCCGCGTTTTTGGCGATACGATTCGCCCATGAGCAAACTCTTCTCTCCTTTCACCCTCCGCCAAACCACTTTCAAAAATCGCGTTTTCGTTTCGCCCATGTGCCAGTACAGCAGCGACGACGGCATGCCCACCGACTGGCATTTCGTGCACCTGGGCAGCCGGGCCGTCGGCGGCGCGGCGCTGGTGATGGTCGAGGCGACCGGCGTGTCGCGCGAGGGACGCATTTCGCCGTGGGACAGCGGCATCTGGTCGGCCGAGCATGCCCGCGCCTTTGTTCGCATCGCGCAATTCATTCGCGACAACGGCGCTGTGCCGGCGGTGCAGCTTGCCCACGCCGGGCGAAAAGCGTCCACCGATCGCCCCTGGCTCGGCGGTAAGCCGCTGGATATTGCTCATGGTGGCTGGGAGCCGCTCGCGCCCAGCGCGATTCCGTTTGATTCGGGCCATCCCATGCCGCGCGCGATGACCCCGGCGGATATCGACTCAGTGGTTGAGCAGTTCATCGCCTCGGCAAAGTGGAGCCTGCAGGCGGGGTTTGAAGTTGTCGAGCTGCACGCCGCCCACGGCTATCTGCTGCACGAATTTCTCTCGCCATTGTCAAACCATCGCAACGACGAATATGGCGGCCCGCTGGAAAACCGCATGCGCCTTCCCCTTCGCGTGGCCAAGGCCCTGCGCGAAACCTGGCCGGCGAAATGGCCGGTCTTCGTCCGCATCTCGGCGACGGATTGGGCCGAGGGCGGATGGGATTTGCCGCAGTCGATCGCGTTGGCGCGCGAATTGAAAAAGACGGGCGTTGATTTGATCGACTGCTCCAGCGGCGGGCTGGTGCCGCACGTAAAAATTCCCGCCGGGCCGGGGTATCAGGTTCCCTTCGCCGAGAAAATCCGCGCCGAAGCGGGCATTCCCACCGGCGCAGTGGGGATGATCACGCAGGCCAAACAGGCCGAGGAAATTATCGCCGGCGGAAAAGCGGATGTCGTTTTGCTCGCCCGCCAGATGCTGCAGGATCCCTATTGGCCGCTTCACGCGGCGGCGGAGTTGGGCGTGGATGCGCAATGGCCAAGCCAATATGGACGGGCGAAGAAGTAATTCCGTGACGTCGCGTGTTTCGGAAGGTCGCCGCTTATCCGGCGCCCTCGATGCTGAGCAACAGCGCGTTAAGCGTCGCCAGCGTGTCGGCATCGGCAGCCTTCTTGTCTTCGCGCTGGCGCAGGATGCGCGGGAAGCGCACGGCGATCCCCGACTTGTGCCGATCGGAGCGCTGAATCGCTTCAAATCCAAGCTCGAATACCCGCGATGGCTCAACGGTATAAACCGGGCCGAATCGGCCAACGGTATGCCCGCGCACGAAACGGTCCATCTCGGCGATTTCAGCGTCGGTCAATCCGGAATACGCCTTGGCAACGGGCAACAACTCCGTGCGGGCATCGTTCCATACGCCAAAGGTGTAGTCGGTGAGCAGACCGGCGCGCCGGCCGGTGCCCGGCTGGGCGGCGATCAGCACGGCATCCACCGTGTATGGATTCACCTTCAACTTCCACCAAGGCCCGGTCGGCCGGCCCACCAGGTAAGGCGAATCGAAGCGCTTGAGCATGACACCTTCCACGCCGCGCCCGCGCGATTCGGCCATGCGCACTTCCAATGCCGCCCACGAATCCGCCGCCACCGGCTCGGACCAGCGGATCAATGATGCGGGCGGACTTTCCTTCAGCAATTCCGCCAAAGCTTCGCGCCGCGCCCTCAGCGGCTCGGTGCGAAGGTCCTTCCCGGCCAATTCCAGCAGATCAAACGCGATAAAATTCACCAGCACATCCGGCCAGAAGCTCAGTTCAACATTCTTGCGGTTCAGCCGGCGCTGCAACGTGGCGAAGGTTTTGGGCCGGTGCGATTGCTCATCCCACGCCACGATTTCGCCGTCGATGACGGTGCCGTTGGGCAGGCTGGCGGCGGCCTGCAACAGCTCGGGAAATGCGCCGTTGATCAGCTCATCGCCGCGCGACCAGATGGCCGACTTCCCGCCGCGACGAAGAATCTGCGCGCGAATGCCGTCCCATTTCCATTCGATCTGCCAGTCGCTGAGCGCGCCAAGCGACTCCGGCGGGTCGGTCAGCGCGTGTGCCAGCATGAACGGATAGGGAAGCGTTTCATCCAGGCGCTCGTCGCCAGTGGAAGGGCGAAACACTTCGATCATCTTCCGGGCCTGGGGCTTCCAATTGCCCGAGAGCCGATGAGCGACAACGGCCGGCTCCAATTCCGCCGCCCGCGCCAAGGCCAGCACCAACGATTGCCGCGACACGCCAACCCGGAAATTGCCGCTGATCAGCTTGTGGAACACAAAGCGCTGTTTCGGCGAAAGATCGCGCCAGGTTTGCACGATCAGCTCGCGCTGTTTTTCTGCCGGCAGTTTTCCCAGCGGCTGCAAGCGCTGCTCGATGATCTCGTGCAGCGGCGGCGGGGTGGAAACCGGCGCTTCGAAGGGAATCAGCAGCGACAGCGTCTCCGATAAATCGCCGACCACCTGATAGCATTCCTGCACCAGCCATTCGGGAAACTGTGACACTTCCGCGGCCCATTGCCGAAGCTGCGTCGAGCTGACCGTGCGTCCGATCTTGCGGCCCGAGAGAATGTAAACCCCCCATATCGCATCCTCCGGCGGGGCGGCGCGGAAATACGCCGCCAAGGCCGCCAGCTTGTCGTTGGTGCGGTTGCTGCGGTCCAGCGCCAGGTACAGCTCGGCAAATCGCTCCATCGCGCTACGCCTCCTCCGCGATGAGTTGCTCTTCTTCCCCGGCATCGGTGAAGCGGGTGTGATAGATGCCGGCTTCGAGTCCTTTTTCGGAAAGATAACGGGACAGTTGGGCGGTGTAGCCGTGCGTGGCGATGACGCGCTGTGCGCCGGTTTCGGCGATGGTTTGCAAAAGGGCCGGCCAGTCGACGTGGTCGGAAAGGACGAAACCCATGTCCGCCGATCGCCGGCGGCGAAAGCCGCGGACCTGCATCCAGCCCGATGCCACGCCGATCGAAACCGGCGAAAACTTTCGCGCCCAAATGGTGTCGGCCGCGCCCGGCGGGCAGATGACCAGCGCTTTGCCGCGGGTTTCCTTGGCGCGCTCGGCGGTTGCATATTCGGCTGGCGGAAGCGCCACGCCGCAGGTGCGATAAGCCTCCGTCATCGCATGCACCGCACCGTGCAGCAGGATGGGCCCGAGCGATGGATCGAGCAATGAGAGCACGCGCTGCGCCTTGCCCAGCGAATACGCCAGCAGCAGGCTGGTTCGGCCCAGGGCGATGTTATTCTGCCACCACCCGTTGATTTCCCCTGCGATTTCCGCGGTTTCCCGCCAGCGGAAAATCGGCAGGCCGAAGGTGCATTCGGTAATCAGCGTGTGGCATGGCACCAACTCAAATGGCGAGCAGGTGGCATCGTGCTGGCGTTTATAGTCGCCGGTAACCACCCATACTTCGCCGGCGTTTTCTACGCGAACCTGTGCCGATCCCAGCACATGCCCGGCGGGATGCAGCGATATTTTCACGCCGCCCAGATCGATGGATTCGCCATACGCCAGTGCGTCGATCGGCGCATCGCTGCCGATGCGCTTGCGCAGGACGCATTCGCCTTCTGCGCTGGCGAGATAACGCCCCGACCCGGCGTAGGCATGGTCGGAATGGGCATGCGTGACAACCGTCCGCGGTACCGGCTTCCACGCGTCAATGTAAAAGTCCCCCTCGGCACAATAAAGTCCGGAATCGGTCGTCGAGATAAGCGGCGGGCGATTGGAATCCATCGTCGAATCAACTCGACGAATAATAGGCCGGCGTCCAATGATGCCGGGATGCGGAAAATCGGGTTTCAAAAATTTCGAAGCAGGCCGCCGCATGATCATGTCCGGCGCCAGGAGCGGCGTTGATCCGGGCACTCGGATAGCGAGCCGCGCACGAAGCGTACTCCCGCAGTAAGCGGGATTTCTGAAACCGGCTTACCTCGGGAATGCCCTCCATATCTCACGGCGCCAGTTGCTGTTTGGCGGCCTGCCAATCCGGGTCGTTCATGACCTGCGCTCGCACGCCATTCTGCAGCCCCTGTCGCTCGGCGGCCGCGGCTTGCAGGTGAGCGCGGGCGTTCACCAGTGTCGGGTCACCTGCGGCTGCGGCGCGCTCGATACGGGCGATCGTCGTGCTGGCCGCGAGGTCATCCTGGGCGGCGGCGAAGGTTTCGGCGTCGGGCGCGCCCTGCTCGTGAAGGGCGGTGGCGCGAGCCTGGGCGGCTTGTTTTTGGGCCACCGCCGCGCGGTATTGCGGATTGGAAAGCAACGCCGCGTGCAGCCGTGCGGGGAGTTAGGCGGATGAAAAAGAAGGGACATGTCCCATTTTTAAATGAAAAATCGAAAAATTGGGACGGGACGTTTTGAGACATGGGCGGGTGTGGCGCAACACTTTTTGGCAAAAGTGTGGCGCAATGGGGCGCGGCGGAAGCCCAGGCGATGGGCGGGGGCGGATGAATGTCCAGCAGGGTAAATCCCATCGCCTGGCGAAACATCTCCGCGGAGTGCATTGCGCCAGTGACAAATCCCCCTGCCTGCGGTACACCAAGCCGATGCTCAACTCAGTTCTCCAATCCATCGAATCGCGCCGCCAGAAGTCGGTTGAAGACCTCAAGGCGTTTCTTCGCATTCCCAGCATCAGCGCGCAGCCGGCGCATGCGAAGGATGTGCAGCACTGCGCCGAATGGATCGCCGGGAATTTGACCGAGGCGAAGCTGAACGTGCAGATTCGGCCGACTGGCGGACATCCCATCGTGCTGGCGAAAAATGAGCATAAGCCGGGCAGGCCCACGGTGCTTTTTTATGGCCATTACGATGTGCAGCCGCCAGAGCCACTGGATCAGTGGACCTCGCCGGCATTTGAGCCGACAGTTCGCAAGACCGACGCCGGGACTGATGCGATCTATGCGCGCGGCGCGGTCGATGATAAGGGACAGGTGTGGGCCCATATCGAGGCCATCACGCAATGGCAGCAGCAGGGCGGCTTGCCAGTCAACATCACGATGCTGATTGAGGGCGAAGAGGAAGTTGGCTCGGAAAACCTCGAGCGGTTTGTGCATGAAAACGCGGCGGAGTTGAAAGCCGACATTGCTGTCATCAGCGATACCGGGCAATTTGCCCGCGGGGTGCCTGCCATCACCTACGGCCTGCGCGGCCTGGTCTACTGCGAAGTAATCCTTAGCGGGCCAAGCCATGATCTGCACAGCGGGATGTTCGGCGGGGCGGTGCCGAATCCGGCCAATATCCTCTGCGAGATTCTGGCGTCGCTGCACGACAAAGACCTTCGCGTGAATATCCCGGGGTTTTACGATGATGTGACGCCGCTGACGCCGGCCGAGCGGGCCGATTGGGCGAAGCTTCCCTATAACGAGGCGGCTTATCTCAAATCGCTCGATCTTTCCAGCCTGAGCGGCGAGCCGGGGTACACCACGCTTGAGCGCGCCTGGGGCCGGCCCACCTGCGACATCAACGGCTTGACCAGCGGCTACCAGGGGCATGGCGCAAAAACCATTATTCCCGCCAGCGCGTCGGCGAAAGTTTCCATGCGGCTGGTTCCCAACCAGGACCCGCAAAAAATCGTCGATGCTTTCGAGAAGGCCATCAAAGATCGCGCGCCGAAAAATGTGAAAATCAAAATCCTGCGGCACGGCCAAAGTGGCGCGGTCCTCGTCTCGCGCGAGGGAAAGGCAATGAAGCTGGCATCAGAAGCCGTCGAGGCGGGTTTCGGAAAAGCGCCGACGCTTATCCGCGAGGGAGGCAGCATTCCGGTGGTGGGGCTGTTCAAGCGGGAGCTGAAGATTGACACATTGCTGGTGGGTTTTGGCTTGCCGGACGATCGCGTGCATTCGCCGAACGAGAAAATGGATCTGGATGCCCTGTACGCCGGCACGCGCACTGCGGCGGTGTTGTATGAAAAGCTGGCCGGGCTATCGGCGTAATAAGCCAAAGCGCGAAAGCGCGAAAGCGCGGAGCTGCTCAGCGCCACGGGCCGCAACCAAAAGAGAAGAAGAATAACCACGGAGTCACGGAAGCACGGAGGTGTAGTTCGACTGACGCTCGCCTTTGCGTACGAAAATCTCTCCTTTTTTTCCTTTAACTATCTGCGCAAAAGGAGCCGCGCACGCAGGGTACTCCCGAAGTAAGCGGTGTTCGGACGGTCGCACGGTCAACTCCGCTTACTCCGGGAGTACCCTTCGTGCGCGGCTCCTTTTGCGCGAGTCATCTCGAAGAATACTTCGAAACCTTATCCCGCATATTCGCACGTTGACGTGCAGGTTTCGTGGACGATGATCGACTTTAACAGCGGCAATGCCGGCTTCAGCCGTTCGT
>DASRRM010000263.1:0-3559 GCA_035695715.1 Tepidisphaeraceae bacterium
AGAACGCCAGGCATCGATACCCTCAGTTAACTCAATCCCGAGCAGAGGCTTGTAGACCGGCCTATGAGGCAAAAATATGATCGTCCTTAAGTTGACGGCATTGGGCGTCCCGCCCGTGCTGGCGATGTAATGAGTTCAAGAACTACCGGCAGCGATTATTCTTCGCATTATCCCGTCGCCAGCACGGCCGAGACGGCCGTGTCACGATGACCGCCTTTAAAGCCGCTCAGTTACGTAGGGCGGGCACTGCCCGCCGAGCTGTAATTACGGAGGAGACGTCAGCGGCGGGCAGTGCCCGCCCTACGTCTCAGCGTCCGGAAATCTTGTCAGGAAAACAAGATTTTCGTGCATATCTTTGAAGAATCTGGCTCGCCCCCGAGTACCTCAGCTCAGGATGACGGTGGCGCGAACGCGCCACCAATCTGAAAAACGCTCTAACGACCACTGCGCGATCCCAATACTTCATAAACCCGTGCATGCCCCATCATCGAAAGCTGATCGACCTTTTCCGGCGGAACCAGAAGCACCTGGTCGCAAAGGCCGGCGGCTTGCAAGGCTGCGGCATACCAGCCGGAGACCGCGCTGCCGCCGCACAAGACGATCGGATCATCCACAGGCTGGCGATGCCGCAGCGCGCTGATTTCACTTCCAATCAGCACGCCGCTTAGAAACGCCGCATTGGCTTGCGGCGGTTGATTGTCCAGCAGTTGCCGGGCGCGGACCTGGAACAAGGCGGCCAGCAAATCGTTCTCCATCGCCTCGCCAACCCCTGCGATAAACGCCGGGAATTGGGGACCGTCGGTTTCGGGGGGTAATGTGATCGGCTTATCGCCGGCCGATATCGAATGGCGGAGGATGCTTTGGGTCGAGAGGACGGAAAAAACTTCCCCGGTCATGAACGTGCGGAACGAGGCGATCTTTCCGCCGACAATCTCAACATGTTTGGAGTGCGTCCCAGGCAGGATGGCGACGCAGCGGCGGCGGGCCGCTTGCATTTCGGGCAGTTGCATCAGGCCGATCAGCTCTGTCTCTTCGCCGCGCATGACATCCGAGTCGGCACGAACGCCGGAGATCAGCAGCACCGCATGCTCGTCAAGCCTCAGATCGGCGCAGACGGCGTCTTTGCCGCTTAAATCAAACGGCAAATTTGCGTAAGGCAGCGACTGCCAGCCGATGCTCGAGCTGGCCATGCCGGAGATGGCGATCGGCAGGCTGTCCAGGGAAACTTCGGTGCTGGCCTGCAGCGATCGGATTGCCTGGCGAAGCGATTGCTTAAAAAATTCGCCGCGCGTATGCGGCTGAGACTTGGCGGCAATGCGTGCGATTCCATCGCCTCCGCGAAACTCGGCAATGATTTGCCCGGCCGCTGCAAATGATGCCAAGCGTAGCCGCAGCGAAGTCGTTCCCCAATCGCAACTGAGCATAAGGGCGGCAGTGTCCATGGGGTTAAAACAACCTTCGGTGTCATTGACTGCAAGTGGTATATGCCGCCAGCCACACGATTTCGAATCGCCGGGCAACGATTTCTGCCATTCTTGGTAGTACGACGGTACGCAAGCGGAGGTGAATGGCAGTTTAGCCATTCCAGTTTGAATTTGTACTGAGTGCGGTTGGACGTGAGGAGGAGAATATGCCCGGGTTTCGTTCGCGATCAATTTTCACCCTGTTCATGAGCTTTGCGGCAGCTGCCGTAGCGGGTAGCGCAGCCACAGCGCGGTCCGCGTCTATCGGCATCCAGTTTCAGGGCAGTCAAGCCGCGCTCGCACCAACCGATTCGGCCGGCGTCGTGCCGCAGACTAACTGGAATGCGGAAGCCACTTCGAGTTTCACCAATGTCGCCCTCAATGATAATTCCGGCAATGCCACCACTGCGGTCTTCTCCGGCTCGGCGGATGGGACTTATTTCGGAGGCAACGGCTTCACTCCCGGAACCGGGGACGCCACGTTGACTGCAGGCGAACTCTACCAGGGGATGAGTTCGACGGTCGGATCGGCCGGTCTCGCCAATAACTTCACGATTACCAACATCCCGTACCCCACGTATGATGTATACGTATATGGCGACGCAGATGCTGGGGGGCGTGTTATAAGTGATGCGCTGACGCCCAGCGGCGGAAGCACCACTTTCATCAGTTTCACGACTGAAAACGGTTCCAACGGCTGGGTGGCCGGAACGGGCACTTGGAACGGAATAGGCACGCCGCCGGCTGATCCTTCCGCCAACTATGCACATTTCGCGGGCATTACTGCAAGCGGCTTTGTCCTGCAGTCTGGTGCCCAAGGCAACGGCGGCATCAATGGCATTGAAATCGTGGCGACCCCTGAGCCGGCAAGCCTGGGCTTGCTGGGCGTGGCCGCACTGGGCCTGCTGGCGCGGCGCCGGCGCACCGCATAAGTCAAATTCACAGATGGACGACGCGGAATCCGCACGCAAGAGACTCAATGTCGGGAAATGGTAGCTCTCTACGTCGCACAGCGGGCGTTATTCTGCTCGCAATTGGGGCGGTCTTTGCCGTCGCTGCGCTGTTGGGCGTCATTGCCGCCGTGGGAATCCGACGCCTCGCAAAGGACCAATCCTCTCAATCGATTGCTGAGATAAATCACACCGCCCAGGTCACGCCGCAAACCCGGCCATCGGATGGCCTGGCCCACGCCGCCACCGGCACGGGTGTTACTCCCATTCCCGCAAAGGTCGCGGCCGATCCAAACAAGCACCCGCCGCTGATCGTTCCACCTTTGACTGCACACGCCACTGCATCGCTTGTGCGAGTCGACGATACCTCGGCGGGCAACTGGGTCGGTCGGTATGGGAAGCAGGGATATTACCTGGCGATGGACGGAGCGGTTCCGCATTTGCCGGGCGGCGTCAACCTGGCGATGGCCGGCGCGCCGTTTTATGCGTGGTCTCCCGTCACCACCGACCCGCGCGGGCCGAGCCTGCCCCAGGACCCCGCCAAACGCACAAGCGGACAATGGTTCACCGGCGACAAGTTTACTTTGGATTTGGATTTCCGCGGCGCGGCCAGGAGTTACCAGGTCGCGCTCTATCTTTTGGACTGGGACAGTGACCAGCGCGCCCAGAAACTGGAAGCGGTGGACCCTGATACCGGCGCAGTGCTGCTGACCCGCACCGACGATCATTTCCGGCATGGCCGATATCTCATACTAAAACTCTCGGGACACGTGATTCTGCGAATCACGCGCGTCGGCGGCGTGAACTGCACGTTGTCCGGTATTTTTTTCGACGACATTCCCTGATCCGAATTACCTGACCGAAAAGAGCCGCGCACGAAGGGTACTCCCGAAGTAAGCGGATCATTTGGATCGTCGCCGGCCATATCGCGCATCATTTGCTCGCCGCCTTGGCCAATACCAACTTTAGTAGCATCCAGCAGCATCAGCCGCCTCCCCGCTTACTCTAAATAACCCTGCGCGATCATGCGCTCCCAAAGCAAGGAACCGTCATCCTGAGGTACTCCGAAGGATCTGGCCATTGCGGCGAAACAGCAAGATCCTTCGGAGTACCTCAGGATGACAGTAGCGCGTGATCGCGCAGGTT
>DASRRM010000264.1:0-1932 GCA_035695715.1 Tepidisphaeraceae bacterium
AAGAATTGAAAATATTCGTTTGCCGGAAACGCGACTTCGTTTTGCCGCTCTAATTGCACGCGCAGCATCATGATGACATCGGCGTCGCGGATTGCCTCGCTCATATCGTTGGTGAGCTCGACGCCGGCAGCGAGCAGGCCCATTTCAACCGGCAAAAGCGTGGCCGGGCCGCAGAGAACGATGCTGGCTCCGAACTTCGATAGTAGATGCACGTTCGATCGGGCCACGCGGCTATGCGCGATGTCGCCAATGATGGCGACGCGCAAACCTTCCAGCGTTTCCCGCTTATCGAGGATGGTGCGGGCATCGAGCAGGGCCTGGGTGGGGTGCTCGTGCGTTCCATCGCCTGCGTTGACGATGGGAACAGGCAGATAACGCGCCAGAAAGTGCGGCGCTCCCGATGCTGAATGGCGCATTACGATGGCGTCGGGCCTCATTGCAACCAGCGTATTCAGAGTATCGACGAGTGATTCTCCTTTGGACACGCTGGAGGTAGTGGCGGTAATCGACAGGATCTCGGCTCCCAGCCGCCGGGCGGCAATTTCGAAGCTGGTCCGGGTGCGCGTGGATGCTTCGAAGAAGAGATTGACGATTGTTCGACCCCGCAGCGATTCGAACCGGCCGAACGGTTGATGGGGTTCCGGCTGAAAATGGCGCGCGCGGACCAGTATGGATTCAATTTCGTCGCGAGAAAGCTCTTCAATGCCCAGCAGCCCGCGTGTCATCGCTCTACTCACTGCGCGATGCCGGTTGACGCGAGTGGGTCCGCCCGCTCCACCAGCAACACTTTTTCCAATCCGTCGACCTCGGAAAATTTCACCTCAATGATTTCGTTTGCGGTGGTTTGGACCATCCGGCCAACGTACCGCGCTTCAATGGGGAGCTCGCGCCATCCTCGATCGATCAAGACAAGAAGCTGGACACGAGCAGGCCTTCCCTGGTGGAAAAGGCCATCGAGCGCGGCCCGAATGGTTCTGCCGGTGTAGAGAACGTCGTCCATCAGCACGACATCTTTGCCGGTGACCGGAAAGCTGATCTCAGTGGCGTTCAGAACGGGCTTCTCGCCTATGGTCGACAAGTCGTCACGATACAGACTGATGTCCAGAATGCCGACGGGCACTTCGCGGCGTTCAAGATCTTTGATTTTGGCGGCCAGCCGCTGCGCCAGCGGGACGCCGCGGCGGCGAATGCCGATAAAGGCCAGTTTGCTCAAGTCATCTGTTTTTTCGAGAATCTCGTGAGCAAGCCGGACGAGCGTCCGGTCGATCTCAGACGCACTCATCAACTGTTTTTTTTCGCGAACTACGGCCATAGGTAAACCGGGGGGCTCCGACACGTCAGGGTATCATGCCAAGCAGCCGCGACCGGCTCGGAATGAGGCTTAAAGACGGCGCTGCACCGGCTTGTCTCAGTTTTGCAACCGCCCGCGAATTTTTTTAGCCAGTTTTTCGATATCTTCCGTTTTATGAATCGCCGACATGGGCACCACAAATTTGCCGGCGTCGGCGATTTGACGGCGCAAATCCTCGGCCATGCGCACCAATTCGTCCGCCTCTTCCATGGCTTTCTTGTGCTGCTCCTCGGCCATGGCATTGGATCGAGACTTGCCGTTCGGCATACGATCGCGGCCTTCCGAGTTGGGAGAGGGGGCCGACAGCGGCGGTTCGCCCGGCGTCGATTGACCGGCGTCCTCAATCTGCGCCAGGCATACGGCGCCGGCGGCTAAGCCGACCGCGAACAAACGGCGAGCCATGTCCATACGGTTGTTATCATAAGCCCACGGATGCATGTCGCTAAAGCTCAACGAGGAGCGTGTTGATGGAGGTGGGTGTTGCTCTGGTTGGATTGGGCAACGTCGGGTCCGGAACGCTCGAAATATTGGTTGAAAATGCCAGCCAGATACGGGAAAAACTCGGCTTTTCACTAAAGGTG
>DASRRM010000265.1:0-26612 GCA_035695715.1 Tepidisphaeraceae bacterium
CGTCCAATAGTCATACGCCCATCGCAGATAGCCGTCGCGATGCGTGTTTGCCGCATACCACGCCATCCACGGCATTTCCGCGGGGCTGGTGCGTGCCGTCACGTAAGCGTTTGGGAACAGCTGGCTGCAACTTGTATAAAACGTGGAGATTCTTCCCGGCGTGCTGGCGGTTTCCCGCTCTGAACCCAGGATCGATGAATAATCGAAAAGCGCATTTTCCGTCGCCGCGCTGACGTGGCTGCCGGCCAGGCCAATCTTCCAATTCGGGTTGTTGGCCTGGATAAGTTTTATCACAGGCTTCATGGTCGGCTCGCGGGTTTCGTCCATATACAAGACCGTCTTGTCGAACCATCCCTTTTCGTCGAGGTGAGATTTAAATTTCGTCAGAAAATCGTTCCAGATTCGGTCATATATTTCAGAGCCGACCGGCGCGTTGAGGCTCCGCTGCGCGAAAGCGGCTGGCGGAACAGACACGGTTTTTCTTGGCGAAAAATGCCCTCACACCTCATCCGGCAGAACAAACGGCGGGCGGTAAACGCGCTTCAGCATCGTGTTGGCTGCCGGATTATCGGGAAAACGCTCGGTCTTGGGATCCATCTTCAGCGGCATCCCCAGCGTCGCCATGTCCAGCTTCACGTCGACCTCGTTGATCGCCAGATGCTCCTCAAGGCGCGCCAGGGCATCGGAGGCGGCAGGATCGTTCTTCACGGCCGCGGCAATTTCGTCCGGAGCCTTGGGTTTCCCGAGGCGGTAGGAGATGTTCGGCGTGTGGCACAGGGCGCTGGACAGATGCCCCTGCTCGATGTCGGCATGCAAATCGGCCGGCTTTCGGCTGCGCACGGCTTCGATGAAATTGGCGAAGTGGTCCTGCTGCATTGTGTTTTTGGCTTCCTTGCCGCCGAAGTTTTGAATCAGTTTGTCTTTGTTGTCATACGCCGCCGCGCCGGAGAGATATCCGTTCTCGCATTCGATCACAAAGCCGACATCCTGGCCTTTGTAGGTATCTTGCTTGGGGCTGTTCGGCTTGCTCGGCAGGCCGCGGATTTCCATTACCATCAACGACCGATCGGCAAAACGATGAACCGCAAACTGCGTGTTGGGAGTCTGGGCATCGTCGACATATCCAAACCGCCCGCCAACGCTGATCACGCTGGAAGAGAGTTCGGTGTTCTTCATGGCCCAGCGAACGATGTCAATCTCGTGGATGGCGTTGTTGCCAATTTCGCCGTTGCCCGTTTGCCAGAACCAGTGCCAGTCGTAGTGGAAATGCTCGCGATGCGGCGCTTCCAGCGGCGATGGGCCGCACCATAGATCCAGATCAATTCCCGCCGGCACCGGCGGCGTCGCGGCAACCTTCCCGATGCTCCCGCGCCGATTGTAAACCAGCGCCCGGCCCAAAATAATTTTCCCGAGATTCCCCTTCTGAAGAAAATCGATCGCCGCGGCGATGGCCGAGTTGGATCGGTTCTGCGTCCCGGTTTGCACGATGCGCGAGTATTTCCGCGCCGCCGCCACCGATTGCCGGCCCTCCCACACATCATGCGAAACCGGCTTCTCGACATAAACATCCTTGCCCGCCTGGCAGCCCCAAACGGTCATGAGCGAGTGCCAGTGATTCGGCGTGGCGATCGAAATGGCGTCGATTTCCTTGTCATCGAGCAGTTTTCGCACGTCGCGATATTTGCTAATGCGCGGAGCCGCGACATTTGGCGCCGACGCAGCCGGGCGCGTGGCCGGCTCGTTCTTCATGACGCGTGAATAGCCGCGGTTCAGCACGGCTTCATCAGCCTCGCAGAGCGCGACCAACTCGACGCCATCGATGGACCGCCAGGCGTCGATGTGCGCATTTCCCCGGCCGTTGAACCCGATCACGCCGACGCGGATTTTGTCGTTCGCGCCGGCGATTTTGGCGTAAGAAATGGCGGTGAAACGGCTCGCTCCGATGGCCGCGCCCGCCAAAGCTGCCCGTTTGACAAACCCGCGTCGCGAAATCGTATTAGTCATCAAAATTCCTCGCGTGAATGAATTGAGTCGGATGGAAACGACTTACGTCGAGCACTGCGTGAAATTCCAACCGAGGTTCGATCCTGAATCCCGTCCTTTTATCCAATGTATTCGCGTGGCGTTGTTGCATAATCTTATCGCCTGCGAGAATTTATTCTTTTCAAAGGCGTGCGTCGCGTCAATAACAAGTCGGCCTAAGAAGGATTCGATTCGTCAACTGCGAGCGATTTGCGTTGCAATGTTTGCCGGAGGCTTGCAAGCGGGCTTGGCTTGAAATTCGAAGCGCACGCTTTACAGTTCAATTTCCACATCGGAGGAACATGGTGCAAGGTGATCATTCCATTGAAACAATCGGTTATGCAGGAGAGCAGACAGACCAATATGAGCGCGTGGTCAGCCCGGCCTATATGCCGGTCGCCCGCCTTGCGCTGATTTTGGGAGGTGGGTACGTTCTTACGGGCGTGATACTGGCGATTGTATTGCTCTACTTCTTCGGCGCTGCGAGAAACCCCACGGTCGCGCTCGGGATTCCCGCGGCCGGTTTCGGCATTTTCGCCCTGCCCGGATTCATCCTCGCCGGGCTCAGTGTGCGCATTGGGCTTGGGAGCCGAGTGGCGACCATTTTAGCGATGATCATCTGTCTTGCCGGCATTGTGCTTCTGGCACTGGCAATCCTTGTAAAGCTTTTTTTCACGACGACGATTCTGGCCGTCAACTACTTTTACAATGAGGGCGACCACCTCAAGTTTCGTATGGAGACGTGGTTTGGACTGGCGGCGATATGGATCGCCTGGTGGGGCACCTTTGGCCTCCTGATACCGACGCGATTCTCGAGAAAAGTCGAAACGGAGCGCATTAACAATGCATACGATCTAATATCGTTAACGATCCCACGAGGACCACTGCGCTAACCGGCAACGACCAGCGCCTATTTCTCTTGCGCCGCTGCCGCCGCTGATTGGTTGACCGCCGGCCTGTCGCCAAAACCCGCGTACAGCACGATATTCCGCATGATGTCAGTGGCGAATTGCGGCGTATAGCCGGAGATTCCATCGACCGGCTCGCCGACCATTCCCGCGGTCAGATCCTCGCGGCTGTAGAATATTGCCAGCCTCTTTCCAATTTGGATTCCATTGAGCCGGGGCGTTTTCAACTTGCCGACCGATTGCCGCCGGTAGATTTCGCGGTATGACACCCCGGCAATCTTCGCATCCGGAAGATTGTAAAGCGGACTTTCCAGCGGGAGCGGCTGCTTGAGACCCACCTCGGCGGCAACGCCAAATGCCGCCTTCAATTCGTTGGCCATACTGTCGGCAAAGTCGACGTTGCCGCCGGCGGCGTCGATCACCAGCGTGCCGCCCGCGTTGACGTAGTCGACCATCTGCTGCCGCGTCTCGGCTGAAAGGATGATTCGGCCCGTGCCGGTCAGGTGGGCGATCTTGCAATGGGCCAGCTTCTTGTCGCCCAGTTTCAACGGCACCGTGTCCACGTCCAGGTGATACTGATTGTGAAACAGTGCCGCCAGCCGCAACCATGCGCCCGGCTCGGGGTCGGGATTGTCGCCCAGCATCAGGCGGGCGACCTTGGTGCTTCGGTCGGCAATTAGATTTGTGTCGGGGCGGATGATGTAGCTGACGCCCTTGACGCCGATGTTTTGCTTGTCGATGGCGTAGAGGAAAATGTCGGCCCCAAGCTGGAAGGCCGGGTCCTGCTTGAAATCGGTGTGGGTCTGCCAGGTGCGCGACGGGTCGGCCTCGGGAATCAGCACCATCATTTCGCGCACGCCGTTGCTCAGGCTCCGCAGCTTCTGCGGCGTTTTCCATTTATTGGCCAGGTAGGGCTGGTCGGTGAAGATCAGATGGTTGGCAGGGAGATCGCGAAATTCGTACTTGGGAAACAGCCGATGGCCCAGCGCCTCAAAGCCTTTCACAAATGCCTTCTTGGCGACCGGGCAGTCGGCGTTGCCTATCACGATGCCGCCGGTTTGAATGAATTCGCGCAGCTTGGCATCATCGGCGGGGGCGAATTTCAGGTCCTGGTCGCCGCTGATGTAAAGCACTGGGGCATCTTCAATATCCTCGACGGCAGCCTTAAGGTTCACCACCTGCCAGCTCATTTCCCGTTCCGTCTGATAGCCAACCCATCGGGTGAAGTTGGCGACATCGCGCGGGCGCTGGTTCCAGTTACCCTCGACGGTCTTGGTCGGATCGAGCTTGCTGGGGAAATCATATTCCAGCTTGCTGAAAACAGCCGGCGTGCGCCCGCGCGCGAGGAACAGCAGGGCAAATGACGTGGCGGCCGTGGTATTATCCCCGCCGGGGAATCCGCCCACCCACGATCCGTCGGCACGTTGCGACTTGAGCAGTCTGGCCGCGCCGGTGGCATACCAGTCGATGTCGCCGAAGTACTTCCGGCCGCTGGCCATGCCGATGCGCTCGACGCCGTACAAGGCGTACGGGTTGTCCACGCGGTCGAAATGGGCGGTCATCCAGGCCAGCCCGCGCTCAATGTTGTCATTGATGATGTTTCCCTTGCAATCAATCCCCCGGTTGATGCTGATCATGTCATCGGTGATGAACAGCGTCGCGACGCCGGCGGCGGTCATCGAAGGACTCGGCAGTTTGTTGTCCGGCGGCGCGCCATCGTAGCTCCATCCGCCGTCGGCATATTGATGCGACTTCCAGCCCGAATCGATTTTCTCCCACACTTCCCGGGGAATGGGAACATCGTTTTGCGCGCACGCCCAAAGGCCCAGCACGCCATACTGGCTCACGCTATGGTCGATCCGGCCCGAGCCTTTGAGGCCAAAGCCCCGGCCATTGCCGTAGTCCCAGAAGCCCGCGTTGGCGGGGTTTTCCTTGCCGGTGTTCATGCCGGCGATGATGAGCCGTGCGTCCCGTTCGGACATCAGCTTGGCGCGCTTGTCGGTCGGAGGAATATAGGGCCAGACATTGGCGCGAAGGCCCAACGCATAAATGCCAACGATGTCGGCATCCTCGAGGAATTTGACGGCGGAAACGATGCGCGCATCCTTGGGGCTTTCTCCGGAGGCAAGCAGGGCGTAGGTTGCCAGGGCGGTGAAGCCGCCGAACGTGTCCCCTTGCATCTGCATGTGGTCATGCTTGACGCCGACCCGCTGCGCATCGATCTCCCAGTGACCGCCGGGCTTTTGCTGGGTGTAGAGAAACGCCTTGGCCTTCTGGACGGCGGCGTCAATTTCGGCGGGGGTGACGGCCCTGGAAGTAGCAGGCGTCGTAATTGTTACCAGTGCGCTAAGAGCGAGCAGGGATGCGATGCAGCGCGGGAAACGACGGGGAGATGCCATAGTATTTTCCTTCTGATTGCGCCTATTATTTCCACTTGTCACCCGATACACAATCATTCACATGAAGAATCAACCAAAAACGACAAAGAAATCGTCCGGCCGAATCGTCAAAGTCGCCCTCACACAGATGGCCTGCACCGACAGTCCGCGCGAGAACCTGGCAAAGCAACTTCGCCTGCTGGAGTCGGCGGCGAAACAGGGCGGGCAGATTCTCTGCACGCAGGAACTGTTCACATCGCAGTATTTCTGCCAGATGGAAGACCATCGTTTCTTCAAGCTGGCCGAAACCATTCCCGGCCCCAGCACCGACGCCCTGTGCAAGCTGGCGAAGAAACACAAGGCCGTCATCATCGCCAGCCTGTTCGAGAAGCGCGCAGCCGGCTTGTATCACAACACCGCCGCCATTATCGAAACCGACGGCTCCATCAAAGGCATCTACCGCAAGATGCACATTCCCGACGACCCGCTCTACTACGAAAAGTTCTACTTCACGCCCGGCGACACCGGCTTTCGCGCCTGGGACACCACGTACGGCAAAATCGGCGTGCTGATCTGCTGGGACCAGTGGTACCCCGAAGGCGCCCGCCTGACGGCCCTTCAGGGAGCCGAGATTCTCTTCTATCCCACCGCCATCGGGTGGCACGCGGCGGAAAAAGCCGAGTATGGCAAGGCCCAACATGAATCGTGGGAACTCATCCAGCGCTCGCACGCCGTGGCCAATGGCTGCTATGTCTGTTCGCCCAACCGCATCGGCGTCGAGCATATTCTGGATGCTTCGGGAAAGGCGGTGAATGAGGATGGGATTGAGTTCTGGGGGCAATCATTTGTCGCTTCGCCGAACGGGCAGATCGTGAAGAAGGCCACGGTGGCGAATGAAGAGGTGATGGTGGTGGAATGCGACCTGGAAAAGGTGGAATTCAGCCGGACGCACTGGCCGTTTTTGCGGGATAGAAGGATCGACGCGTATGGGAATTTGACGAAGAGATTTGTGGATGCGAATGTATCGCCTTGACAGCCAAGGGAGCGAAGAACGATGACCAGCGCGGATGTGAAATCGGAATTGGGAAAAAATCCGTTTGTAGCAATCCGAATTCATATGGTCAGCGGAAAGACGGTTGATGTTAAAATGTCGACCGGCGCCACTGTCCTTCAGAACGCAGTTTTCGTGCTGAGGGATCCAACTGGCAAAGACGATGATGCAGGATACGAGGTGATCGCCCTTAGAAATATCGAGCGGCTTGAACAAATCAAACCGCGGCGAAAGCGTAAAAGCAGTTGAAACGGAGCATGCCATGTTGAAGGAAGAAATCAGGGCGGAACTGGATCGCGAGCCATTTGTTCCATTGCGGGTCTATCTTGACAGCGGCCAACATTACGATATCCCGATTCGCCGGGCAGCGCACATTCTGAGCGTCGGCCTGCTCGTGTTTATTGGGATGACGGAAGGCGGCATCCGGGCCGACGGATATGATCGGTTTCCGTTTGAAAGAGTGGCCAGGATTGAACATCGCCGTTTCAACCGACGGCACCCCAAGAAGGCGTCTTAGCCAGGAAACGTGCCGATCGAGCTTGAGATGACTAAGAAGATATTCAATACGTGTCTTCGGGCGTTTCAAATCCGAAAGCCATTCAGACCATTTATAATTGAGTTGGCCCGCGACGGAGAAATTCTCGTTCAGCATCCAGAAGCAGTGGTCACGCATTCAGGCGCAGGCGTTTACTTCTCGCCAGACGGTGGCATCACATTATTTGAGGCAAGTTCGGTGGCTCGCTTAGCGGATGCGCGGCCGGTATCTTCGGCTAAGAGATAGTTGAAACTGAGGTCATAACATGGTGGCTTTTGCGCTTTTTGACTTTGTGCGATCTTCCGAAGGGTCGTTGGATCAGGCCCGCATAGTGGCGGCCGAGCTTGTGCGCGCGGCACTGACTGATCTCGAGCAGATTCAGGGACTGGATGCGACCTTGAAAGCATTGGAAAAGCCAAAAGCGAACCGGCATGCTGCCGCGTTGACTCTCGGATTATACGAGGAGTGGTCGCGGGAGGCCGAAGGTGTCTTGGAGCGGGTTAAGCGCCTCGGCGATGGGGTCGCGACCATCGACGGAGCGGACGAACTGAATCGAGCGCACGGACGAACGCGAGCCATGCTTTCGATTTCGCTGGACGACTTAATAGCAGCTAATGACGACATCGACGCCGATAGGACGGTTCCAATCGAGGAGGTTCGGCGTGATTTACGCCTTAAAACTAAGCGATAGCGCCATTGCAGGCCTACAGTCACTGCCTTTGTGGCTACAGGACGAAACCCTCGATCAGATCGATACTCTAACGATGGGTGTGAAGCGGCCGCGGAAGCCTGATATACGACCGCTCGCGCATGATTTTACTCGCGAACACGATCAGGAAACTCATTACATTTTCATCCGCTATCGCATCAGCACGCCACCAAGACAATCCACGTTCGAACTATCGGTTGCTACGTGAAGCCGACGGCGTAAAGATGACATTCCTGCATTACTCTCATGCCCAAACTCAAAATCCTAACCAAAACCCCCGCTTCCCTCGGCTACTCCTTTCCGCCCGAATGGCATCGGCATCGCGCGACGTGGTTTTCCTGGCCGCGGCCGGAGGGAATTTCGTTTCCCGATAAATATCACACCGTGCCGGAGAATTTGGCGCGGATCATGCGCGAAATTGTCCCGCGCGAGCGCGTGGAAATTAATGTGCCCAACGGAAACTGGGAACACATCGTTCGCCAGCAATTGCAGGAGTATGGCTGTCCGACCAAAAATGTTTTCTTCCATCACATCAAGACCAACGAAAGCTGGTGCCGCGATCATGGGCCGGCATTTGTGGTCAAACGATTGCCGATCAATGGGCGGGGGAAGGGCGGGAAACCAATCCCTGGCCGCAAGCATCGCGGCGGATCAGAATTCGCCATCGTTGATTGGGCTTTCAACGCCTGGGGCGGGAAATATCCGCCGTATAACGACGACGATGATGTACCGACGCGGATTGCCGAGGAATTCAAGCTGCCGGTCTTTTACCCCGGCATTGTAATGGAAGGCGGGGCGGTCGATTTCAATGGCGCTGGGACCATCCTCACCACCACTTCATGCCTCCTTAACAAGAATCGTAATCCTCATCTCACAAAAGCCGGGGTCGAACAATATTTGAAGGATTTTTACGGCCAGAAGCACATTGTCTGGCTTGGCGAAGGAATTGTGGGCGATGATACCGATGGACATGTGGACGATCTTGCCAGGTTTATCAGTCCCGACACCATCGTAACGGCCGTCGAGGACGATCCGAAGGACGAGAACTACAAGCTGCTGAAGGACAACCTGCGGCGGCTGGAATTGGCGCGCGACCAGGCGGGTCAGCCGTTCAAGATTGTGGAGATCCCCATGCCGGGCGTGGTCGAATATGACAAACAGCGTTTGCCGGCGACGTATGTAAACTTTTATTTTGTGAACGGCGCACTGCTGGTGCCGACTTATCGGAACAAACGTAGCGACCGACAGGCACTACAAACATTGCAGGAGCAATTGCCGAAGCACAAGGTCATCGGGATCGATTGCGTGGAATTGATCTGGGGCCTGGGCGCGATTCATTGCCTGACGCAGCAGCAGCCGGCGTGAGCAGAAAATACTGGATAGTGACTGCCACCGGTGCGCAGATGCGACGAAATCTCCGCCATTAAATTCGTCATTCAAAATTTTCACGATAAGATGTAGGTTCTGGCAGTTTTCCAGCGGACACCAAGACGGGAACGACAAATGCAAACGTCAGTCGAGCAAAATACAGCAGCCCCATCGCAACCCTCGACCCATGCACCTCCGCCGCCAACCGGCGCGCCGCCGATTGCCAACGGCAACGCCAGTGCGCCCGCTTCGGCGCCGCACATCGCCAATGGCAATGCGAATCACGCCAACGGCAATGGAAATGGAAATGGAAACGGCGCGCCTCGGGTCTGGTCGGCCGCCGATTCCGAGCGTCTGTACGGCGTGAAGAACTGGGGCAACGGGTATTTCTCCGTCAATCCCGAGGGGCACATCGCTGTCCATCCGACCAACAATGCAAACATTTCCATCGACTTGAAAAAACTGATCGATGAGCTGCGCGAGCGCGACATCCAGCTTCCAATGCTCGTTCGTTTCACCGATATTCTTAAAGACCGCGTGCGACGAATACACGATGCGTTTACCAATTCGATCGAGGAGTTCGACTACAAAGGGGAATATCGCTGCGTCTACCCCATCAAGGTCAACCAGCAACGCCATGTCGTCGAGGAAATCCTCGAGTTCGGCAAGCCCTACAACTTCGGCCTCGAAGCCGGATCAAAGCCGGAATTGCTGGCGGTGATGGCGCTCGTGGAAGACGATCTCACGCCGATCATCTGCAACGGCTTCAAGGACGATGAATTCATCGAAGCCGTCATCCTCGCCACCAAGATCGGCAAGAACATCATTCCCGTCGTCGAGAAGTTCAGCGAGCTCGAACTCATCGTCAAATATTCCAAGCTGCACAACGTGAAGCCGTCCATCGGCGTGCGCGTCAAGCTTTCGGCCAAGGGCTCGGGCCGCTGGGAACAATCCGGCGGCGTGCGCTCGAAATTCGGCCTGTTTATCAATGAAGTTGTCGATGCCCTGGAATTTCTCCGCAACAACGGCATGGGCGACTGCATGAATCTGCTGCACTTTCATCTCGGCAGCCAGATCAACCAGATTCGCAACGTCAAGAATGCCATCATCGAACTCGTGCGCGTCTACACCGAATTGCAACGCCTGGGCGCGGGCTTGAAATACATCGACATCGGCGGGGGCCTTGGCGTTGATTACGACGGCTCAAAAACCGACTTCGGCTCCAGCGTCAATTATGGCCTGCAGGAATATGCCAACGACGTCATCTTTCACGTCAAGGAAATCTGCGACCAGAAAAAAGTCGAGCATCCGACCATCATCAGCGAATCGGGCCGGGCAATGGTCGCCTATCACAGCGTGCTGATTTTCAACGTGCTGGGCTGGAGCGGCTTTGAGCGGTTTGACGTTCCCAACACCCTCGCCCCCGAGCAGCGCGCCGCCATGCCGGCTCCGGTCGCCAATCTTTTCGACGCCTATCGCGATGTGAACGACACCAACTTCATGGAATATTACCATGATGCCCAGCTTGCCCGGGAATCGGTGCTCAGCCTGTTCAACCTCGGCTATTGCCCGCTGGAAGACCGCAGTCTGGCCGAGAAATTATTCTTCGGCCTGTGCACCAAGGTGCTGCGGATCATCAAGAAAATGGAATACGTCCCCGATGAATTCCGCGGCCTGGAGGCGATGCTTTCCGACACCTATTTCTGCAACATGTCGATCTTCCAGTCGATCCCCGATAGCTGGGCGATCGATCAGCTTTTCCCCATCATGCCGATCCATCGCCTGGAGGAGGAACCGACCTGCCGGGGCGTGCTCGCGGATATCACCTGCGATTCCGACGGCAAGGTTGACCGCTTCATTGACCGCCGGGATGTGAAATCAGTGCTGGAACTGCACGAATACGACGGCGGCGATTATTTCCTCGCTTCGTTCCTCGTTGGCGCATACCAGGAGATCCTCGGCGATCTGCACAACCTGCTCGGCGACACCAACGCCGTCCACGTCAGCGTCGACGAAAACGGCCGGGCCGCGATCGATGAAGTGGTCGAGGGCGACACGGTTCGCGAGGTGCTGCAATACGTTCAGTTTTCCGCCGACGATCTGAAGCGCACGATGCGCAAGCGCGTTGAGCGAGCCGTGCGCGAAGGAAAGCTGAACATCGACGAATCGCGCGTACTGCTGAAGTTCTACGAGAATGGGCTGGAAGGATATACGTACCTGGAATAGAAGGTGGCATGGGCGGCCCAAGGGTCGCGCGCCCGACGCCCGGCGAGCCAAGGCCACCGATGACGGGAGACTCTCCGCCTGCTGGTCACAGGCAGAATTTAAAGGGACAGGAACACCGGATGCCGATTTTCCATTTCGACCGTTTTCATGCGGCTGTGTCAGGAAGACACACCCTCATATCGAAACGCTATTTCCCCGATGGCTTGAGGAATTGCACGACATCCACGAATGCGCTGAATGAACTTTCCTTCGCCTGGGTGCTGAGAAGGCGAATCTCATACGCCGTTTTCGGGTTGAACTTGCTGTCGCTGATTAAATCCTTAAGCGGCACGATCACGCGATGCCATTTCCCATCCATGAATTCCGGCGTGTATTTGGCGATGTTCGCGTTTGCGGTCGCGGCCTTATCCGGGCCGCTGGCAAGGGCGACCTGCAGCGCCGTCGGCTTGTCGCCGGTGACCTTGATGTAGAAAGACAGGCTTTCAAATCCGGAAATGTCGGTGACGGCGGGCATTTGCCAGTCGGCCCAGTTCCATCCGCCGCTGCTGCTTTCGACGCCTTCGACGTGATATTCCAGGGCGTGCGTGCCGTTGTAATGCTCGGCAGATGTGATGCGCAGGGTGTTCTTGCCGGCGGGGGATATCCAGCCGTGGCCGTCGGCGTAGCCTTCGCCGTCCCAGACCGTCAGATCGGTGGATTTCAGAGAGAAAGCCGCGTCCAGGTCGGCGGGGAGATCCCATCGCGCCAACGACCCATCCTTGCGGCCGCTCTCGGCGCGGTCTTCCCAGGCAACCAGGCATTTGCGCACATCGTCATAGGTAAAGCCGTGCGCTTTGAACGGCAGCGGCTCGCCGAACGGCGTCCAGGTTTTGCCATCGTCCTTCGACACATACATCTGCGCCTTGCGGTTGCCGCCCAGCGCCACAAGCCGGTCCGGCTTTATCTCAACGACAATTCCCCGCGCCGGCGCTTTGATGCGCTCCCAGGTTTTTCCCTTGTCGCTGCTCTTGATGATCTGCTGGTCCCACTGCACGGACCAGAAAATATCCCCTTTCGACGTGATCGTGGCATTTCCACTGGCGCCTTCAGTTGAGACGCTCTTCCAGGTTTCCCCGCCGTCTTCGGTGCGATAAATTCCCCAGTGCTCGCCGGGCTTGTTCCATCCACAGGAATTGATGATGTAGGTCTTGGCGTCGATAATAATGGGGTCGGTTGAGAATTCCGAGCCGGCGGGAATCTTGTCCCCAATTTTGGTCCAAGTCGCGCCACCATCGATTGATTTTTGCAGGCTGTGCTCCTGCTCGTGCAGGCCCATCAACTGGATCTTGCGATCCGGATCGGTGAAATCGACGGCAAAGCCGTCCACGTGGTTGTTGTTGCTGATGTGAGAGAAAGTTTTGCCGGCATCGGTGGTTCTCCAGACGCCGTAGTTGTACATCCCGCTGGTCCACATCGTATTGTGGTCTTTGGGATCGAACACAAAGTCCACGGCCTGGCCGGCGTTGGGCGGCGTTTTTCCCGGCTCGCCCATGCGCTTCCACGATTGCCCGCCGTCGGTGCTCGACCAAAGCCCGTTGGAGCGGGCGGAGGCGATTAATTCGTCGCGGCCGGGCCAGGATGTCATTTTCCAGACCGAGGCGGTTGTGCCGCCTTCCCAGGTTTCACTGAGCGTTTTCCAGCCGGAGCTTTGATCGGCTCCCCGCGCCATCGTCCCGCTGCAAATCCCCGCTGCAAGAATCGAAACCCATGCCCATCGCTTCATAAATCCTCCGGCTGAAAACAGATTGCCCCGATGCCAGCAAGTACCGCGTTACGCGCGGATCGTTGGTGCGCAGCGCCATCTGCCGCTATGATTCGTCCTTCGAAGGAGAGCATCCATGCACAAGTCGTTTCCCCATTTCTTGTTTATGCAATTGCGCACGGCAGCCGTTCTTGGCTGCGTCCTGATTTCAGTGCGAAGCGCCGACGCCGCGGCAACATTAAACGATGCCGTGAGTCTGGTGCCGACGAATTACCGCCATCAGCTCGTTCAGCAGCTCAGCCTTGCGGAAAACAGTCAGCAGCAATGGCTCGACACGATCGCCAAATGCACGCCGGAGCATCGCGCGGCGCTGGCGTTTTTGCTGGCCAACATGCCCGAGCGCGACCTGAAGACAATGACCGGCGACGAGATTCTTCACAACATCGATCTGGCTTATACCGCAAGGGCGGCATCAGCCTGGGCGTCGGCCATTCCAGAGGAAATATTCTTTAACGAGGTTCTCCCCTACGCCAATCTAAACGAGAAGCGCGAGAATTGGCGGGATGATTTCTACAAACGGTTTTCCCCATTGGTGAAGGATTGCAAATCCGCCGACGAGGCGGCTCAGGTTCTCAATCACGCGGTTTTCAAGGAGGTTGGCGTTTCTTATAACGCCAGCAAGCGCAAGAAGCCCGATCAAAGCCCCTCCGAATCGATCGACTGCCATTATGCCTCCTGCTCCGGCTTGTCGATCATCCTCGCCGATGCCTGCCGATCGGTCGGCGTTCCGGCGCGCGTCACGGGCACGGCACTCTGGTCCAACGGCAGCGGCAACCACACCTGGGTTGAGATCTGGGATGGCCAATGGCGCTTCACCGGCGCTGCCGAGCCGAACCAATTTAACAAAACCTGGTTTGCCGATTTGGCGGCCAAAGCGGATGACACAAAAGTTGAGCAGCGCATTCACGCCGCTTCGTATCGCAAGACCGATGAGCCGTTCCTGCTTGTGTGGGATCCAGAGAGCAAGGAATATCCCGCGGTCGACGTCACTGGCTATTACGTGAACCGCCGAAAGGTGAATGTGAACGTCTTGGATAAGGAAGGGAAACCGAGCGAAGGAACCGTGGAAATTCGCCAAGGCGGCGTGTTGATTGCCCAAGGCAAAGGGCCGGGAGTGACGTTTGAACTGGCCGCGGATAAGGATTACGCGGTGGAGATCGTGAAGGCACCGGGTCACGGTTCCGCCAAGTCATTCCACCTGCCGGGCGATCACGATTTGGACGTGACGGTTGGAGAAGGTGCGGCACCGGCAAAAGCGAAATGAGACGGATTGGCATATGCTTAAATTGATTGCCGATCACCTGGGCGAAATACAAGAATTATGCGTCGCGTTCGGCGTTCTGCGCCTCGATCTGCTCTAAAAATGTAGGGCGGGCACTGCCCGCCAACACCGTGCTCGGCGGGCAGTGCCCGCCCTACGTGAGTTTCACCCGTCGCGGGTGCGGGTCGTGACACGGCCGTCTCGGCGGCGTCTCGCCCGTGTCCTCTTTGAATTAAAACACGGGCGAGACGCCCGTGATACGGGAAAATCCGCCCGCGTCGATGTGGGCAGGTGTTTTGATTGCGGCCAGTGGCCGCGCTAAGTAGCGAAATTCGCCTGATTTTATTTCGCGCCCGTCACCTCTCCCACCCCGAACTGATTTCCCGCCTTTACCGGCTTGTCTCCCGCGAAATCGATCTCCAACAGCTTTTCGCTTTGCACTTCGCCGCCGTTTTCGTCCTTCAAGGCGTAGAGCACCTTTCGCGTTTTTGTGTCGATCACATCGCAGGTGGATGGATAGGCGTACCGCCCGTCGATGCTGAATGTCACCCAGCCGGGCTGATCGTGAAGCTCGATGGTGGCTTCCTGTTTCGGCGGCATGACCGTGTTGTCAAAAATATGCACCCGGCTGTTGTGCCCATCCACCACCCACACTTCCTTTTCGTCCGGCGTTAATCCAACGCCATGGCTCGGGCAGCCGTGGCGCTTGGTCCAGCCGGTTTTGTAACCCGAAACCTCCACGCGATAGAGTTTTTTGCCGGTAACGATGTCGCCGATTTCAAAACCAAGCAGGCCGTTCACGCAGACGTAGCAGAGCGTCTGCTTGCCGTTGACGGTGAACGGGCGGATGGAATCGCTGAATGGGCCGACGGTTTTTTCGACGGTGTTATTCTTCGTGTCGGCCACTGTCAGCACCGGCGAGCGCAGCCCGGCACAGAAACATTCCTTCCCGTCAAGCCCGTAGACGGTGTTATGCGAGCCGGAGTTGGTCACCACTTTGGCGATCTGCTCGCCGGTCGCTGCGTTGATTACATGCCAGTAGTTTCCTTCAAAAGCCGGCTGATAAATCTGCTTGCCGTCCGGCGAAATCGCCATGCGATCGCAGCCGGCATCGTAGGTCTTCTGCCAGATGACCTTATCGGTGAGCAGGTCCAGGCATGAGAGGCTATTGGGTGTGCTGACATAGATTCGGGCGGTTTCGGCGCAGGCGCAAACGCCTTTCACCGGCTGCGGCCTTTTCGGATCGCCAAGCGCTGGCAGAGGAATGCGGCGCAGGAAGCGATGGTCGTGATCGATGTGGAACACCAGGATTCCCGAGCCGCCATACTGCGTGTCGCCGCGAATGCCCGGAACGCAGACATACAGGAGATGGCGAACTTGCGACGCCGACGCCGACGCCGAAGCCGGCGCGTCAGCGGCGCGAAGCGAAATCGATCCGGCGAAAGTGGTCAGGACAAGTGCGACGAGCCAGCTGCGGAGCGTGATTTGCATGTAACAGATACCGTTGAGCCGCAACTTTTGTTTCCATGGCGGATGTTCGCGAGATATTCCGGCGTGCGACGAGGCGAATCGCGATGCCTATAGTTTCAAAGTAGCGTGCGATCCCCATTTGCAGGAGCGATCCATGGTTGCAACCTCTCATCCCCCGATTCAACTTCCAAAGCCGGGCCTGCTGGATAATCCGCTGGGAATCCGCGGGATCGACCACATCGAGTTTTACGTGAACGACGCGGGTCAGTGGGCCGACTACCACGAAAAGATGCTCGGCATGCGCCGCCGCTGCCGGGGCGACTCGACCACCGGCCTTGTCGGCCGCCGGGCGATTGTCGTTGGGCAGGGGCGCATTCATTTTCTTTTCGCCGAGCCGGAAGGTGCGAGCGCCGCGGCCGAAGACATCCGAACGCATCTGGCGCGTCACGGAAATGGCGTGAAGGATATCGCGTTTCGGGTAAAAGACGTTGCCGCCGCGGTTGCCCATGCGACATCGGCTGGCGCCAAGATCGTGCGGCCGATCGACGAGCATGAAGTGTTTATCGGCGCGTCGATTGCCGCCTACGGCGACACGACTCACACCTTCCTCCAGCGTAAGCCTCACGCGGATTTTGCGCCGGGATATGTGAACGTGGCGGGGGGCATGGAGGACGAGGAAATCCAGTTGATGATGATTGATCACATCGTCGCCAACGTGGAACATATGGACGAGTGGTGCGATTTTTACGCGCGGGTTTTCGGGTTTGAGCAGACGGCCCACTTCGACATTCAAACCGGCCGCAGTGCGCTGATGAGCAAGGTGATGGGGGATGTGGATGGATACATCCGCCTGCCGATCAACGAGCCGTCGAGCGAGAAATCGCAGATTCAGGAATTCATTGATGAGTACAAGGGCCCGGGGATTCAGCACATTGCCTTGCTGACGCCGGACATTATTGCGACGGTTCGCGAAATGCGCGGGCGGGGAATGAAGTTCCTGGACGTTCCCGACACCTATTTCGAGATGTTGCCCCAGCGCGTCGGGCAGATCCGGGAAAACATCCAGAGCCTGCGCGAGCTTGGCATTTTGGTGGATCGCGATCGGGAGGACGGCTATTTGCTGCAATTGTTCAGCCAGCCGATCTTCGATCGTCCGACGCTTTTTTACGAGATCATTCAACGCCGCGGGAATTCGGATGGGTTCGGCGAAGGGAATTTCCGTGCCTTGTTTGAGGCGATCGAGCGCGAGCAGATGAAGCGCGGGACGCTGTGAGCTGCTGGATACGCAAAGCTGAGCGGTTTTAGACGCTTGATCGTGACACGGCCGTCTCGGCCGTGCCTTGGAACTGAATACGATGGGAACTTCTGAAAACGCCTGATTCAATCTCGTGTTGCGCCGCAAGGCACGGGCGAGACGGTCGTGTCACGAAAAACCGTGAAAACGCCCCCTAAGCACGGTTTTGGCGGGCGGTTGCCCGCGAATTTATATGACGGATTTTCATGCGTGTGCCGCTTCCAATCCCGCGCTCATTTCGCGACTTTTACGCGTTTGAGCAGCATGTCAAAACGTGCCGGGCACGCCGCGGCCTGGACGTCCCGGCGGCTTGGTATGAACAGCCAGTCTTTTATTTTTCCAATCCGGCTTCCATCGTGGGGAATGATGTTCCGGTTTTCGCGCCTGCAGAGTCATCCGAGTTGGATTACGAACTGGAGCTCGGCGTTGTGATATCCACCGGCGGCCGGGATATATCGCCGCACGATGCCTGGAAGCACGTGGCCGGTTTCACGATCATCAACGACTTCAGCGCGCGCGATCTTCAGCGCCGGGAAATGTCGGTGGGGCTGGGACCGGCCAAGGGAAAGGATTTTGCCACCGCCGTCGGCCCGCATCTGGTGACGCTGGATGAATTCGCAGACGAAATCGATGCCGCCGGGCGCGTGAATCTGCAAATGTCGGCCCGAGTTAATGGCCGCGAACTTTCGCGCGGAAACTCCGCCGACATGTATTTTTCCTGGCCCGCGATCATCGCCCATGCCTCGCGCGATGCAGAACTTTTGCCCGGCGATTTGCTCGGCAGCGGCACGGTGGGAAGCGGATGCATTCTTGAACTTGGCCCGGAAAATACCGGCGGCTGGCTGAAGCCGGGTGATGTCGTGGAGTTGGAAATCGAACGGATCGGCGTGTTGAGAACGCCGATCGTTGCCCGCCCTGGCGATGCGCGCGGATCGGAGAGTTAGAAGGCGTCCGAGTAGGGTGGGCGTACTCGCGCGTACTCGCCCACCATTTCGCGCACGGCGCATACGAGTGGTGGGCGAGTACGCCCACCCTGCGATTTTTTGTCTGGCTGCATCAGGTTCGCGAAGAATAACAATAGATGCACGTGCGCGGGCCGGTTGCAAGAAAGAGGTGTCCAATGCCCATCTATCGAAAGCTTGGCGAATTGCCGCGCAAGCATCATTTGCGCATGAATCGGCCCAAAGACGCGAGTTTTCAGCATGAAGGTTTGGCGTACGAGCACGTGATCACCACTGCCGGCTTCGACCGTGCCTATTCCATTATGTATCACCTGCGCCCGCCCACTCGCGTGAAAAAAGTGGAACTGGTCGTAGCGCCCCAGCCCTCCGCGGTTGAAAACCAGCCGCTGCGGCATCATCACCTCCGCAGCCAGGATCTGCCGCGCGCTGGTGATCCCATTGGCGGTCGCGTCCCGCTGCTTTTTAATGAGGATCTGATCTGCCATCGCTGCCGGCCGGCGACTCAGCAGGACGCGCTATTCCGCAATGGCGGGGCGGATGAGGTGATCTTCATCTTCGACGGCGGCGGCGTGTTGGAAAGCGCGTATGGCCGGCTTACCTATCGCGCCGACGATTACATCGTCATCCCCCGCGGCACCACCTATCGTATCGTGCCCAACGACATCCGCCGCGAGGATCACCTGATCCTCGAATCCTCCGGCCCGGTTCGCATTCCTGCGCGCTACATGAACCCCGAAGGCCAGATTAAGCTCGGCTCGCCCTACAGCGAACGCGATTTTCACGGGCCGGGCGAATTGCTCACCATCGACAGGGAAGAGGAAACCGAGGTTCTCGTAAAAGACGGTTCCCGGCTTACCCGCACCGTCATGATGCACCATCCATTCGACGCGATCGGCTGGGATGGGATGGTTTATCCTTTCACGTTTAACGCGATGGATTTTGAGCCGTTGACCGGCACGGTGCATCTGCCGCCGCCGTTTCAGCAGACATTTGAGTGCCGGGGTTTTGTCATCTGCACATTCGCGCCGCGATATCTCGATCATCATCCCGAGGCGGTGAAAGTGCCTTACGTCCACAGCAACACTGAGGCGGATGAGGTGCTTTTTTATGTGCGCGGCAATTTCGGAAGCCGGCGCGGCGTGGGCAGCGGCTCATTCTCCCATCATCCCGCCGGCATCCCGCACGGCCCGCATCCAGGCACCATCCTCGCCAGCATGAACCATGCGCGCACCGAAGAACTGGCAGTCATGTTCGACACGGAACGGCCATTGTCGCTGACGCCGGAGGCGATGAAACTTGATGACCCGGCGTATCCGTATTCCTGGCAACAGTAGCATGGGCATCCTGCCCATGCCTTGAATAGATCGAAGACGACGCCCGGCAACAACGGTGAAACCATCGATCAGGAAAATTCGAAATTAAGGAACACGGGCAGGATGCCCGTGCCACTGGAGCGCCACTGGAATGACAATCGATCCTGCCACCACGCCCGCGCGCGATGTATACCGCCACCTGGTCGCCTGCATCACACCCCGGCCCATCGCGTGGGTTTCCACAATTTCGCCGGGCGGCATCACCAACCTGGCGCCGTTTAGTTTCTTCAACGGCGTGGGCGCTAATCCGCCGGCCGTGGTTTTTTCCCCAGTCAACCGCCGGGATGGCTCGCGCAAAGATACGGTCATTAATATCGAGGCCAATCGCCAGTTTGTCGTGAACATCGTCAGTGAGGCGACGGCCGAGCGCATGAACTGCACGTCGGCGGAATTGCCATATGAAGTGAGCGAGTTTGAGACGTGCGGGTTGACGCCGTTGGCTTCGGTTCGGGTCAAGCCGCCGCGGGTGAAAGAGGCGGCAGTGCAGATGGAATGTGAATTGATTCAAATCGTGCCGGTGGGAGAAGGCCCGCTGGCGGCGAATTTGGTCATTGGGCGGATCGTGATGTTGCATGCCAGTGATGATGTGCTCGACGAGCAGCGGCAGATCGATCCGCAGAAGCTGGCGACGATCGGCCGGATGGGAACGGACTTATATTCCCGCACCCGCGATCGGTTTGCCATGAAGAGGCCACAATAATGCCGCTGACGACCAACAATGCCCCGTTCATCGAAAACGCCCGCACTCACGGCGATATTTTTATCCCTCAGCCGTACGAACTCTACGGCGAAGATAACCAGGAAACCTGGCGGCGGCTGTATTCGCGCATGCGGCCGCGATGGGAAAAATACGCCAACGCGAAATTCCTGCAGGGCGTCACTAATCTTGCCCTCAATCCGAACGCCATTCCAAAATTACAGGATGTGAACCGATTCCTCGCGCCGCTCAGTGGATTCTCGGCAAAGGCCGTCAGCGGATATGTCCCGGCTTACGTTTTTTTTGACTGCCTGCGCACGCGGGCTTTTCCCACCACAGTCACCATTCGCGACGGCGCGCATCTGGACTATCTCCCGGAGCCGGACATCTTCCACGATATCGCCGGGCATGTTCCCATGCATACCGACCGCGCGTTTGCCGATGTGCTGGTCAGGTTTGGCGAATTCGCGCAGGAGGCGGCGCTGCACGTGGCAAATATCTCCGATGAGTCACAGCGCCTTTTGCGATTGGAGAGCATCCTTCGGGCGATGGCGCGCTTCTTCTGGTTTACGATCGAGTTTGGCCTGATGCGTGAAGGCGCCGGCGTGAAGGTTTATGGCAGCGGCTTGCTCAGCTCGTATGGCGAAATCGAGCATTCGATCAAATCGCCGCTGGTGCAGCGGTATCCGATTCAACTGGAGTGGGTGATTAATCAGGGATTTGAGATCAATCACTTTCAGCAGCTGCTTTTTATCGTCGACTCATTTGCGCATCTGTTCGATTTGATCCGGCAATTGGAGCAATGGATGAAGGCCGGCCGGCTCGACAACGTTGCACCGGGCGAGCCGGCGGTTAATGAGACCGATTTGAAGTCATTTCTCGCCGCAGGAACTCGGGCGTGAACTTTGATGCCGGCAGAGCGTCTAATTTATGCGCTACAGGTTCAAGGCGGCGCTTCCTTCGCCTCTTTGCACCATGGGACGATCTCCGTTAGATTATCGACCCTGAATTCGTCCCTTTTATTCACAACTTACGCCCAGGAGCGAAATTGAAAGTTTCAAAGCGAACGGTACGCATTGCCTTGATCGTCGCAGTGTCGGCCGCTGTGTCATTTCCCTTGTTGAACCAGTACCGCAATGCCCGGGCGCTGGCGCAGAGCCCCGAGCAACAGTTGCCGGCCGACCCTTCCAAAAAGCCCGAGCCGGTCATCGCGTTCCCGCTGATCGATCCGGCAAAAGTCGTCATCAGCATCGGCGACCAGAAGGTGACGGCGGGCGAATTCACCGCGTTCTTCTCCGATCTCGATCCCAATCTGCAGGCGCGTATCCTGGCCCATCCCGAATCCAAGCATCAGCTTGCCGAACAGTATATTGACATGAAATTGATGGCCGCCGAGGCCAAGCGTCAGAAGCTCGACGACACCATCAGCTTCAAGACGACATACGACCAGCTTCTGGCCAACGCGCTGATGGTCGAGCTGGCCAAGGACAAGGACGCCAACGTCAAATTCTATAACGAGCACAAGGCTTATTTCGCCGAGCTGCAGGTGCGGCACATTTTGATCGGCTATGCCGGTTCGGGCGTTAATTCGAAGCTGACCGAGGCACAGGCCAAGGCCAAGGTCGACAATCTGAAGGCCCGGCTCGACCAGGGAGAGGATTTCGCGGCGATCGCCCGGCTGGAATCGGATGACAAGGTGTCGGCCGCTGCCGGTGGAAACCTCGGCCCGCAGCCCATGACCCATGGGCAGATGGTGCCTGCATTCGAAACCGCGGCCTATGCATTAAAGGACAACGAGATCAGCGCGCCGGTCAAGACTCAATACGGCTACCACATTATTCAGGTGCTGAGCCGCCGGATCCCGGAATATGACCAGATTTCCGACCAGATTCCCCGTCGACGGCTGGAGTTGCTGGTGGAGGATTTGAAGAAGGTGCAGAAGCCGGAGATTGACGACTCGTTCTTCGGCGCCAAGGCCAACTCGGCAACGACTCAGCCCGCCGCCGCGCCGGCAACGCCAGCGGCGAAATAGGCTGGGCTTGGGCGGAGTGAGAATTCGTAAGAGTCGATCATTAATCGTCATCCCTTTTCGGGATGACGTTTTTTTGGGGGGACGGTCGATCCTGGACGATTCTATCCTTCGCTTTTCGGTGGCCGAGGCTCAATCGGAAAGCCGCGCGCCGGGACATTTTTCGCGCTGGATGCCCACAACATGGCGCCGCCGTAGACTGCAACGAGGCATCCCCACAAAAACCAGGGTTTGCTTGGCTGGTCACTTCGGTCATTCGCATCGTAGTTTTGCATGATGCGCATGGTGTATTCCTTGTTGAATTGCATCTGCGCGTTGGTCGCGTAGATGATGCTGCCAGCGGTGACAAGTCCCCAAAGGACCATCAGCGCGGCGATTCCTTCCACCTGCGGCAAACCGCGCCGCCGGGCGGTCACCACCGGAATCGCCGCCAACAGGCAAACCGCCCCGATCGCGATCATGCAGATCAGCACGAAGGTCAGATTGGAATCGGTCGGATCTGGACCCTCTGCTTTTAAAAGGATGCGGAGCATGAAGAGAGTTTAGCATGAGTGCGCATGGTTTGCCGCTTGCGGCTTCGCGGATCAGGAATCGATCCATCGCGGGCGTCTTCGTTGGGTGAAGATTCATTCGTTGCAATTGAAAGATCGGCAAACTACGGCATTTGATTCGCGAAGTCGCAAGCGGCACACATTGAGATGCCCCGACGGATTCTCCATTCCGGTTTACTTCATTCGTCATTCGTCATTCGGATGTCGCCCTCGTCTTGCCTCCCCCGTCCCCAAACCCTAAACTCCTGACATTCGCTAGGGGTGGTTGGCTTTGGCCGACCTGAGAAAACACCCTTGGAACCTGATCCGGTCCGTACCGGCGGAGGGAAGCGAATGGCCGGCGCGCCACGCCTTTCATTCATTTCCATTTCGCCCGATCGTCAATAAAAAGGAGTTCATATGTCCCACCCGCGTCTTGCTTCGGATCGTTCAATCTCGCTTCCTCCGATTGGAGATAATCCGTCGACAGATCGGCAGGGAACCACGCCGGGATCGTTCGCCAATCGCGGCATGGTCGGAACGCCTTACGCCTACAGCTCGCCGGATACGCCCGGCATGCCGGGGGTATCGGAACTGACGGCGATGGATTTCTCATCTCCGCGCGATCGCGATGGAAAAACGCAGCTCGAAGAAGCGCGCATCGGCCGAATAGCGCCAGAAATGAAGCGCGTGGCCCTGCGCGAGCCGCATTTATCACCCGAGCAGATTCGCGTCGAGGTGGCCGCGGGGCGGATGATTATCCCGGCCAATAAAGTCCATCTGAAATACAAGCTCGAGCCGATGGCGATTGGCCGGGCTTCGCTCACCAAAATCAACGCGAACATGGGCGCATCGCCGGTTTCCTCCGGCACGGACGCCGAGGTGGAAAAGCTGAAATGGGCGGAAAAATGGGGAGCCGATACGGTGATGGACCTGTCCACCGGAGGAAATCTGGATGAATGCCGCGAGGCGATCATCCGCAATTCCACTGTCCCGATTGGCACCGTCCCCATTTATTCGATGATCATCGGCCGAACGATCGAAACCCTCACGTATGACGTCATTCTCAAGGAATTGGAAAAACAGGCGCAGCAGGGCGTCGACTATTTCACGATCCACGCCGGGGTTTTGAAGGAACATCTTCCTTTCGTGAAGAATCGGCTGATCGGCATTGTCTCACGCGGCGGAAGCCTGCTCGCCAAGTGGATGCTCACGCATAACAAGCAAAACCCGATGTACGAGGTTTTCGACGATATCTGCGACATCATGCGCCAATACGATGTCAGCTTCAGCCTCGGTGATGGGCTTCGGCCCGGCGGGTTGGCCGATGCATCGGACGAAGCGCAGCTTCGTGAGCTCGCGACTCTGGGAGAACTGACCGAGCGTGCCTGGGCGAAGGGATGTCAGGTGATGGTGGAGGGGCCGGGGCATGTGCCGTTCGATCAGATCGAATACAACATGAAGCTGCAGCGCAAGCTTTGTCATGGCGCGCCGTTTTACGTGCTTGGGCCGCTGGTGACCGATATTTTTCCGGGATACGACCACATCACCAGTTGCATCGGCGCGACATCGGCCGGCTTCCACGGCGCCAGCATGCTGTGTTATGTAACGCCGAAGGAGCATCTCGGCCTGCCGAAGAAAGATGATGTGAAACAGGGATGCGTCGCATATAAAATCGCCGCCCACGCGGCAGATGTGGCGCTGGGAATTCCCGGCTCGCGCGACCGCGACGATGAACTGACCAAGGCCCGCGCCGCCTTGAACTGGCAAAAGCATTTCGATCTATCCTTCGACCCCGATCTGGCGCGTGCCTATCACGATGAAGACCTGGAAGTCGACACCGATTTCTGCGCCATGTGCGGCCACGACTGGTGCAGCGTCAGAATCAGCAAGGAAATCACCGAATTCTACAGCGGTAAGGACGAGCAATCGCAGCCTGGAAAAAAAGCCCAGGCCTCTCCCGGCGTTACGATGGCCGGGGCGGATATTTTAAAACAGCGGGGCGTGCTTAGTCCTGAAGAAATTCACAAACTGGCGCACAAGGGGAAAAAGGCGGATTGTCATAGCGATAATGTCGCCGATGCGCGCGAGGCGAAAGTGGTGCAGATTAATACGCTCAAGGCGCATGGGGTGAAGGTGAATGAAGTGGGGTTATGAGGATAACGCGTGATTTGTTACGGGGAGCGAAGAGCGCTGCGTACGGGTCGGGACGACCCGGCTCTCCTTGGAAATGAAAGGTTTCGTAAGTACGAAAGTGTGCAGGTCTTGCGACCCGGTGGATAGTGAAAATATAAGGCCCTTAACTTTCAGGGAGAGCCGGGTCGTCCCGACCCGTTACGCAAAGCTCCTAATCAACCCAGACGAGGAAACACCATGCCCCGTCCACTTGCATATCACATTACCTGGGGAACTTACGGAACGCGCCTACATGGTGATGGCCGCGGGACGGTCGACCGCGATAACAACGAGTTTGGAACCCCGGTGCTTGGTCGCGATCCGGCGCGACATCAGGAAGAACTCGATCGACTCAAGTTCCCTCCCGTGAAACTCGCCAAAGACCAATGCATCTTCGCGGAAGACGTCATTCCCAGCATTTGCGATCGAGGGCATTGGACGTTTCACACCTGTGCTGGTGCGCCGGACCATATACACGTTGTGCTGACCTCGGAATTTGATCCGGAAACGATCCGCAAACTTTTGAAGCGCTGGTTGGGGCAGGAATTATCAGCGCGGTGGCCGTTGCGCGAAGGGCAATCCTGGTGGGCCGAAGGGGGCAGCACAAAATGGATTAACGATCAACCGTATTTTGAGAATGCGACAGGTTATGTTGCACGCCAGCGAATCCGACGCATATGATGGGGTGAAATTTCTGGAGATCCCATGCAAACACGACGCACTTTTATCGCAGCCGGGGCTTCAATGGCGGGATTATTGGTACTTGGCGCATGCGAGCCGGGTAGAGATTCCAAGGCAACCACTCAACCTTCGAAGGAGGGTGATACCGTGAAAGTCAAAGTTTTTAACAGCAAGGGTGAACTCGTCGGGCCGATTGAAGAACGCAAAATCGTCAAAACGGATGAGCAATGGAAGGCGCAACTCACTGACGACCAATACAAAATCGCCCGCGCCAAGGGAACCGAAAGGCCCTTCTGCGGCAACCTGCTCGACAACCACAAGTCCGGCGTCTATGCCTGCATCTGCTGCAGCCTGCCGCTGTTTGCATCCGATTCAAAGTTCAATTCCGGAACCGGCTGGCCCAGCTTCTTCCAGCCGATTTCGAAGGAAAATGTCGTGGAGCATCTCGATGCCGACGGCAGCCGAACCGAAATCCTCTGCGCGCGATGCGACTGCCATCTCGGCCACGTTTTTGACGATGGTCCAAAGCCAACCAATCTGCGATTCTGCGTCAATTCCGAATCGCTGAAATTCGTGGACGGGGACAAGCTCGCTACCCTCGCCGACCCGGCCGCGGATGCGAAAAAGTCGTGACAAATTGGTGAAAGCGAACGCCAAGACGCCGAGGACGCCAAGGAATAGCGCCAAGAACACAACGGATTTCTCTCTTCTTTCTTAACTTGGCGTTCTCGGCGTCTTGGCGTTCAATCAATCTTTTTAGCAGCTTTAAGGAATTGTCCAGCGAGTTAGATGTCGTTCATCATCTTGTCCACGGCAATCGACAGCTTGAACTCATTCTCATAGCGCTGGGCGCGAACGGCAGCGCGCAACCGGCGGATTTTGCGGGCGCGGACGTCGCCACCGGTTTTCAGCTTTTCCAGCAGCCGGCGCAACGAAACCGCCAGGCGTCTGCGCCGGCGGCGGGCGGGGATGGGTGGGGAAATATCTTCCATCTTATTTTTATGGCTCTTCAGGAAACCGAGTGGGCGATTTTCACCTTGAAAGCTTCTTCTTCCCCGCATTTTAAGCTCTTTTCTCTCTTTTCACGAGCCTTGGAATGTGGCATGAATAGTCGATGCACAATTTTCGGCGACTCCAGCGGC